>JAUWKS010000032.1 GCA_030614005.1 Candidatus Heimdallarchaeota archaeon | reverse complement strand
ATTCTCTTCTCTTGACGAGATTATCTATGAAACACTTCTTCTATCAGAAAAGGATAAAGAGATTTTGGAACTCTTAGAAATGATGAGGGGTTTGTAAGTTGTATTGAGTAATATTTTTAGATTAATAACAAGTAGTTCAATTTTAAGTAAACAAGAATCGAGAATCTTCGTAATAATATGAATGAAATTGACAATATAGTTAAAGTTACTCTTAAAGAAATATATAAAAAAGATAAAGCAATAAAAGAGAAGAGCAAAATTTTGACGAATAATGGGAAATGTTATCTCAGATTTGGAGAGGAATAATCATAATAAAAGTAGATCGGAAAGAGGAGAAAGACGAAGAGATAAGAAAGGAAGTAGAAATTGAAGGAAGAGAAGCATTTGATAAATATTATCGAATTTTTTACATAATAAACGGAACTATGATTGCAGCAGGATCCTCAATGGCAATCTGTATAGGGATATTTCATTCTGTCTATTATTCAATAGGTAATGAGTACTATATGTGGAATGTTCTACTTATGGTTCTAGGATTGTTGATGACAACATTGGCTAATTTAATTTACATATTTCCTTCCATTGTACTGATATTTATAAGGATAGGATAGTAAAATTATTTGAAAAACATGCTTGGATAATGAAAGAGCAGAAGAAACCAACAACTAAGAGATATCTAATAAGAAATGTTTTACTTTTAGTAACACTTTCTACAGGGATACTCTCTATTGTAGGCAATATTGCCTATTCAATTATTGAATCAGTCATTTTCTAAATAATAACAAAGAAAAAATTACTTCTTCAAGTAAAATATACAATGCAATAAATCTAAAAACTCAAAATTCTCTTTTTCAAGTCTAAAACCTAATCTCAACTAGGATAAATTAAGACAAGTAAAAGAAAAGGAAAATTCTAATTGATTGAAGACCACTTCTTGCATCTTCTGAAAGATCTTGAAAATTATTGATTATAAATTTCTCAAGAAGTTTTTAAGCATTAGAAATAAATCATTATTGATTTGAAAGTACCGGTTTTGGTGAGAACAAATTGAAAAAACATAATTTGATGTATATAAAGGAACCAATAGCTGTTGTGATTTTAGAGGACAATATTATTGGATGCATTAATTTTGATAATAGAGATTTCACACAAATTGGATCAAGGAAACTTTGTACAGATTTCTATAGGATTGCTTTAGAAAGGTATGAATTTCCAAAGAAAATCGCTCTGAATGCAAAGAAAATCTTGAATGAATACAAAATGGAAGATAAAAAGAAGGAATTCCAATTACTTTGGTGGGAGAGCAGTTTAGTAGGCATATGTAATGATACAGATGGTTGTACTTTAGGTGTTTCTGCGGAATTAGAAAAAACAAACAACCTTGAGAAATTACGATTAAAGAATATCAAAATAGAACTAGAAGACATTCCAATTAATTGCAGTGAATTATCCTTATTTGATACTTTCCTCTTTACTTCAAATTTGTTGGTAACAAATTTCCTATCACTGAATAGCATTCGCCAATTAGATGCGATTGAGAACAATAAATTTTACTCTTTTAATTATGAGAAATGGATAGATCATTTGGATAAAGAAGAAGTTTTTGACACTCAACCATTGGAAAACAGAAATATCAAAACGTATCTTACATATGATGAGAAAACAACCATTTTTCGTAAAATCGCGGTGGAATTCCTCCAATTTGCAAAAAAAGAAATTATTGGTAAAGAACTAGATGTTAAGGATTTATTGCGGTTAGGTTGTTTTGGAACATTACTATTGTTAAGGGAATTGCCTGAAGTTCAAGATTTAATTTTAAAAGCCTATAAAATTGCTTCAAGCAAGGAAGCTAATTGCGAGTACTCGTTAGCTGAAAGAACAACATACCTTTCATTGGCTTGTATCTATACGTTTGAGAGATTTAATGGAACATTAAAAGAGATACAAAATCAAATTGAATTACCAAATATTTCCTCCTACAGAGAAGTCAAGAGAATTTTGAAACGAGAATTGCGCGAACTGAAATTTCCATTTCCTGGTAGAGGTGAACGATTTTCAAAATGATACAACTTCAAAAACAATTCTTCAATTCAATAAGCCTAACCTGAACTAGACATAAAAAAGATAAAAGAAAAAAGAATCTCTAGCCCCCTTTAACAACATTAACTGAGATTATCTTTCCGCATTTTAAGCAATAGAAAACAGATGTTAAGTGAGCATAATAAGCAGATTTATGCTTATTTGGAAACACCTTTACATCTAATTCAGTTCCCTCACATTCTTCTTTAAGGTCTAGAAGTCCATTTCGGTAATGACATACTTAGGTGGCAAGTACTTGAATTCTGATATTTTGTTGTCCAATTCATTCCAAGTGCCCTTTCCATTTTAATGCGGACATCTTTGCTTCAGTTAAATGGTAATAAGTGATTATTTTAGACTAGTAATACCAGAACTAAATTTATTGTGTGATTTTAATTGAATTTAGCAAACATTCTTTCAATCCTTCTTCGCCTATTGAAACCAATAAAACATCTCTTATCTCAGGATGACAAAAAACTCTTCCTTTTGATACTATTTTCATTAGCTCATTATATGGTCTATACCAAATATCAGATAATTTTTCACCAATTTCAAATCTCTTATAGTAGTTTGTTTTCAATTTCTTTGGTTCTGGAATAAATTTTAAACCTACTGTAGATCCGTATGGAGGTTTAGGACAATCACATAAGATTGAACCAGGTTTTTTCAAAAATCTTATAGTTTCATTCATTTTTTCAACTGTTAGTATTGATTTTCGTTTTAATTTTGTGTTAATTATAAAGTTTTGAAATTTCTCTAAAATAGAGTTTCTTAAAATCTCTTGAAAATCTGCATTAGTCTTTATTGCATTTCTGTAATCATTCAACATTGATTCTTCATTATGATTTAATGGATACCGGTGAACAGTGAGTATTCTCTTGTAATAATTCCTCGCTTTTATCATTTCAATAAAATCAAACTCATTTTCAGCATATTTTCCAATAAGGTCCAAAATATCATCTACTGCTATCATATTTCCTCCAGCTATTTTTTTCTTAACACCAAGTAAATTTTGAAATGCTTTAAGAAATAAATCTGGTTGCCCCCCCTTTCCTTTAAAAGCAGATTTTGCAGCTTCTCGGAGCATTGCTCTAGAAGCTCTTGCAGTATGGTGCCAATATAATGATTGATATAGTAAATATCTAGCAAAAGCAAATGATTCAGCAGCAGATCGACCTTTTTCATAGGTACCTAGTGTAAGTATTCGTTGTCCATATTCGTTTTTAGTGATTATAACAGTCAAATTGCGAACCATACGATCAAAATCTATTATTTCACCATACTTCAGAAAGCAATTTTTACTATCTCTGACTAAATAATCTAATTTATCAGTATCGATTGGGCCATTTATTATTGAAGAAAGCAAAAGAACTAATTGATGAGGAAAAGTAATATAATTCGATTCTACTTTTTAGATGAGGTTTTAAACCTTCAAATTAAATTCTAAACTCATTAAGAAGAAAGATATTTGGAGACGAATAGATGTGAAATATAAAGAGAGAATTATGAAATATCTAGAAGAAGAATTTGAAAAAGGGATTGAGAAAGCTAATTATTCAGGAGTAAATGTAGGAAACACAACACCCACTTCTTTAAAGGTATAGAAGTACAGTTTAGTAATGATATGTTTTAACAACAAGTAAAAGCTGTATTAGAGCATTTATTTAATTAATTTGCTAGTAAATTCCGTAAATAACTATGAATTTGTTTGAAATATATATAAAAGGTTATTGTAACCTCAATAGAAATATTATAGAAAAAATAATATATTCAAGTATTTGATTTATCTAATATGAAAAGGATTGTTCGTTTTGTTGATAAAACACTTAATTACTTTAAGGTTGAAATTAATTTAACAGGTAGTATTGAAGATCTGAATATTACCGATTTGTCTGAAATATCAAAAAAACTAAAGGAAATATATCCAAATAGTCCAAAAATTATGCTGGTACCACGACAGGGAGAGATAAATTTCGGACTGGGACCTATTCGATTCTTAGATAAGGACAATAAAAATGGATTTGAATTAGGCAAAGATTTCTTAGTGTTTGGATTTTCTAATTATGATGTATGGCAACGAGAAATAGAAAGGATACTAAAAACACTAAGGATTTTAAATAAAATAATTAAAATTCCTGCTATTTCAGGAATTAATTTGATTTATGTTGATTTATTTTCAATTCAAAAAGAAGGGTTCAATTTTAAGAAATACTTTACTGTATCTATTGAAACACCAGACAATTGGGATATAAAATACAATGATATAACTTTTGGTATTAAAGCATTTGAATCCATGGAAGACCACCAAAAGATAATTCTAAGATTTAAATCTCTTCCCGAACGAGATGAGTTCTATAAATTTCAAATCGAAAGTATTTTTATAAATGGAAATCTCGATATAAACATAAACTCAGATGAATTGGAAATGAAACTAAACAATGCGCATAATATGATTGTAACATATTTTATCGAATTCCTAACAGAAGATTATAAAGAAGAATTAGGATTATTGGATGAGGAATTTTAGTGGGTATATAGATGTCAAAAATTTTTACTTCTAAATCAAGAGATGAAATTATATTTGAATTTAAAACAAAAACTAGTGAATTCGTGAAGATATTATATTCCAAAGAATGTATGGAAAATAAAGACTTCAACGTTGAAAAAACTGCAAAGTTTTTCAATCAGTACTTAGATAGCGTATTTAGAGAATACTATTAGAACAGAAAGAAGCTCAATATATAATTCCTGAAATGTTCTCTATCTTTATAAGGAAAATATTAGATATGAAAGGTGAAATAAGAAATCCACCATTAACTTTGGCTACACTTTATGAAAGATTCAATGCAGTCGCTCTTGAAAGCAAAATGACCGATTCTGAGAATTTTTTAACTATTAACCTTCCTTTTCAAGTTTCTTGTTTAACTTATGATTATTTATTTAGCTCTTTTGTTAAAGGTTTTTTTTACTATGATTGGTTAGATGTTGTTTATTGGAAAGGGTATTATGATGAAATTCCAAAAATAAAGGAATTTGAAGAGTGTAGATATTTATTACGAAAGCTTGTGTTATTCGCTTCAAACATTACAAAAAATACCAATTTTGGTTGATTAAAGGAAAATGTGTATTTCAATGATAGATATAATTTATAAATACAAATTGAAAAGAAATGAATCTTCACTTAAACAAGGAGATATATTTAGGAATTTACCAATAATTACAAATGACATTTTGGTTGAATCAAAAATTGGTAGAGATAGTTTAGAGAATGAAGCTGAGTTACTACAATCTAGAGTTATAGGTGAAGGAGAAGCGATATTTATTGAAACTTTCCTTAAACCAACTTATGGAATTTTAGCAAGTCAAGATTGTGAAATAAGACCAAAATATAATCTTGTGTTCTATCCATTATATCATACAAAACCTATAAAATCTAGAAATACAAGTTATGTTGAATTTTCAAAGAAAAATATTAGAGATACCACTAGAATTTGCTATTTACCTGAGATTAAAATTAGTGAAAATAAAACAGCAGGTCCTTTTTACATAGATTTTCAAAATCCATTTTCGATTCCATATAAAATTGTGAAAAATAACTTCAATAATTGTTGGATGGCGAGAGTAATTGAACCCGCAAGACAAGTAATCATTGGAAAATTAGCACATTTCTACACTAGAACACCAATAGATGAAATTATATTCCTGAATAATGAAGAAATCACTAAATTGGTACAAGAGAAATGGAAAAAAAACAATTTCATAAATAAATATAAATCAAAATCAAATTTTAGTGTAGATTTCGAAAACTTCATCTCAGAAATATCCGATATAAAGAAAATCTTAAATTTAATTGGTCGAAAAAGTGATTATTCAGATATTAAACTCATCGATCTTCATTTAATAAGCAAGTTGCATAGAAAATTTATAGACTTTAATTTTGGTAATGAAAGTCATAATTTGATAAAATTATGTAAGAAACTTGTTGAAGAGAAATCAGATGAACCTTTACTCGAATTTAAGATTATACTCGATTTCTTTAAAAATAAGGATTTGGTAAAAGGATTCTTTGAATTTTTAAATGAAAATAATTATAGAGAGATTACTGATAACTTAAAATTAGGTTCAATTATTAATAAAAAATTAATTAATAGAAAAATAATTAATAAAAAAATAAAAAAAATAGAACTTATACATTTGGGTAAAAAAGCTAGTACAGCTTTAGACTCATTAATTTATGATAAATACCTAATTAAAAAATATAATAAACTATATCAAATTTTAAAATAATGATCTTGTGAAACCAAAATCTAATACTCTTCTATAGGATTTAAAAGTTCTTTTAAACAAAAACATACTTTAGGATTTAAATTTATTCAATAGAATTATAGATATTGCGGGATATTCGAATAAATAAGAAAGAGGAAATAATAATAGATGGTTTTTGTGCACACTTTCTCTTCAAGTTCAAAGAAAAAACTAAAACAGAAATTAACCAAAGATTCCAAAAAGATATTCTAAGCAGAATCTTCTTGGAATAACCTGGTATTTACTTGTTTTCCATTTTTAGTAATTCAGCAAGTAAAATATCCTATCCCTCTAATTTTTTTCCAATTTCTAAACAAATACCTTATACATAAATTCAACAAAAATTTAACTATTTTACTGAGAAAAAATTAATACTAGAAATAAATCTTAGAATAACTTAAAATATCCGATCAAAAATGGTTACTTCTTCAAGTTAACTTTAAATAAATAAAGTAGATCCATTTTTCAATCAGTAACCCTAGTCTCACCTGAGACTGTAGGGGATAAAAGAAAAGAAAAAATAACTGATAATTATTTTGTAGAATCTACGGCCCTCGCTTCTTCTTTAAGGTCTAGAAGTCCATTTCGGTAATGACACGCTTAGGTGGTAAGTAAGTGCCGGCTGAGCATCTCGCCCGAAGACTCGACGCGTACACCGCACTCCTTTCAAACCGATCTTGTATCGGAACCTTCGTCCAACGAAAACATGTTAATGTCGCCATTCCCATGCTCGAAACGACCAACTAAAAAAATAATTTTTCATAATTGTAACACAACTCTAAACAGCTTGTAAGAGTCAATCATTGTCGAAACTTCGTTAGAATGGGAAATTCGTTTCAGGACGCGTTTCTAGCTTAGATGCTTTCAGCTATTATCGCTTGGCGCGTGGCTGCCCGGCGTTACCTTGTCAGATAACCGGTAGACTAGAGGCGCCGACGGGGGGGTCCTCTCTTTGGCTTATAAGAGATTACTAAACTAATCATGTAGTTTGAATCTGTACATCTCATACAATGTACCGACCCTGCCCTACCCTCAATTTCCCAGCACAACCAGTAGAAAGAATCCGACCTGTCTCACGACGGTCTAAACCCAGCTCACGTTCCCTTTTAATGGGCGTACAACCCTACCCTTGGCGTCTTGTGCGGCGCCAGGAGAGGAAGAGCCGACATCGAGGTAGCAAGCCGCAGGGTCGATATACTCCTCCTCCAGAACGTAAACCTAGATCTTTCTTTATATATCGAGGTAACTTTTTGTCTGGAGAGTGTGAGCTCTCGCCTGCGACGACTCTGTTACCCCCGGGGTAATTTTTCTGCCGCTGCCGTGAATCAACGAGATCCATCGACAGATCGCTAGACCAAACTTTCGTTGCAGAGTTCCCTATGGGAAAGAACCCTGTCAAGCTAGCTTTTATTCTTATACTCTACGAAGGGTTTCCGTCCCTTCTGAGCTAACCTTTGGACACGCTCGATACCTTTTCAAGCGCAGCCGCCCCAGCTAAACTGCCCACCAATACTTGTCCTTCTACAGAAGTAGAAGTTAGTCAAACAAGCCGTTAAAGTCAGTGTTTCATTGTTGCATTCCCAAATCCCTGAGAATTTGGTTCGACGCTCCTGACTACACTATGTATAACTACCCGTAAAACAGGCACAGGCTGCAGTAAAACTCCACGGGGTCTTCTCTTCCCGCTGGTTGGTGCCAGACTGTTCGCTGGCTAGTGGGTTCACTCGATCGACGGTGGGGACAGCGAAGGAATCATTGATCCGTTCATGCACGTCGGTACTTATCCGACAAGGCATTTGGCTACCTTAAGAGAGTCATAGTTACTCCCGCTATTGACTGGTGCTTGGACCGGTTGGACCCGGCTTTCACATACCAGCATTGAGCAGGATTCACAAACCGTTCACAGGTTTTCACCCTTGCGGTTTGCTATGTTTGAATTGAACAGTTGTTCCTTCCTTGTCACTGCGACCTGCGAGCCCTTTCAAGCCCACAGGCATCCCTTATCCCGAAGTTACGGGGCGAATTTGCCGATTTCCCTCACCATCGTTGATCGAACACGCCTTAGGCTTCTCACCTTGGGACACCTGTGTCAGTTCTGGGTACGATTACGTGGAATCCTTATCATTTTCCTTTTCATGGGCGAGTGGAAAAAGCTCGAGCCGCCACTATTGGCAGCCTATTCCTAATTTCACCTCATTCTCACCGTCACGGTACTTCTGAGGGTTATATAGTTAAATAAAGCGATAACTTTACAGAGCTTATCCAGTCGCGTCAGAAAATGATCTTCGCGTTGCCGCTTCTGACGTATCCACGCAGTACAGGAATTTAAACCTGTTTCCCTTTCGAGCGCCGCAGATAAGAGCGCCCTTAGGATCGACTAACTCACGGCTGACGAACGTTGCCGTGAAAACCTTGCCCTTTCGGCGGAGAGGATTCTCACCTCTCTTTGCTGTTACTACCGCCAGGATCTGCAAATCTGATCGGTCCACAGGACATCACTGCCCTGCTTCCGCCCAACCAGATCGCCCAACTATCAAATTACATCTTTCAATGTATTCTAAGGTATCGGTACTCGATTTAGCCCCGTCCATTCTCGGAGCCAAAGGACTCGGTAAGTAAACTGTTACGTTTTTCTTAGCGGGTGGCTGTTTCTAAGCCTACCGCCTTACTGTCTTAGTCCAATGACGTCCTTCCAATTTTAGCATTTAATCGAGATTTAGGGACCTTAACCATAGTCTGGGTTATTCCCCTTTCGGCCACGTGCCTTACGCACGCACGCCCGACTCTACTCTTCTACGATAAACATCCGTTCGTAGTTTGACTGACAGGCGAGAATTTTACTTCCCGTAACCATCAATCATTGCTCTACCGAATGCTCCATCTCAGAGCAGGCTGGCCTATGTCCACTTCGTTGGGAACCAGCTATCACCGGACTAGATTGGTCTTTTGCCCCTACCCCCAAGTCAACAAACATGAATTGCACGTCAATACTTGCTCGGCCCTCCACCCAGGTTTCCCTAGGCTTCAGCCTGCTCAGGGGTAGATCGTCCGGTTTCGGGTCTCACACCTGTGACTTCCCGCCCTTTCAGACGGCGCCCCTTGTAAACTGCGGGCATGTCGCTTTCGCTACGCTTGCGTGTTTTTGACATCACTTAAGCTTGCCACAAGTATGACCTCCCTGGTCCGTGTTTCTAGACGGAACTTGTGACCCCGGTCCCCTCCAAACGATCTAGCTGTCACCAGCTTTCTCTTCATGGAGGATCTTACCTTTCGGGCCACAAACGTCTATAACCATCTGGTTTCAGGCACTTTTCACTACCCTTCCGGGTTACTTTTCAGCTTTCACTCACGTTACTATTGCGCTATCGGTCTCGGAACGTATTTAGGCTTGGAGCTCGTTGTGCCCCATTCACGAGGGATTTCCAACCCCCGCTATTCAGGATACTCTCACACTCAGGGATGTTTACGCTTACGGGACTATCACCCTCTTTAGTTAAGCTTTCCAGAATATTCAGCTTCGCATCGCAGAGCTCAATAGAGAGTCCGTAACACTACATTTCCCAATACTTGCGTATGGGGATTCAGTTTGGCCTATGCCCATTTCACTCGCCGTTACTTCTGGGCATCTCAGTTGATTTCTTTTCCTGCACCTACTTGGATGTTTCCGTCCGGTGCGTTCCCCCTCCTTACGGAGTAATGCGACTTATTGGTTCGCATTAGGAGTTCCCATTAGGAAATCACGGGTTCTATGCCTGCCTGCAGCTACCCCGCGCTTATCGCAGCTAGCCACGTCCTTCATCGGCGTCCGAGCCAATCCATCCCCCAGATGGCGTTTGCGTGTCGGAACCTACTATGGAGATCTAGATTTCACTTGAAGAAGTGAGGCCTTCTACGGTAAAAACAGACGTCTTAATTAGCGTTCGGTTTGAGAGAAATGTTTGATCATTATTCCCATACCGATGCGCCAGGTGGTCACATTTTTTACCTCTTACTCAGCGAGCTTCACTGTCTCGCCAAGCGCATCAATAATTTAATCAATTATCGTAATTTTGCGTCTTTTCGCTCAACAATTGCTGTTGTTGTGCGATTGTTCGCGGTTTTGTTCACTGAATTTTTCATTATAAAAACATACCGATAGGATTTGTATTCCCATTCGTATTGTTTTTTGTTCAGTGTTCTGCTCTATCAGAGCGGTTTGTTGTTTTGCCCGACTGTTTTAAATCTTGCTACTAGGATAGAATATCTCTTTTCACTCGACACAAAATTCCTCGGTAAAGTTAATAGTACTCTTTTTTCTATTTAACTTTTTTTGGCACTCAGAGGTGTTAATTTCTTTGTGTTTGTTATCTGTCTTTTAACTGTTAACTGTTAATTGCTTTCTTTCTCTGTTTTAATTTTTTCACTTATTGATACTCTCGAGTGTTTCTCGCTATAATTTAATAAAAAACAGTGCTTGCTGATTCGCTCCATTCTTATCAGACAGTTACCGATCATTCTTTCAACATTATCTAAGTCAGGTATTCAATCTTTAGAAGTAATGCATTAACTGCCACAATGAAAAAATATATATTGTTATTTATGTCGCTGTTTCATAACATTTGTTTGGAGCTCCTAACATATTGACACCCGATACTAATTTAACTGTAACTCGCTTTGAATCCCAACAGCTTTTAGGCTATACTATTGATGCCAGTGGAGCTGTCACCGCTAAAATTTTTGTAGGCGCAGCTGTTTTTTCCGATGGTTCCGAACGAAAAATTTATGGCATCCAAAATGAGGGTGCCCCCTCTATTACTTGGGATCATTCAGAAGGACAAGAACAACCACATATCGATCGAGATTGTTTTGGATTTTAGGTTCAAAAATAATTTCGTATTATTTACTCCAGAGTTTCTTTCTGGGTTAAATAATTTTTTCTTTTTATTAGGATTGTCATTTTTTCTTTGATTCTTCGTCTGCTAATGACTCTACACTTTTCCCCTTTCGCGTTGGGTATACGTCATTTTTTTCCTGTCAATTATTCTTTCAAAGTTTTCTCTTTAGAAAACCGCTCTTTAATAGTAATGTAAATAAAGTAGCAATGAAATACTATATTTGTTTGGAGTGAACTCAATCTTGACTTTTGATAGTGAAATACCAGTAACTCGTTTTGACTCCCAGAAGCTTTTAGGGTATCGTATTGATGAGAATGGCTTTGTTACCGCTCGAGTTTTTGAAGGAGTAGCAGTTTTTTCCGATGGTTCCGAACGGACTATTTATGGCATCTATTACGAAGACACCACATCCATTATTTGGAATTTTGCAAAGGAGCAAGAAGAGCCTTCTGTTGATCGTACTAGTTTTGGTCTTAAAGTTGAAAAATAGTTCTGCTAAATTAATTAACACTTTCGAAAAATTTCGTGAAAAAAAAGAGAGAAGAAAAATTCTTCCCTTTGTTTTTTTGTATGTGATTCCCTTACCAATATTGGAACCAAGTATATGAGCATTGGTCGTCTTTCATTGGATTTTGGTCTGAGTGTGCATTAATTGCATCATATCTTGCAAATGTATATGCTAATGAGTCTGTCTTACACGACTGCTATTGTTTCCACTATATCCTCGCTGCACACTGGACAAGAGTCGTTTTTTTCCAACCATTCTTCTAAAAGTTTTTTATGGAATAAATTCAAGCATTTGTTGCATTCTTAATTCCCTTTGAACTGCAAAATGTATCTTTTGGTGTATATTTCTAATTATATACTATTATTAAACAATAAAAGAAAAAAAAAGAAAAAGGAGAAATTGGTTTTTAGCTCTCTTGCTCTGGGTCAAAGTCGAATGTAAAAGGTCCGAGTTCAATGTCTAAAGTTAAATCTGTACCAGGGGTATGTAATTTTAGTGAAATTTTTATAGTTAGTTCATATGTTCCAGCTACATCTAATCCTTCTTCAGGACCAAACAAGATTGTAACATCGTGCGTACCTTCGCCATGCATTACACCTATATCAATTTCTTTTACTACTTCACCATCTTTGGTTATCACGAACACAATGGATAATTCAAGGGAAATATCTGTGCTTGGATTATCATCCGCAATTTCATTTCTACCATTGATACCATCATAGCCATAATTGATTGCGCTTATTCTTTTATTTTCTAAGACTAAATCTACATTACCGATATTAGGGGTTATAAATTCAGTCGAAAGATCCAAAGTTTCTTCTTGTGTACAATCGAAAGATAAAGTACCTTCTACAACTGGTACAGTGGCTCCTCCATATTTAATTATGGGGACAACAAACATAGACGCTACTACTAAACCAACAATTCCTATCGGGATTATTATTGCTACTAATTTTTTGTTCATTTTTCATTACCTCATTTTTTTATTTTTTGATATTTAATCGTTAATCGATTATTTATCTAAATAAATATAGAGCAGAATAAATTAAAAACAATTTCAAGCAATGGTTGCTTAATTGATTCCTAAAGGTTTCCAAGAAAAAACAAAAGCTATTTTATTAGATCTAAATTGAATTTTTTCGTGCATTCATCCTTTTAGAACTAATAATTGCATTCAGGTAGATGTCTTTAGATGAAAATGAAATAAAAACGTCATGAATTTTAGATAGTTTTTCTTATAATTTCAATTTTTGTGCTTATTGGAATTTTCTTTAATGATTCAATCTATTTAATTATTCGAAACACTATGGAATCAGTTAGGCAACCGTTGCTAATAAATGTTTAAAGATATCAGTATTATATTATTAATTAGAATTGATAGTAGGTCAAGTTTCATAAATTTAAAGTAAGGTTTAAGAAATGATAAAATGTAAAAATCAGGTGATTAGTTTAGCAATTATGATTGTGATTTTAATTCCATCCATTGCTGTAAATGTGGATGCGAATCCTGAGGGCATTAATTTTAATGAAAACATTAATGACATAATTATTACAACTGATTATATAACTATAAAAATAGCTAAAATATGTCCACATTTTATTTGGTGGGTTGGCAACCAATCTTCAAGTAATGAAATGTATAATGTGAAGTTTATTTCTATTAAGGAATTTTTTGGTGATGATGCTGTTCTAGATAGTCCACTTGAACTCGGTGGTATTTCTTATGATCTAGCTTCAAGTGATTGGTCATATCAAATAACAATGAATGATGCATCACTAACAATAGAATTTACGCTAACTGGTTTGGCAAACGGGGCTGAAATACAATTTATTCTCAACATCTATAATGAAAATCAAGTGATTCAAGGAACCGATCATTTAGTAGATGCATTGACTGAAATGAAATTTGACATTGTAATTAATAACTGGGAATTCACTGAAAATGCTTCCGGTCTTGCTTTTCTCACTAATGTTTTTGAATCTCAACAAAACCACAGAATGAATATACGAGATGGAACATATAATGAAAATGGTAATGCTAGTCAATCAATACAAATTGAGAGTGAAGAATATAATGATAATAAGATAGCCTTTTTTGAATGGGCTAATTTCGCTAGTATCTATGATGGACTTGATTTAGTTAATAATATTTCAGTTAGCAAAGCTTCTATACTCGAAGATATTCCAGTAAACCTTCCAATAGATTTGGACACAATTCCGCTATATTTAACCTATCCAAATTATGGTAATTCCTTGAAAATGGTTCATGATCCAATAATCGGTATTTATCCTGAGAATTTTTCTCTTTCACTCCATTCTATATCTATAGTTAGCGGAATAATTACTTTGATAATGTTTGGTATACTATCTAGAAAACGAAATAGGTCTTCTAAGGGACATAATAATAGAATTTACCTTAATCACATCCTTCTTAAAAATAATTAACATTTCAAAAAATAGTTATAGTTGGTGAAGTAATTTAATGTATCCTCGCAGTTATATCAAAATGTTGGTTTTCTTAACATTATTAACATTAAGTATTCATAAATCGTCAAATAGTAACTGTGAGATACCTATTTCAAAATCTCCTACTACTAGTGATTTTATTTGTCCATTGGAATCCAATTCCATCATAAATGAAACATTATTTACTCATAAAATGAAAGTGAAAATTAATCAAGAGAATACCCTAGAAATTACTTCTACTTTTGTTTTGATAAATAATGATACTCAACCACTAAATTTCTTTACTTTCATAATTAATAAAACGATAGACTCAGTTTTTTGTTTTGATTTAATTGATTCATTACAATTCATATGGCTTGTTAATCCCGTTACAGGTAATTTGATTAATGTTACCTTGCGATACCCTTTATTACAAGATGAAATTTATGCTTTCTCTGTTTCATATAAAATTAAAGATACTGTCTATCGTGTATTGGGGATTCCTGAGTATTTTGAGCTTAATTATGGGGTCAATCATCCAAGAAATTCACTTGCATTTAATCTTGAATTATTATTACCAATTTACGCAGAAATTCTAGATATAGAACGTCTTGAACCTCTTTTTCCTAAACCTTCAAAAATTAGTGAAGAAAATGATATAATTAAGATTAGCTGGGAATACACTAATAGAAATATCAACCAGAGTGACCTTTTCCTTATTAGATACATTCCAGGATCAATAATACTTTCTAGTGAAAATAGTAACAAAGTTTTCCTAAACATCTTATCACTATTCGTTGGACTAATGTCAGGTTCACTTGGAGTAATCATCTTTTATTCAGTGCGTAAGAAAACCCGTGAGAAAGATTTGGTTACCTCACTTCTCAGTAAAAGTGAGCAAGAAATAATCATAGCTATAAATTTAGATGGTGGTGTTTCAACTCAAAGAAGGATTTGTGATAAGACAGGTTATTCTAAATCAAAAGTTTCAAAAATATTAGCAAAATTAGAGGAAAAAAAAGTTCTAAAACGTGATAGATGGGGTAGAACAAACAAAATAACAATTATTAATCAATCTTTCAAACAATTAGAATCTAGCAAAACTGCTAATACAACATCTGAATCTTAGCTGAAAGCATCTAAGCTGGAAGCGCGTCCTTCCCACACTGGACTACTAGCCCTGTAAGAAGAAATGTGAGTTTTGACCATCATTGTAATGGATAATGGTAATATTATTGAGGAAGGAACCCATAATGATCTTTAAAACCTACAAGGAAAATATGCTTCACTCTACAATCAATATTTTGTTCATCAAAGTCTAGAATGACAGGAACAATCTTTCTTGAAATAACTATGAATTTGTAATTGCACTATTTGTTGTTTCTTTCTCAGCTCTTCCCTCTCCAGAATTATTTTTCCCAACAAATAAAGACTTGTACTTCCAATAGCACTGCTTATTTTTTGCATAAAATATTATCAATTTTTCTGGTAAGCCTAGTGTTGCTTTTACTATCTTCCCACTTCTCAATAAGCAATTCCTATTTTACTAATATTTCATCACATACTGGGCAATCATTGTTTTTTTCAAACCAATTACTCAAATGATCATTATGGAACAGCGCATGACATTTCGGGCATTGGACAATAGTCTGTTTTTTCCTCAGATCCAATTTGCATATTGAACATTTTTCTCCGGCAATATCTCCTTTGAAGGTCATTTTTTTCAGCAAAGTTTCATTTGATGGTCTTTCATTCAGTAATGCTATTACTGGTCTTCTTCTTTCACTATTTTGCCTCATTGCTAACCTTTGGTTATATCTTTCTTCTAATTCCTCAGAAGATAATGCCTGTTCTCCGTCCTCTAATCTGTCAAAACCTAACTCTCTTATTTGTTTTCTTCTTTTTCGGTTATGTCTTCTATTTTGAACTTTATCGTCCAACTTATCTATAAAGAAAAAGAAACTAAATGAAATACCAGATAATATTACAATTACAACTACAAAAAATATTAATATTTGTCCCACATAATCTTCAACTATTCCAAATACAATTAATGAGATGAGTCCTCCTACGGTCCCAACAAATATTATGGTATAAATAACAATAATTGCTACTTTGAATGTTAATGATTGTTTTTGAAAGAATTCTAATGCCGATTCCCAAAAATTTTCTTCTTTACGTTCTGCCAAAGTTTATCCCAATGAGAAATGTTTCCCTTATTGTTTCCGTTGTACTGTCTACTAGCACTTTTACTTAAAAAACTAGCTAATCATTATTCTCCTCAATATGAATGGTTCTTTTTTTATCTCAAATCATTTATCTACTAGTTAATTTATGAGATAAAATTATATTTGTTCATTACCAATAGTAATTATTGGAGGAATCACTATTAACTTCGATGAAGCCAAGAAAATCATCCTTCGGTTTATCCGTGATAGAACCGGTTGGGCTGACCCTTTGAAACCTGAATATGAGATTGAGGAGCTTACAATTATGGAGATGAAAGAATTACATGATGGTAGCATCTCTGCCTCTTTTGAGTATTTATTTAACGAAGATGGTCTCTCCAAGAATGATAAATCCCACATTATTGTTGGTAGTGTTCTTATTGGTCCTTATGGTAGTTTAATTGAAAAACAAATGAAAGAAACCCATCGTGGTGTTGCTGCTACTCGCGATTTGCGGGTCACTTATTAATGACTTGTTGATTTTTTCTTCTTTTTAGTTTTCTATAGCTGATAGTAAATATTGTTATTGTTGGTAGTAGTAATAGTAATGTTATGTTGCGATTCTTCATTTCAAATGTTGTACTATTTATCTGAGTCAATGACCCGTTAAAATAACCGTTCATTATTCTAAATATCTCTGTATTATCTATGAGAATATTGTTTTCCAAACTGGTAAATACGTTCCCGTATCCAAATAGTGGCACTGGTTTTGACGTATGTCCTGTTCTACTCCACTCTACTGTTATCTGATTTGCTCGAGTAATTTGTATTGTTCTGTTTTGATCCTCGGTATACCCAAATAGTGGTAGAGTGCTGTCTAGTTTTTCACTTTGTACCATTAATCCCCCAGTTTCATGGTCCGCAGTTATTATCAATATTGTATTCTCATTTGATTTCACATAAGCTATTGCTTCCCTTACTGCTTTTGCAAAAGCAATTGTCTCGAGAGCAACATTCACTTGATTATTTGCATGTCCTCCGTGGTCTATCCTTCCTCCTTCCACCATTAAGAAAAAGCCTTTACTATTTTGATCTAATATTTCTATTGCTTTTCTGGTCATTTGTGCCAGAGATGGAGTTAGTGCTAAATCTCGTTCTTGTTCGTATGGGAGGTGTCCATCAGCAAAAATACCCATCAGTTTTCCTATTGGTGCTGCTATCAGCGCAGCTTTATCCCTTACAATAGTGTAGTTATTTGTCTCCATAATCAGATATTGTTCTACTGTGAAATCTGAATCTCCCCCTCCTAACAATACATCTACATTTGCTTCTTCAATTATTTGCCTTGAAATTTCTGCTGTTAGATATCTGCTTGTTACGTGTGTCATAAACCCTGCAGGTGTTGCATGTTGTATGCTCGTCGTTGTTACTACTCCTGTTGCTTTTCCCATTTCTTGAGCGATTTCTAACATTGTTGTTAGTATCGTTCCGTTTTCATCCACTGAAAGAACTTTGTTTTGCACTTTTTTTCCTGTTGCCATTGCTGTTGCAGCAGCTGCTGAATCTGTTGTATCTCCATCAATATTTACTGTCGAAACATTTAGTTTCAGATGCAGATTTTCCATTGTAAAATTGGTTGTTATTCCTTTTTCTACCCACCTTCCTAGTTTCACCTGTTCAAAACCCATTCCATCACCGATCATCAAAATAATGCTCAAATTATTCGTTTCTTCTGAGCTTTCAAAAAAAGAATATGTTTCTCTTGAAAACTGTCCAGCGATTAATATAGCAATAATAAGCGTCAACGATAAGAGTATGCTCTTCTTTATTTTCGTTTTCAAGAACTATCACCTAGTAATTTATGATGCGCTTTGCCAATATTTAGTTTTTTCAATTTAGATTGTTATAGAATACAGCTACTTCTTCATCTCGAGTAGTATGAGCGTTTGCTTTTACCGATTTCTTCTTTCCCATTCAGTTTGGGTGTTTTTTTATCGATTGTTTGTGAGTCATTTTTAATGATAAAACTTTTATGTCATTACTTAGAGCAATTAATTTGTATATCCAGCTTGAGTTAAAGTTCTTATAGGAGAATATTTTTTCCTTTAGTGCTTAACCGGAGGCATTCATTTAGTGTTTCAATTAACTTCCTTTGATGGCCGTTTCCAATTGAATGGCGAAGAAGTCTTCCTCAGATCGGGTGAATATCATTATTTTAGAGTAGACCCCCAACATTGGGAGAGCGATTTACGTTTATTGAAGGAAGAAGGCAAACTAAATTGTATTTCTACATATATTCCTTGGATCTTTCATGAAATTTACAAGGATGCCTTTGATTTTGAAGGCAAAACGCATCCAAGACGGAACGTTGTTTTATTTCTGGAAATCTGCCGAAAACTTGAGCTTCCTGTTATTTTCCGTCCTGGTCCCTTTATTTATTCTGAGTATCGGGGATTTGGCATCCCACTTTGGGTTGGCGAACTCTATCCTGAAGTTGTTGTTCGAAAAGTCGATGGATCTATGGATAAGGAAAATTACTATTATAACATCAGTCTTAATCATCCCAAATACCTCTTTTTAGTTCGCAAATGGTATGAAACACTTGCCAATGAGCTTCGCGATTTCTTTGAAAGCCCTATTATCATTTTCCAATTGGATAACGAAACGGGTTTAATGTATAATTCTAATCTTGGTCGCATTGATTTCAATGAAGAAACGATTGAGCAATTCCATAATTGGCTAGAGGAATTCTTTGGTGACCCTCAAACCTTAAGCGTTTTTTGTGTCGAAAGTTATCTTTGTTTTGAGGATGTTACTCCTCCTAAAGACGGTTTAAACATCGCTAAATCAATGATTTGGCAATCATTCTTTGAGGACTGGATCGTTGAATATCTCGAAACTTTACGCGATTTAGTTTTAGAATTAGATATCCCATTATTATTTGCCATTAATGAACAAAGTAATTTTTTCAACCCTTCGAATCCTCACAAGAAATCCCAAATAGTGGAAATCTACGGTTATAATATTTCTGCTAAAAGCGCTCTTACAGGTTCAACGCAAGACAGTCCTTTTGCTAATTCAATTACTCCAACTATTTTCAAAGGCTATCTCCGACCGGAATATCAAGCATTATTTGCTTCCGAAATGGGTTGTGGTTGGTTTGATCCCCGTGTTAGAGTTAAAAATGAAGAAACAGTTCAGCTGATGCTAGGTTCAATTGCTCATGGAGCCAAAGGTATCAATATGTATGTTGTTCGAGATGGTATAGATATTGATGGCGAAAAGTATCTCTATCGCTCAATGTTAAATCATAAAAGCAAGAAACTTTCAAGATTCGATGCAGTACAAAGTGTCTTTGAATTCGTTGAGAAATACGAGGAAGAGCTAACGCTTTCTGAAGAGATCTACGATGAAATTGGTTTTGCTACTTATGCAATGAATCACCGCATTATTCCTGGTGATCTTGATCCATCCGGCAAGATCCTCCGACCAATGAAAAAAGTCATGATGCAAGCTGAGCATGGTATTCTGGGAATGTTATTTGCTAATGGGTACAATCCAAAACCACTTGCTCTTGAAAGGGTTTCGCTAAAACAGATGAAGAAATTACGGACAATTTTCTTTCACAACCGAGGTGCAATCGTAAAAGCAGATTACACTAAACTTCTCGATTATGTTAAATCAGGTGGAAATTTAGTCACTGGACCAAACTATCCTGTTATGAATGAACACGGTTGGCCACTTAATACCCAGAAACTCTATCCGGCTGTAGTAATCAATCAGAAAGTCTTCGGTAGACATGCGATTATTATGCGAGTAATTCGCTCTTACGTAACATTCCAATTACAAAAGGGACTGCTAAAAAATTACAATCAAAACGCTCTTTATCATTTGAGAATGACTGAAAGAGAAAATGTTCTTCGAAATTGGAAGCCCTGGGGCACAACTGCTAGCACCGAATATGGTAAAAAGCTACACATTGATTATCTCGCTCGAGAGTTTATGTGGCAGAGTGAAGATGTTGTTCCTGTTTTGAAGCTTAATAACAAAGTGATTGCTTATAGGAATTCTATAGGGAAAGGAACAAATACTGTCTTTGGTACCCCACTTGGTGCTAGATATGTCATCGATAGTTTCTATCGTGATTCCAAGAAAATTAAACAACAAAATAGAGAATTCCTGGAGGATATGTTAGCGCTTCACAATGTGCATAAAACTTTCAATTCAGATGTAGAGATCGAAATAGTTTGCCGATTCAATAAAGAAAAGAAATCACTATTTGTTTTTCTCTTAAATCGTGGTAAGAAGAAAACCGGTAATTTTAGAGTGCTCATTCCAGCGAAAACTCGTCTCCCTAAGAAAACAGCTCTAAAAATAGAAGTTGTTTACAAATATCATAAATCAGAAATTGATGTCAAAGAAACAACCCTTGAGAAGCTTCAGAGATCAGGAATCAACTTCAAAATTAAGAAAGATGATACGATTGTTCTTAGAATTTCACCTAAGAACAGTGCTCAAAAACAAAGAAAGAAATGAGTTTGAGAAAGGAACCAAACAATTTATTTTTTATTTTGATTTCTTTTGTTCTTCCTCTTCTCTTAAAATCTCCATTGCTTTATTGATCGTCATACTAGTGAGCTCTTCTGCTCGAGTATAATGTTCCTCACAGAACCATTCTGCATATGGAGGGTGTCCTACCCCACCTATTCTCTTCATTTTTCGCTCCCAAACGTAATCTGAGAAGCGTTTTTTAAAATTTAAAACTCCACCTTTGTCTCCTGGTTCAAAATCATTGCCACAAATTACACATTCAGGGGGACGCATTTTTAAGACCTTTTTAACTTTATAAGTTTCTTATTTCTTTAGCTTAACACTAAATAAATATTAGGGAAAAAGCATACCACTGGAGCCATTTTGGAGAATTTCGGCAGGGAGAAACTCTAAAACAGCAATTTCTTAGAAAAAATGCTCCTTTTCTGATTTCATTCATTTTGAAAAGAGCACGCTAATTTAGTTATGGCCTTTTAGAAAGGATTTTATAGCAAAAAATGAAAAATAGTTTGTGATTCTTTAATGACCATTCAAATTTCTGATAAATTTTTGTATAAAGGAGAGAAATTTGCTATCTGTGGAATAAGAGGTGGTGAATTATTTTCACCAAAAGAACACGATTTAGATCCTTACTCTTCGATGACTGCTTGTTGGCGTGGGTATCAAGCATTTTACAATATTATTGATGATCATCTTGTAATTGATACCTTATTTATTAATCTTGAAGAAGAGAAGAAAATCAATGATAAAAAACCTAAAGTACTAGGCAAACCCGATTTCAATAAACCTCCGGGTATAGAATCTAATTGGAATTTCTTCAAATTTTATTATTCAGAATTATTTTTGAAATTGCCTTTCACAAGAACAGTTCTTATTGGCAAGGATTTTGTAGAAGCTATGGGTGCCCTTATGGGATTCCAGAACCCTATGGCTTATGAAACTGTTCTTGAACTCAAAATTGAAAACGGTAAATTAGTAGAGGAAATTGATAAATCAGAAATTATGGCTAGAAGAAGGGAGGAGAATTACGGTAAAGGTTCAGCACCCAAATCTGAGTGAAGTGAAGATGCAGAAGAGTGGTTAGCTAATTCCTTCTCTCTAAATTACGAGGAAATTGAAAAATAGATAGGTTAAAGACAATCTACTTAAAAAATAATAACAATAAATTTTGTTTTGCATGAGTAGATAGAAAATGTTTATAGAAATGATTATCTTTATATTGCCAATCGAAGAAGATAATCATAGGAACTAAAAACTTTCGGAGAGATCTTATTGACAAAATCATATTGTTCCCATTGTGGAAGTGAAATAGAGATCAATAATGAATTTTGCAATTCTTGTGGTTCAAGAGTTGAGTCGATACCTGGTTCTACACCAAGTCAAAGCTATCCAGCCCCACCACCTCAACAACAACATTACCCTCCTCCAACACAGCAATATGGAGCAAGTGCTCAAACAACTTATGTTCAACCGGGAAAACCTGCATCAAGTCAGACTGATGTATTTGGAATAATATCACTAGTAATGGCATTTGTTGGATTTATTTCAATATTTATTTTTGCTTTTATTACACCAGTATTTTATGTAGTAGGAGTAATATTAGGTATTGTAGGAATGAATAAGTCGCCAACGAAGAAAGGATTATCAATAGCTGGTTTAATATTAAATATAATAGGAATTGTACTTTCTATCATAGTAATTGTCCTATTAGTACTAGTCTTTACAACATACTATCCCTATATGTATTAGTCAACATTATCATTCCTTTTTTTTATTTTTTCTTCTTAATCTTTAGCTATTTTGTATAAGAAACATTTATTGAATGAGGATATTTATAATATTTAAGAGATAGTATTAACATAATAGTCTAACATTTGAGGAGAAATCAACTTTGTCGGAATCATATTGTCCTTACTGTGGGAGTATATCAAAACCAGGTGAGTCATTTTGTAATAATTGCGGAGCAAGTTTAGATAGCAATGTATCTCCAAGCACTCCAACTCAAGCTCAACCAACTCAACCATATCACCAGCCAACACACCAATTTGGAACACCAACACAAACAACCTATGTACAAACTAGTACTCAAGCATCCATCCAGAAGAATCAAGCTGCAGATCTATCACTAGTTTTTGCTATAATTGGTTTATTTGTCATACCTGGTATTGGAGGATTGTTAGCAATTATTTTCGGCATTATTGGTTTATCAAATCCTTACAATAGAAATAAAGCAGTAATTGGGCTTATTCTGGGAATATTACAATCAGGTGCAATATTATCCTTCTTACTATTCATGTTCTAAAACACAGATTTACAATAGCAACAATAGAGTTATACTATTGCTCTTTTCTATTTTTTATTACTTAACGATCAAAACGGGCATTCTTTTTCTCGATATAACTTTGTCAATACCATTGTATAGGTCCATCTCAAATGATTCTCCACTTCGAAAAGCTCGTCGAAAAATTTCTCGTCCGCATAACTTGGTTTTTTATCCAGTCTATTTAATGCAAATGGAAAAATGCCATCAGGATGGATATCTGAGAAAGATATTTTGTAATTTACAAAGAGTTCATCAAAGAATTTTGCTATATATTCAGTGACATTCTCGAGAGTATCTGTTTCTTTTATAGCATATTTTTCTATTATTTCTTCCGCCCATTCTTCAAATCTTTTTTTCTCTAGTTTTGGTATCTCTTTTACTGATTTCAATTTACTCACCCAAGGATTAATCCTTTTTTGATATTGTTTTATCTGAAGAAGTGATTAGTTTTGCTCTTTTCTCTCGTATTGATTTGCCAAGAATTACAAGCACCGATAATCACTTTTCCAATTGAAAAACATCTTGAAACAGTCAAATCATTAGAGGAACAAGCATTAAAGGAAATTGAAGATGTACTAGCTAAGAAAAGTCAAGACATTGCTTCGTTAATTATTGAACCAATCCAAGGAGAAGGTGGAGATAATCATTTTAGACCGGAGTTTCTACAGTTATTACGAAGAATCTGTGATAAAAACAAGTACCAATTGGCAATTATAGATTGAGAATCATTGCAGAAGATGTCTTAGGAAACATCGGCATCTATGAATTGGAAGAAGGTATTAGCATTAACTCAGTTCGAAATATAGCCATTACTCATCAATTTTTACTTCTGTGTACATCGATTTTTATACTAACGTTTATTGTTAAAATTAAAAGGAAATACTCAACTAAAAATAGGTAAAGAGTTGATGAATACTCAATAAAGAGTATTCTGAAATGTTTAGTTAACCTAACAAATAATAGTTTATTTATTTAAGAGACATCTTTATAACAAATCTCTGTATCGTTTAGATAACGAGTGAGTAATTATGCCAGTTGAAGATACACAAGAAAATATGAAGATCTGTAAAGATTTTTGTGGTATATGTCCAACATTCAAAGAAAATAAACTGAAAGAAGTTGCTCCACATGCCCTTTTCTGCGCTCGAGGAAAATCAGAGATGGCAGATAAAATTGTTGACAAAGGATGCACTTGCTTTGGATGTCCTATCTACACAAGAGATAAACTTCAAGGCGGTTATTTCTGCATATACGGTTTAGAAGGAAAGAAATAATCAACTTTCCTCTTTTCATTTTATTATTTCTTTTTATTTTCTCCTTCGAAAGTTCGTTACCTGAGGAGATGTTTATTACCTATCCAAACATTTTCTAAACCAACTTCTTTAGCAATAGCAAAACATTCTTCAGCATGCTTTCTTGATGTAGTTGGTAAATCATCAATAACAAATGCAGGGTAAAAGGCAAGTAAGGAATATGGAATGGATGGGTTGATTTCCATTAGGAATTTGGCTATTTTTTCGATTTGATCTTTTTCAATGTACCCAGGAACTAGCAAGGTACTAACAACCAGCAAGGGAGTTTCAGGTCTTTTTCTAGTCATTGAACCAATGTTACGTATATTTCTAATTGTGAATTTATTACTGGAGCCACAGAGAGCTTTTACTAAGCAATCATCGTAAGCTTTGAAATCGATTTTAATAGATCCACCTGACTTCAAAGCAATCCCAGCTGCTTGCTTCATAAGAGAAGGTCTAGCACTTCCGTTTGTTTCCCAACAAACCCGCAAAATTCGTTTTTCCTTTTTCGCTTTCTCCAAAGCTAATTTACCAACAGCAATAGAATGCCTAATTTGTGAAGAGGGGTCTCCACCGAAAAAATAGATACAACTTGTGTTTTGTTTTAAAGCTTTAATCAGCACATCTGGCATTGAGAGGCTCGTAAGATGAACACCTTTTCGATATTGGTAATTTTGACAGAACAAACAATCATAGGTACATGATTGATAAAAGACAGAAAGATTGTTCCAACCGATTTCTGGGCCTTTAGCATATGAGTATTTTGGATAACCACTTGAAGTGCAACCAGGACAGAAAGGACCGGCAACACAATTACTGGGCAAAGGATCATAATAAAAACTGAAGAAACCACCCTTAATGTTATCACCAGCAATACGCACTTTTCTACCATTAATATTGGTAACAAGATTACAAAAACCAAACTCACCTTCTGCTAGCATACAATTATTAACACAATCACCACAACTTACACCAGCTTTTGAGTTTGGTTTCAAAACAGGTAGATTATACAATTTGCGAAACTTGAGACGATTAACATCAACAATTTTCATTGCTTCATTAAAATCAGTCAAGATACATTGCTTACAAACACCGAGTTTAGCAGATATTGTACTGGAAGATTTTTTGCAGAGAGAGCACATTTTGTCGTGAAGGTTCACAGAGAAAGAGCGCATAGTGAAAAACTCTGGTGATTTTATTGTTATTTATCGTTAGCAAAACTATTTACTTTTTCCTTAAAATGAATGAGAAAAAGGAATTTATATCATTTTGTATTCAGAAACTTAATTTGATTAATCTGTAAAAATCAGGTTTATTTTCTCACAATCTATTTGTTGGGTTTAAAAACACTAATTCAGTATATGTTGTGAACTTAACGGTTAAGTTGAGTGAATTAGACCAAAGCTCTTGCACTGAACAGCATTTTTCTGTGCAAAAATTTCTCATTATACATTTTATCATAGTTTTCTCTTAAACGAGATAAAGATTTGTTTTTCTAGTGTTTTATATTGTGTAAAATGAATTGCCAATTGAATTTAGAACAGGAAACTTTGGGACCACTACTGAGAGAAAAAACGATTGGTTCCGATAAGAATGTTTGACGAAGATACATTAATTGATTGGCAACGAGAAGCGCGTGAAGAAATGAAAACACTGAGATTTTGTCCAAACTGTGGACAACTCATTACATTGAAATTCAAAGAACACAAATACTATCAAAACTTCTACTCTTGTCCGAGGTGTGGTGATACCATCCTTTCAAAAGGAGTTTTTAGAAATTATCACTCGAGAGGATATTCAAGATTCAGAACACGTTTTGGAAGTAAAGCATAATAGAAGAAGAACCTGAAAGTTCTTTCTTCTTTTAATTTTTTAAAATGAATGGTCTTCAAAATTCTTTACTTTTTGAGCATTTTATTGATATTCAAATCATTATCTAGTAAAATTTCTTCAGCCAATCGCCATTGAGTGATATCTTCACCAGAACTGATTATCGCTTCAATATCTCCTTCTGCGCTTTTTATTACAGTATTGTGCCAAGTGATAAGTCGTTCTTCTCCCGTTTTCGTTAGAATATAATTCTCGTAATATTTATCAGGCGTTATTTCACCAGAGAGGACTTTTCCAAAAGTTGTTCTGACCATAGATCTTATTCTTTTAGGTAGAAAATTCTCTATCCAGTTTTTTCCAATCATTTCCTCTTTTGTGTAACCCAATATTTTGCAGCCGCGTTCATTAATTTGAACTACATTTTCATTCACATCGAGAACGAGTAACAGTACACCTGCAATATCAAAATATTTCTGAGCTAGATTACGTTCTTCACGAAGTTTTTGCTCAAAAGCAACTCTTTTTGTTACTTCAACAATTGTTGCAGCAATCATTGAGCTACCTTGAAACTCAAATTTGTTCATTTGCATTGATACCCAGATAGTTTCTCCAGATTTGGAGATAATTCTTATATAGTATTCTGGAGCAGAGCCTTGAATAGTTACTTTGTTCAATTGTTCTTCAAAAAATGGTTGGTCTTTTTTGTGGACAAGTTTAAGAAAATCATTGGCATTTAATGACAGAAATTCTTCCAAAGTATATCCGGAGTGCTTTGCTATTACATCATTTGCAAAGACTATCTTATCATCTTGAATTAAAAGAATCCCTGCTACAGATTGTTCTGCCAAAGTTCGGAATAACTCTTCACTTTCACGTAATTTGCTCTCAGTAATCTTTCTTTGAGAAATGTTTATAGCTATTCCTTCAATGTAACCCTCTTTTGGATAAAGTTTGGCTGAAAGGCTAACCCATATTGGGTGCCCATCTTTGTGCTTCAATGGCAACTCGTAATCAATTATTTTCGTCTCATCTATGAGTTTCTTTATGACTAGTGCTCGATCAGAAGCATTGTAATAATGATCAATAGATGTCTTGTTCTGTTTTAGTTCCTCAACTGAAGAGTACCCCAAACCCTCAACCACCTTTTGATTTGCTTCTAATATCTGACCGGTTTTAAAATTAACAACAAAAATACCTGCTGTTACGCTTTCACATAGATTACTATATTTGATCTCTCTCTTTTTGTTTTCAGTGTTATCTATCAATACTGCGGATATTGAGATCAATTTTCCGTCGGAATTAAAAGCACCTATTGAAAATTGCAACCACCATCTTACTTCACCATCTGCACGAATGATTTTGTATTCAAGAAGATTCGGCACTTGGTTATTCAAAAGATTCTGGAAATTTTCTTGATAATAAGAGGAATGATCTGGATGGATTATTTTCTCTATGAAATTTGGTGTTTCTGTCCATACATTTGGGGGGTACCCACTCAACTCGGACAAAAATTGATCGACCAAAGTTAATTTACCACTTGGTAATTCCATTCGAAAGAATCCTCTAATTCTTTTAGCCAATTGTGTATAGCTGCTCTCTAATTGCTCGAGATTTTTTTCCAATTGTTTTATTCTATTTGCTACTATTTGTTCGATTCCACTTTCAAATTCTATGATTGAACTTTTGTAACCGTTCTTTTTTAGTAGTTTAACAGCTTTTTGTAGCTGAGATTCACCATCATCTAATTGTATAAATTTCAAATTTATTTCTCCCTGCCTAAATATCAGAGTTTTGCGGTACAGGCTAAAACTAACAGTTTTTTCGACCGCTGAATGTGGACGGAACAATCGAGTATATAAAGCTAATAACCAAATTGAAAATTGGACTTGATTAACCAAAAAGTTGTTTGGCATTTTCCCAGTAGATTTTTCTCAAAACATTCATTGGAAGGTCTAAACCATTAATAACCGTTTTATTATTATTTTCAGGATCTTCAACGGGCAATGGTAAATCTCTCACATCTGTTTCCAATAATGCTAAAAGAGATAGATAGCGCTTGTAATAGTATCCTGGAATTGGTTCGCGATCAGTTCTTCCTGTTACAATGTCTGTACCGAACATTATTCTGTCTTGATACTTGACAAAAAATTCAGCTGTTCCATCTGGATCATAGGAAAATTCACGGACCATCCACTTTGCAGATGAAGTATCAACATAAAAGTTAGGGTATTTTTCAAACCACTTGCCTAAATCATCCAAGTGTTCCGGTTGTCCGGACATGTGTGCACCAATGACGTTCATATTTGGGTGTCTCGAGATAATATTCTCAAATTCTTCCAGGTGTTGTTTTTTTGTCCCGTAATAATTGGTTGGTTGGTATTTAGTATCATAAAAAATGTCTGGATCAGAGATATGAAAAAGTAACGTTAGTCCTAAATCTTCGATTTTGGAAAAGATTGGGTCTAAATCTGGATTATCAATTCTAAATCCTTCAATATTAGCTTGATACTTCTCTTCTACATATTTTCTCCATCTAGGGGCATACCAGAATTTTGCTATAGGATAGCCAGAGTCATGCATTTCTTGCACATCATTGACAACTGCTTGAATATCACCTGTAAAAAGATCCTGAGACATAATGAAACGAGCGAATGCGAATGTTTCGGGAAATTCTTTTTCATAAGTTTTCCAATCGTCTCTTACAATAGCAGTCATCTTTTGGACGTTGTACCCTTTAGAATACTTAACAAATTCACGAACATCATCTAGTTTGTAGAGGTGAACATGAGCATCCCATTTTGGACCATCATATTTGAATGATAATTCCTTAAAACCAGCAGTATTATTCTTATCATCCTGAATTGTCAAATATTGCTTCCTCGTGTGTTCGATGTATTATTCCCCTATATCAATTTTTTTTGAATTCTGAAGTGCGTTTCTTCCCCAAAAGATTTTTACATCTTTGAGCGCTAACCACCATATTTCTCTTAAAAGAAAAAAAAACACAGGTGGGAATTTATTGGCAAACAGAACTGCTCATGTAACAGTTGGTATAGTATTAGGCGCAGCATATATCCCCATTGATTTCATCCTTATTAACAATAAATTTGGTGCGGGATTTTCGGATATTTGGCTTTATTGGGTTATTGCATTATTATTAGCGATTCTTGGGGCTGAAGGACCGGATTTTGATGTTCTCTTTAGCTTTATGTCTCACAGAGATATTGTATCCCACTCATCCTTTTACCCTGGAATTGTTTTCGGGTTAAGTATGTGGTGGAGGGTAACAGTTAATGATCCTCTCATTAGTTGTTTTATCCCGTTCATTATTGCATATGGTTCACATCTTTTCTTAGACTATTTTCCGAATATCAATGTTCGAGATTTGAGAAATGGAGTGCTTCGCATTGGTCAGAAAAAAGGCACTTTTCTTATGCATGTTCCTTTTATTTACAAAGATAGGAATGGAAAGCAACGCAGAACTCTTAATGTTAAATGGACTGAAAGATGGCTTTTAGGCAATGCTTTTCTCTGTGTTTGTATGGGTCTGTTACTGGCTTTAGCAAGATTATACACTATTGCAGATATCCCAACACTCTAGGTATAGTGATTGTTGGGAAATTCTTTCATTTCTAACTTTTTTTCCTCCCTTCTTGTTACTTTTTTAATGAATAGACTAAAACCGTGCCGTGCAGCTAATTACTTGGTGAATCAATAATGTCCAAATCGTTAAAGAGTGCAACCATTATTTTACTGATTGCTCTAAGTATAAATTCTCTAAACTTACAATCTCTTACTAGTTTAGAAGTTACACCAACCTATACTACTTCATTTAAGATATCAGAAAGCACTTCAAAAGATACACCAATTGAAATCTTTGAAGTATCCGGGAATGGAGAATTTATTGCCTATTTTGATTGGCCTGGAACTGTAGGAGCAACATGTTCTGCAGCGGTGATTAATTTTTGGAGTTATGGAGTATTATCCGATGTAGAGCAAAGTGAATTTGGCAATTTAGGACATTTACGCATTCTTCGCTGCCAAGAAAGTAGTGGAAATGTTAGTATCAATATTAATGCTTCAGAGACAGAGGAATACAGCCTCCCTTTGAAATTCTTCTTTGAAGTTGACAATGATCAAAGCTTAACTAGTGCAATCCAAGATACGCTCTACCTTTCTCTAGAATACTATCAAATCGATGATGGATTAGTACCTACAGGAAATATTGGTTTTGAAATGCCAATAACGATTATTACTGGGATACTTGCTTTTGCCTTTTTTAGTATAATTGCTCGAAGGAAAAGAAAATAAATTGATTAACCAAAAAGTCATTCTAACAATTCTTTGTATCGAAAACAATCCATAGTGTGATCATTCACCAAACCAACTGCTTGCATGTAAGCATAAACAATCGTTGGTCCCACAAATTTGAAACCTCGTTTTTTCAAATCTTTGCTAATATCCTCTGATAGTTCAGTTTTAGCGGGAACATCCTTTGGTTCTTTGAAATTATTTTGAATTGGTTTATTATTAACAAAACCCCAAATATATGCGTCAAAAGAACCGAATTCCTTTTGCACTGCAAGAAAAGCAATTGCATTTGTAATGGTGGAACGAATTTTCAATTTGTTTCTAATGATTCCAGCATTATTTCTTAGTTCTTCAGCTTTACTTTCACTGTATTGTGCAATTTTCTTGTAATCAAAGTTGTCAAATGCCAGTCGATAGTTCTCTCTTCTCTCGAGTATTGTTCTCCAGCTGAGACCAGCTTGTGCCCCTTCCAAAGTTAAAAACTCAAAAAGAACTCTATCATCATGAACAGGAACACCCCATTCAATATCATGATAATCATTATACATTTTGTCTGTCCCAGCCCACCAGCAACGATTAACCATCACACTTACGTCCTATTATTTGCTTATTTAATATGAATAACTACTTATCGTTTCTGTAGCGTTCTTTATTCGTTGAGACAATATTCACAATAGTCTCTTCCCTAGCTTTTCTTGTATCATCAGAACTATGTATAGAGTGAATTTTCTCTCGAGAGACAATAGAATCTAAGCCATATTCTTTCGCTTTAAATTCTATATCGTCCAGTTCTTGCTGAGCTATAACCCAAGCCAAAAATTGAAGGACATACTTGAACATCAATTGTCCTCCCGGACCAAGAAGAACTTGATCAAAACCGTGATTTGCCCAAGGAAGATCTAATAACACACTTCGTATTCCCAATTCTTGCATTCGATTGAATAATTTCTTTGACTGTTCAGGATTTACAAGCCGATCTCTATCTCCTGTAGCCAAGAAAACTGGTGGAATATTGTCACTTGTATCTTCATTAACATAGCTCAATGGTGAGAAGAGTCTGTATAACATTTTGTGATCATCTGAATTATCAATTGTACTTCTGACCAAAGAGATTTTTCGCTTGTGATTTTTTTGATAAAAATCATAGAATCCTTCAAGATCCGTAATTGGATAAAAGGCAATTACACCAGATATTTTTGAATATGTTTCAGGTAGAAACGCACTCAACAAAGCTAAATGTGCTCCTGCAGAGCGCCCAAATAGAAATAAACTGTTTAAATTCCCATTATATTCTTGAGCGTTTTTTCTTGCAAAAGATATTGCGCTATCAACATCTGAAACTAAATCAATTAACCGGGGATTTTCAATCATTAGCGGTTTTTTTGAGAAAAGATATTCAGGAGGTATCAATCGATAGTTGATATTGAATACAGTATATCCAAAACTTGCTAATAATTTACAGATTCGATCATTGGCTGGTTTGTCTTTAGAGCCTATTATCCACCCTCCACCATGGATGAATATAATGATAGGATTTATCCCTTCGGTTTTTGGATAATGAACATTTAATTTCAATTCATTTCCATCGATCACACGATAAGTTAGATTTCTGGCCGTTATTACTCGCTTATTTAAATTCTTACGTTGTAAACTTGTGAAATAATAAAACAACTTGAATTTTATACAACTAGAGAATCCAACACAATTTGATGAAGCAATATAATGAAGATAGTCAGACCCAAGATATTGATTCATTGTTTTTGAAAGACGGTTATTTGTAGATTTAACTCTAAAGAATGGAATAATCATTCTTACAAAGGATATCGAATTAAAGATGATACAGACGAAGTATATCCCTTGAACAGACAGTAAATCATTTTGTGATTCTATTGCTAAAATTTGGTATATTTCATAAACAATCATTCCTAGCGGGATCCAAGCAATCCAGAAACCTATTTCTGATAACCAAATTCCAATAATGGAATAAGAAATTGGTACAAGTAATAAGAATAAAATTACTGCAAATACTAAGAGTATTATTGCTTGTGCTATCAAATAATTTGTCCATCCCACTAGTACTACTATACACAATTGAACTATGGCATAATGTACTATATATTAGTACATAAATCTGATAAAAAAATCGATTTGGTAAATGCTGATCAATAATTCAATCAATATCATTCAATTCAACAATTTTAGATAAATTATTCTAAACTTAATCTGAATTTCTTTTCTTCGATTGCTGAATTGATTTCATCTTGGCAAAAGAAACAATATTCTTTAACCCCGATTCATTTGCAAGCTCCTCAATTTGTAGTAAATTCTTTCTCGAGAGACTCCAAACTAAAAATTGGGTCATATATTTTATCACCAATTGTCCTCCTGGTCCGGAAAGCATCAAATCAAATGCATGATTTGCCCAAGGAAGTTCAAGGTACACATTAGGAATAGTCAATTTTGCAAGCTCTTCAGATAATTCTTCTGATTGATAGACATCGACAATTCGGTCATATTTTCCCGCTGCAAGAAAAACGGGGGGAAGCTTTGATGCATTTTCTTCTGTCACATATTTTATTGGAGAGAACAATTCATATAAATTGAGTTTTTCTTCAGGTGTTCCACCAGTACCCCTTACAAGGGCTAATTTTAGAGGATTTAAATCATCATAGAATTCATCTAAATCTTCCATATCAGTTATGGGATAGAATGCTATCACACCTGTTATAGGAGAATTAGCTAAAGAGAAATTATCATTACCATCATCAAAGAAACTTTCATCAAAACTAAATGCTGCTAAAAGAGACAAGTGTGCACCAGCGGATCTACCAAATAGGAAAATGTTATCAGTATCACCTTTGTATTGATTGCCATTTTTCAAAGTAAACGAAATTGCTGATTTTACATCTGAGACCATTTCGAGAATAGTCGGGTGTTCGTGAGGACCCTTGATATTATGAGTTAGAGGTTCTGACGGAGATAACCGATAATCTATATTAAAAACAGAATAACCATAGGTAGCTAACAGCATTGCAACTTTTTCATTCGTACCTACATCTTTTGAACCTCTCATCCATCCACCACCGTGAATAAAAATAATAATCGGATAAGTTCCATCTTTTCTTGGATAGTAAGCATCTAATTTTAGTTCCTCACCACCAATTGTTCTGTAAACAATATCTTCGTGTATCTCAAGATTCTGAAGAAGACTTTTTTCTCGTATTCCACAGAAATAATGCTTTAATCGAAAGTGAACATCCCTGAAAAAGCGAGATTTAATTGAAGGGGCTATATACAATAAATAATCTACTCCTAATGATTGCTTCATTTGAGCTCGGAATGCTCTATTTGTTCGAAAGATCATTAGAAAGGGTATAATCAATCTAAGAAATGTTCCGATGTTAAATATCACACTTACCAATAATAAAAAGAAATTGACACTTGGTTGAGGTTCTGCAGAAAATTGAATCAAAAAAGGAATAGAAGCAATAGTTAAACCAATTGGCATCCAAGAAAACCACAAACCTAATTCTGAGAGATATAACCCTAGAAAGGATAGTGAAATGACCACTAAAACTAGAAGTAAAACAGATGAAACAACAAGAAAACTTAACACAAGAACGTTCATTTTATTTCCCCAAAGATCAACTCAATACCATGTATATTCTAGATTAGTAAACAAACTATACTATTAGTTTCTTTTGGAGAAAAAAATGACCATTGTTTTTACGATTATCCACAAATTAAAGATATTTCACTTATAATTGCGTTTATCTCAACTGGTTTCTGCATAATACTAATACCTTGACTAATAACCGCTTTTCGATCAAAAGTTGGGTCACCACTAATCATAAGAATTACAGCAGAAGAATTGGCTGCTAAGATTTCTTGGGAAACCTCAAAACCATTTTTCTGTGGTAAACGGAAATCTAAAATAATAATATCCGGTTTTTGGTTGAGGTTGTTATATACTAATACTGCTTCGGCACCATCTGAAGCAACAGCAATTACTTCGTATCCATTCTTTGATAGAGCTTCAACGTATAATTGTCTAATAAGTGGATCATCTTCCACAATCATTATTTTCATTTTAATTTACACCCAATTTAAAGTAATTCTAATATCGGTTGGTTTTTACCCTCAATAAATCTGCAATTCCAACCAATCTAAGACATAATTTTGTCGGTCGACTATAAGAGTGCTTTGATAGGGACAAAAATAAAAGAAAAAAAATGAACTAACAAATATACCAAAATTCGATAAGGTATATCTGTTAATTTGAAATAATGTTATTTCTAACATGTTAATTGTAAGCTATTAGACAAACCAAACATACGAGGAATAATCACGTATCTTTGGATTTTGAACTGGAGAGCTAACATAACTTTTTGCATAGTAGAATGAGTCAACTGCATTGTAACCATTGTGAACGTGTTGGAAGAAGTAGTAAGAGAATTTACCTTCACCAGGAAGAGTAGCGTAAGCATAAGAATTATGAGTTTCATCAGAGGTAGACATTGCCAAGTATGGACTAGCAGCAAAATCATCTGCCCAATCACCTGAATGACAAGATTCTACTAAAATACATTTTCGAGTAGCTTCCCAAGCATCCATATAACCTCTAAAGGTATTTGAGTAAACATATGAACCACTTGGTTGGAATGCGGTATATGAGTGTGCACCATTATTATTACCATGTCCGATGATGTAAACGAAAATAGTATCGTCACTATCCTCATAATCATCAATGGATTGACAATCTGATTGGACATTTGTACTATCTTTGAAATCAAAGAATTTTGTATAGCCTTCATCTTGCAAATAGTCAATGTATTTGTTAGTTACTGTTTGTGTTCCAGCATCAGTTGCCCAGAAGAAAATAGCTATTTTTTCTCCAACGGGAGCAGTTGTATCTACTGTAAAAGTAACAGTGTCAGTGTTGCTATTGCTAGCTTTGTCCACAGCACGAACCTCTGCCGTGTGGCTTCCATCAGATAAACCGGTGAAGGTGTGACTTGTTCCTGTTCCTTTGTTTATCCATGAACCTGAATCAATGCGTACTTCGTAGTAATCTATACCACTGTCAGCATCAGAACCGGACCATGAAACAGCAACATCAGCAGTAGTTACTGTTGCACCATTGCTTGGGCTGGTAATGGAATTTGTTGGAGGGGTAGTATCTGGGCCACTATAGGTTATTGTTACAGCTAATTCATAATTACCACTTCCGCTGTAATCTCGGACCATAATATACCAGCGACCTGCGCCAGGAGTATTGTGAGTAACTTCTTCACCACCATAGGTGTATCCTCTCCAATCGTACGTACTGGTGGTT
>JAUWKS010000046.1 GCA_030614005.1 Candidatus Heimdallarchaeota archaeon | reverse complement strand
TTGAATATACAGCACGATAAAGAGGTGAAAAAATGACTGAAAAACCACTAAATGTAGGATTTTATGAGGATGATCTTGAAGATCGTAATAGACGATATTACGGAACAGATAACCTCAAACGAATAAAAGATAGTACAATCCTGTGTGTTGGTGCTGGAGCCGTTGGAAATGAGGTTTGTAAAAATCTTGGTATGCTGGGTGTAGGTCATATTCGTTTAGTTGATTTCGATATAGTGAGTAAATCAAACATAAATCGCTGTATATTTTTCAGACTTGAAGATCATAAAAATATTTCAAAAGTTGAAGCAGTAACAAAGCGTTTACCGGAAATTGCTCCGAATACAAAGATTACACCTTATGATGTAAGAATAGAAGAAGCACCCTTAGAAGTTTATGATGTAGACCTTATTATTATGGCATTGGACAATGATTATGCAAGGTATATGCTAAACTTCGCAGATTTAATGTTAGAAACTCCATTACCAATTGTTAATGGTGCTATGGGAAGATCATTTTTAGAAGCTGAAATATATATTCCTGGCGAAACTGCTTGTGCCGTTTGCTTATGGAGTGAGGATTATTATCGTTCAATAATGAATCATCAAGTAACGCTAAAATGTGATGAATTTTTCATTGACACATTACCTAAATTTCCAATGATTAGTACATTAACTTCAATTGTTGGTGGAATAATGTCAGTTGAAGCAACTAAAATTCTCATTAGTAGCGATGGAAAGGGTAAATACCCGAATATTACAAAAGGCCAAGAACCTAATTTTGGCAAAATGATTAGGTATGACCTTAGAAATCATGAATTGACTATTGGAGATATTATGCCCAATCCAAAATGTGTAGATGTAACTTGTAGAGCAAGAAGGAAAAATTGATGCTCACATCGGTAATTTCCATCAATCAATTATTGTTGGGTTATCAAAGATGCAGAGCAGCATCCAACAGTAGTAATAAGAAATTATGCAGTAAAGAAAAAAAAAATCAATTAAAGGTGTTAACAAATGAGCGAAGAAATATGGCGAGAAATAATCGTTGATGTAGAGCCTAGACAAAAAGAGTTTAGGGTAGCTGTTGAAGAAGAATCTACCATAGATGAAGTTGTTAAAACATTAGTACAACGATGTGTAGATGAAGGAGTAGACATATCCAAATGGGCCAAAGAAAAAGTAGGGCAACCAAATGTTAGTTTCGTACTAATGCGAAAATCAACAGGTAATACTGCCTTACCTCCTGCAGCAACATTCGGTTCATTAGAACCAATACTAGAAACAAATGAACGCTTCAAACTTGATGCTTGTGCTCAAGTTGGATAAAAACCCCGAAACGAACCCTCAACAACAAAACTAGTTAGATAATAATCTTCAGGGGATTATAGATCAATTAATCCCCAACTTATCTTAATGAAATCAAAGTAAAGGTGAAAAAAATTTCAAGAGCAAATTTCCCAGCAACCGTAGTAAATGCCCGAATAGCTGAATCAATAAATGTTTTTTATGATTCAATGGAAGATTTCTTCAAAAAAGAAGGATGGAAATGGCAACCATTCGCACGAAAAGGTGACAAATGGGTACAAGAGGATTATACTGTAGAAATAACAGGAAAATATCAAGATGGGGCATTTAGAGAGATACTGTTTACTACTAGAAGAACTCCTGGTTTGGTTGGTCAATCAGCCCAAAAAGAACAAATGAACATTGGTTACACTCATAAATTTACGATACATCTACCAAGGGTTTACCCAGCAAACTTATCCCACATAAAAATGAAATCTGTAACAAGACTTTGGCATCCAAGAATATCCATGTCCAGCAGAGGAGATGCTTGTATAATAGTAAATGGAGAAGTGGATAGAATTTTGATAGATTTAATTTACCATCTATTAATGGATCCAAGAAGAATACGCCCACCCAAACTATACCCCAAAGAGGATTCTGGAATGAATACATTGGCTATGCGTTGGTTCGAAAAAGATGCAGAAAATATACACAAAGCAATGTTAGTTAATTGGGATACAAAACACGAAAAAGCTTCTCTGAAAGATAGTGGTGGTGGAATAAAAATAATCGGTGAAGATAACAAAAAACAAGTTGGTAAAGAAAAAAGTGCAATTAGAATTATTCCAAAAGAGGCCGAAGAAACGAAAGGCTCCTCACAAAAGATTAAGGATAAGAAAAAAGGAGGCATACGTATAATTTGAAGAAAAGGGAAGATGATCAATCAACTGATAATTTCAATGAGTTTGCTTTCGAAATTAGCTCATCAAATAGTAAAGATGAAATAACTGATGAAATTGAGAACTTTGATTTAAAAGATGAAGCTATAGACGAGAAACCTAAACCAAAAACGATTAAGATCTTATCCGAACGGGATATTCAATATAGAGAATCACCTCCTCCAAATTGTTATCCTAAATTCAAATGCATTTTACATTTTAAGGGTGGAAATTATCGGAAAAGAAAAATGCTCAAAGCTGCTTATCAAGAGGATTAGTGGAGGATTTTTATTACTTTTTTTTATCAATTCTATTTCGGGTTTAATAGATGATTTCAAAAACTCATCTGTTTCTTAGCTTGCTTAACAAATACTGTTGTTATAAAAGCAGTTCTAGTTAATCCAAACTTAGGAGAAAAATGACTTGGCAAAAACTATTGTTCTTAAAGAAAAAGGTTTGTCACATGAAGATGTATGCAACATTGTGAGAAATAATTACCAATTAACTCTCTCGGAACCAGTTAAGAAAAAAGTACGATTAGCTAGAAAAGCGATTGAAATAGCTGTGGAATCAGGACAGAAAGTCTATGGAATTACTACTGGTTTCGGTTCTCTAAGGGACATCGTAATCCGGGAGAAAGATGCTGAGCAATTACAGATAAATTTAATCCGGAGCCATTCTGTCGCAGTGGGTGAACCGGCAAAAGATGAACAGGTAAAAGCAATGATGGTTTTGCGGGTTGCTGCATTGGCTCGAGGGCATTCTGGTTGTAAACTCTCTACAATGGAGAATCTAATGGCTATGATAAATGACAATGTATTACCAATCATTCCATGTAAAGGATCTGTTGGCGCGAGTGGTGATTTAGCCCAACTTTCACATATGGCATTAGCAATGATAGGTGATGGTCATAAGAATTTAAAATATAAAGGTAAAATATTTGATGCAAAAGATGGCTTAGAAAAAGCTGGTATACCAATTACAAAATTATCATATAAAGAAGGGTTGGCTTTAAATAATGGTGTACAATATTCTGCCGGAATTGCTTGCATGGCAATAAAGGATTCGTATAATTTATTGGAGAATTCACTAATAGCGCTTGTATTAACAATGGAAGCTCTAAAAGCTGCTAAACAACAGTTTGATGAGAGAATACATTTAGCTAGACATCACCCAGGGCAAATAGCAATTGCTCGAAAAATAAGAGAATTCTATAAAGGGAGTAAACTAGTGAAAATCTATGGAGATGTCTATACTTGTTTTGGAGAATTTTGTGGATACTACTACGATTCCGAAATGGGTGATACAAATCGCGGAATTAATGAATGGACTCTTTTTGAGGATCTGCCAGAAGATTGGACCTGTCCAAAATGCGGTTTAGGAAAGAACACCTTCATAAAAACACTGCCAAAATTACAAGATGATTATTCAATTCGATGCTCCCCACAAGTACTAGGACCAATCAGTGATGTAATGGATAATACTAAAACAATATTATCTCGAGAGATAAATGCAGCAACAGATAATCCATTGATATTCATTAAGAGGGAAAATCCATTAGAATTTGATATTTATTCTGGTGGTAATTTTCATGGCGAACCAATAGCAATTGCTATGGATCATCTAGCAATAGCAATGTCTGAATTAGGTAATATTGCGGAAAGACGTTGTGCAAAATTAGTTGACGGCTCTAGGAATGAGGGATTGGGTGCATTTCTAATCCACAGAGAAGCTTTAGGGTTAAATAGTGGGTTTATGATGCCACAATATGTTACAGCAGCACTAGCTTCTGAGAACAAAGTATTAGCTTCCCCTGCGTCCATAGATTCAATTCCAACATCCGCAAATGCAGAAGATCATGTTAGCATGAGTCCAATTGCAGCAAGAAATGTTGTGGCCATAAATGAAAATTTAGTCTACATCATTGCTATAGAAATGATGTTAGCAGCACAAGGTGTTGATCTAAGATGCGAAACTCAAAATTTAACTCCAGAAGATGCTCTAGGAGATAAGACTTTCAAAGCTTATCAATATATCAGAACCATTATTCCAACATTAACTTACGATAGAATAATTTATACCGATATAGAGAAAATAGCTGCAAAGGTAATTGATGGAAGCATCGTAAAAGCAGTCTCCTGATTGTGATAAAAATTGAATTAACCAATTGGCTGAAATGGTGTAAATTTAGTGAAAAGCATTCTCTCTGAAGTACACTGACAACATTCAGGATTGTGGCTCCTGAGCTGGGAGTTCAACTCTCCCTCTCTGCACCAAATTTTTTTTTAGCCAGTTTCTTCAATTCGAAATAAAGAAAAAACTAGTATTACTAATTCTTTCTTTTGTATCTGTTATTAATAGAAGTTGCTAGAATTATTGTTCCAATACCCAACATAACTAAGCAAATTGAGAATCCTGATATAAAGCCTAAAGATGAAGATACCGAAGGTGCATTAGGATCAATAACTGTAATAGTATCTGTTGCATTTCCTCCAATATTACAGCGACCATAACCCTTGAATACGTCCAAATGAGAAGCATTGATAACGAAATAGAGATGATAATTGTCATCAAGTTGACTAGTATAAGTTTCATTTCGAACAAGTACATCATTTTTCCATATTACCACATTATCAATGTAATGTAAATCGGGATACATTCTGGGGTGCTCAATATCTATGCTTAGTGTCTCAGTTGCAAAATCATAAGCTAACCAGAATCTGCCTGGAATATGTCCAGAAATGTTTTTAGCTTGAAATCCTAGTAAAATAATTACAAATATTAGAATTGACATTAACTTTCTTTTCTTAATAAAAAACAATGAATTCATGTTCCATCAATCACTATTCTATCACAATAACTATAGTCTTAAACTACTATATACTTTTTTTGAGAAAAAAATTTCAGGTTATACGTAAGAATTCGTAAAATCACTTTTTGTGGGTAAATTGTGGGAGAGCGAAACGACCTCATCCCATACTTTCTAGATAAAGATTTTAAACTTGTGTCAAATACTTTAACAATTATTCACTCAAGGTGGAAAAATATGACCTATACAATAGAAGGTGCTGGACTAACAATTGAAGATGTTGTAAAAGTCGCACGACACAATGAAAAAGTAAAGTTACATCCTGATGCGATTAAACGCATGCAAAAATGCAGAGATATGCTCGAAGAAAAAATCGAAGCAAATGAAGTAATGTACGGAATAACTACTGGAATCGGCGAATTCAGTGAAACTTTTCTTAAAGGTGAAGAAGTAAATTTATTCCAAAAATATTTGATTTACAATCATGCTGCTGGTATTGGAAAAGCAGCACCAATCGAACATGTTCGAGCTGCAATACTGGGTAGAATTAATGTTCTCGCTCATGGTAACTCTGGTAACAGAGTGATTATTGCTGAAACAATGGTTGAAATGTTAAATAAAGGCGTCACTCCTGAAGTCTGTGAAAAGGGTTCTGTTGGTGCTTCTGGTGACTTGTGTTCTATGTCACAAATTGCTTTACTACTTATGGGCGAAGGAAGAGCCTTCTATAAGGGTAAATTAATCTCTGGAAAAGAGGCAATGGAAAAAGCAGGGATAAAAGTCCCTGGATTAGAACCCAGAGATGGATTAGCAGCAATTAATGGTTCTAATTTCCTTACGGGAATGAGTGCTCTTTGGTTGTATGATGCATTGAATTTCATGAAACAAGCAGAAATCGCTTGTGCAATGTCAATTGAAGCTTTAATGGGTAATATGAAACCTTACACTCCAAAATTACATAAAATTAGGGGATTCGCAGGAGCAATAAGAACATCAAGAGCCTTGTCCAAACTTTTCAAAGGCGGAGACTTGTATGAAGCAAAATTGAAAGTAAAAGTACAAGACGCTTACTCTATGCGTTCCGCTCCTCAAGTAATTGGTGCAGCACATGACGCATTAGCTTGGGCTCGCTCACAAGTCGAAATCGAACTAAATGGCGTCGGAGATAATCCAGTCTTCTTCCCAGACGAAAAATTAACTATCACTGGTGCAAACTTTCAAGGAACACCTGTTTCATTACCAATGGATATGGCCGGTGTTGCAGTAACCATGATTTGTGTTATGTCTGAAAGAAGAATGAACAGATTAAACCATCCAGCACTCAGTGTAGGTTTACCACCGTTCTTAACCAAAAACGCAGGTTTAATGTCTGGCTTAATGTTAAGCCAATATACTGCAGGTATGCAAATCGTTGAAATGCGAATTTTATCAGCTCCTGCAAGCATTCAGTCTATTCCTGCTGCTGCAGATCAAGAAGACTTTGTATCAATGGGTATGAATACTGCTTTAAAGAACAATCAAATCTTGGATAATGCATATGGTGTATTAGGCATTGAATATATGGCTGCTGCACAAGCATTAGACTTTAGAGAGTTCAAATTTGGTGATGGGGTTACTAAAGCCAAAGAAATTATTCGCAAACATGTTGATTTCCTTGATGAGGATAGACCATTGTTCGACGATCACAATGCTATGAAAGCATTGGTCAAATCATGTGAAATTCTTGAAGAAGTAGAAAAAGAAGTTGGCAGTTTAGGGTAATTGATTTATATTTGGAATTAGGTTTCTACCTAATCCCATTTTTTGTTTTTTAAATTTAGAATAATGTTGTTTGATTTTTCTTATCTTATTTTGTATTGATTTCGATGCAATAATGATTTTGCGAATTTTGTTACTATCTCAGAGTGTGTTGAATTATAATCAATTAATCCAATAATCTCATCGTTATTGTTTGAATCTATAACTGCTAATCGATTTACTTTTTCCTTATGCATAATTTGATCTGCTTCATCAATAGAGGTTGATCTATTTACTGAAACAACTGGTTTTATCATGAATTCTTTTGCAGTAGTTTCAGGAGAGATGATTCCTCCATCTTTTAAAATCAATCTTTGAATGTCTCTATCTGTAATTATTCCAATTAATTTCCCAAATCTTGTCACAAAAACACACCCTCGCTTTGTTTTAAGCAGTATTTTAGTTACTTCAACGAAGTTTGTATTCTCGTCCACTATTTCAGGTTTAATCATTATCGCTTCTACGGTTGTAGTTCTTAAGAAACCCATTAGCTGAATCCTTCACTTTTCAATGAACACTGATTCTCTAATCTTTTAAACATTTGGTTTACTATTTAGAAACACTCATTGCTAATTAACTATATTATTAATTTTTTAACTTTATTTATTCTCTCTACCTTGGAGGGAAATAGTTAAATAAATCTAATTTTGTGTTTTCATTAGGTGAAATTTAATGTGGGATCGACTTCACTAATAATAAAATTGAAAAGCTAAGATTTTATACTAGATATTGTTCCACAGCTGAAGAGATTTTTTCATCCAATAAACAAGTTATATTAGTTGAAAGAAAAAATTCTTCCAAGAAAGATCTGAGGTGTTTCATTTGACAGAAGAAGAAATGAAGAAACTAAAAGTAGGCAGGCCAGCTGGTTTCAGAGATTTTTATCCAGAAGATTACGCAAAAGTAGATTTTGTTTTACAGACAATGCGACGAATCTCTCATGAGTATGGATATGCTGAATATGTATCCCCATCCATTGAACTAAGAAAGTTGTATGAGCTAAAATCTGGTGAAGGCTTAATTAAAGAAACTTTCAAAATTGAAAGTAGAAGTGGTCAAGAGCTCGTTCTTATTCCCGAGTTAACTCCAAGCTTATCTCGAATGCTTGCAGCAAAACAGCAGTACTACACAAAACCAATTCGCTGGTTTTCATTTCCAAAATGTTATCGTGATGAAACACTCCAAAGAGGAAGAGTAAAAGAATTCTGGCAATATAATATAGATATTTTAGGAATAGATGAAATTTATGCAGATGCAGAAATAATAACCATTCTAGCGAGAATAATTAATGAATGTGGATTGTCCAAAGAACAATTTGTTGTTCAAGTTAATGACAGAGAGTTTATGCAACAATTTATGCTCTCTCTTGAAATCAATGATTTTTTAGCCGTTTTCAGGTTATTTGATCGAAAGGGCAAGTTGTTTCAAGAACGTATTCAAGAAATACTCAAAGGAGCTTTTGACGAGGATCAAATAATTGATATTGCTCTAACAATTCGCAATGTAAAAAAACCAAATGAATCAATATTTGAGAAAATTCCCAAAACGAAAGTTACAGAAGAAATATTTGATGGATTCGAGGAAATACGTAAAGCATCACTAATTGATGCTTTGAAAAAGCTAGAAATTTCAAATGAGCAAGCAGAAATCTTGTATGAATTGTCTGAAATTAAAGATTCTCCAAAGAATTTCATTAAGAAAGCCAAAAAGCTTTATCCTGGCGAAAATTCCGGTGAAGCATTGAAGAATCTCGAAGATTTAGCTATACTTCTAGATAGCTTTGGAATAACTGATTTCATTATTTATGATGGAAGTTTAGCGAGAGGGTTAGATTACTATACTGGAATTATTTTCGAAGCCTGGAGTAAAGAGGGGATTCTTCCACGAGCAATTGCCGGTGGAGGCAGATATGCTGATTTGGTGGCAATTCTAGGTGGTCAACCACTTACAGGAGTAGGATTTGGTTTCGGTGAAACAGTGCTAATGGAGTTGATGAGCGACTTAGAAGTAGAATATCCAAAAATGGAAACTTGTGATGTTTATATTGCTCCAATAAAATTAGATGATCTTTCAATAATAATTGATCTTTCAAATAAACTACGCGCAAAAGGATTGAGAGTTATCTTAAATCCCTTTAGCTGGAAAATGAAGCGACACTTTGAAAATGCTGAGAGAATAAAGGTCGAATGGATGATAATTGTTGGTAAGAAAGACCTCGCAAATGATGCTGTAACTTTACGAAATATTATTTCTGGCGAACAAGAAATAATACCATTAACGAAAATCGCTACAATAATGCAGAAGAAAATAATGAAGTAATACTACCAACATACGCAGGATTATTTAGAAGAAATAGTACACTCAGAAGACTAAGTGTATATATTTCTTAATCTAAATAATTGATTATAAGGGAATTTAAAGTCTGGTTGTGATTTAATTGGTAGATACTAGGACAGAACAAATTCGTTGCATTTTGTGCAATAAGCATCTTGACCTTACAATGAGAGATGGTAAAGAATTATTCATTTGCTCGGAATGCCAAGCATATTTTTGTTCAGATTGTTTACGAGCAGTAGAAAATTATTCAGCATGCCCAGCAGCGAGATTGTTAGGTGCTAAAGAACACGCATTGAAATTTCTGAAAATTCTTCCGCCAAAACCAATCTTTTCAAACAACAGTCTATTACAAAATAGACCATTAAAACAATCTACAGTAAAAATCTTGCCTAAAAAAAGTATCAAAGTACTTGACTCAAAATCTGGACGGAAAAAACGAGTAAAGAAGTAATATCAAAAAATGATTATAATTCATAAGTTGGGTGTGTTTACTTGCAAATTAAAGCGTTCAAATCAACCACAATCGGTGAAATAGCAATCACTAAAACAAATCCAATAAGTAGTGGAGAACAGCTCAGATTAATGGTCATACCAGCTATGAATGATTCCACAATTGTAAACGCTTCCAAAGTTGAAGTTCTAAATCCATATGAAATTAGAGTTGTTAATTCTAGTTTGCCTGTATTTGATCATACAAAAATTGTTTATTTTGATATCATAATTCCAAAAAATTGGACCAGTGGTCGTTATTTAACTAGTGTACTGGATACTAATGGGAAAATAATAACCAGTTGCTTTTTTTACTTCCAAGCTGGAACCAATGCTCATGTAATAAACCGAATGCATAATCCAAAATGGCTTCTTAACTATTCATTAAAAGTAATAAACATCAGTGAAAAACCAGTAGGCAATTTTTCAGCATTCATTGCACTACCATTAACTATTTCTCCGCAGCAAATAGTGAGCAATTTACAAATTCATCCAAGCAACTTAAAAATTTCAACTGATGTAGAGGGAAATCATTGGACGCATTTCTCAGCAAATAGAATGGAAGCAAAAGAATCGCGCTTATTGAGTTATAGTGCTGAAGTTGAAATGAAACCGTTGATTATCCCTCAAAGGATTTCTAAAATTAAGAAAGCAAATCCCTATGAAAGAAAATTCTTACAAAAATATTTGCAACCTGAACCGCATATTGAAAGTAATCATCCTAAAATAGTGAAGATGGCTGCAAAGATTCCAGATAGCAATCCACTTACTTTTGCAAAACGAGCAGCAAAACAAGTACAAAAAACGATAAAATATGAAATACAACCGGGAGAATTCGGTGCAGCTTTTGCTATTGAAAAGGGGAAAGGTGATTGCACTGAATTTGCTGCCTTATTTGTTGCTCTTTGCCGTGCTGCTGGTATACCTGCAAGAACCAATGCCGGCTTTGCTTTAGCTCAAATCTGGGAGAGACACGCTACAGCAGAATTCTTAGTTCAAGGGAGATGGATTCCTATAGATCTTACAATGCAGAGAGGCAGTGAAATTATTCTCGGGTCTTTACCATTAAATATCATCGTTACTCGAGGTAATTGGATGGGTGGAACTTTAGCTAAAGAAGTAGCTTACAAATATCAAGTAATAGAACCTACTCAGAAAATTGATGTTGATATTATCTGGAATATTGTTCTAAGTAATGGAAATAATCACTCAGCGATTAACCATCCAGTAATAAACAAAACCGTGAAAATCATTGGACCACAAATTTTTGATTCATCAAAAATTAAACCCAAAATAATTGAGCTGAGTAAAATAAAAATTATTAACGGAAATGAAAAACAAGGGGTTGATTTTGTAAAAATTACTAGAAATAAACCAATTGCTATTTCAAAAAAGAAGCAGAAAATGCTCGAGTTAAAAGTGGAAATGCCTGATGCGATAAAACAAGGGGTCTCTTTTAAACCACAAATTATCCTTATTAACCATTCAGAAAGCACTCTCACTGGATGCTGCGAAATAAGAGAATATGTAGATGGAATAATCAAAATACGCTCAATTGTAGGGAAAAAAATACCGCCGAATTCACAAAGGACGATTAAACCAACTATTAGTTTGGATGGTCTTGGAATGAGTGAACTAGAAATTTCTTACAGCAACCGTATTGGAAGAGTATTAGCTAAAACAACAGATTTGATTAGTCTTTATTAGAGAAAGAATCTATTTAAACTACTTCTACTATTATTTTTCTAGAACAATATTCATTTAAATTAAAGAAGTTGTTAAAACCTTAAACATATGGATGATTGATGGCATGCATTTTGCACTATTGGCACTTATTCTGGGTTCGATATTTGGCGTTCTCGCTACTCTTGTAGTTTGGATAGCGAAAGGAGAAGCAACTCCTTCAATGGGCATCATTGGTGGTGGAGCCTTCGTAGCAGGATTTCTCATCTCTCTAACACAATTTTGGTATTCTTTGCCAACATGGGGTACAGTAATTGTGGTAGGCCTATTACTTGGTGGTATTATGATAATCGTTATGTTGAGATTATTCTCAAAAAGTTTCGGTAGATTAGGAAGATCGCCAGAGAAGATCATTGTATTAGTAGTAGGCATTCTCCTGATTATAACACCTGCTTATTTTGGTCTGAGTGCTGCGATTTATAGGGGGTTTGATACCGCGCGCTACTTCGACACAGTACTTGAATTTCCTGAAGGGGAATTGCCTTTCAACAACATTGTTACGGGTGACCATTTACGTGTGGTCGATAGTGATCTTGCAGAAGAAATCATCCAAAAATCATCTCCATTTGGTAGCAATACAATGATTTTAGAAATGCATGTCGGTAAAATATATGGAAAATTGATGTGGATTGGTGTGATAGGTACGGATTCGTTTCATGTTGGAACGGATAACGCTGAACGGAAACGGAACTCCATTTTTGGTTTTGTTGGAGTAGACTTGACAGATCCAGGTGCAGATGTGGTAGTCATTGAGCAATCCTTCACAATTGGCCATTATCTAGTCCGATCAAAGACATTGGGCAGAATTATCTGGAAATATAATCCTAATTACAGAGCTGGCGATAACAGCTATTTCTCAATGAATGATGAAAATCAAATGCGGTTACTTGTACCATATTCAATCTCAAATAGTTTGACAATTGAAAACGTCAACGGAATAGCAATGACGACCTATTTAGAAAAAGTTGGTGGCGTGCTTGAATATGATTCATTAGGCAATTTGATCAAAGACCATACAGAACTCGAAGATTTACCACATTATGCTCGAATTCAATGTTACCCTGAGGATTGGTTAGAATTTAATATTAATAAATGGGGTAGACACAGAAAAGGCAATCATGAATTTCAATACTTCTTTACTACCACAGAGCAACTAGGAATTTCTTGGTATGATGATGTTAGAGTTATTTATGATGCAAATACTGGTGAAACATCACAATATGTTATGCTCACACAACCTGAATCTGAAAGCCAGTTATTGAGGGGTGCAATAAAAGCAAATGGATCTGGTATCTTCTTCTTTGATTGGTCCAATCTTTATCCAAAACCAATTGATACCTACAATGCACTGATACATTGTGCAACTGCTATTGATGTTGAAGTAGGAACAACAGAACATAATTACCATCCAATATTACCATTATTGTATCCAGTGAGAGATAAATACCAAAACATATCTGACTATGCATATATTGTTCCAATTCAATTCGAGCAATTAAGATTTGGAGGAATAACTATAACAAATCCATTTGATACGAGTGGTATAGAAACCATTGTAGAATTTGCTGATCCAAGCGACACAGTGGAAACAGTGTTAATAAGAGCACTAGATAGTTATTTGATAATGCTAGGAGATGAAGGAAGCTCAACTTCAAACTATACAGAAACATTGGAAATTGAAGCAATAACCTCATTTGAAAAAGATGGGGACACAATTTACGTAGCCTATGGTAACCTAACATATCTTCCAGAAGGGGAAGTAACACCGGTTAGTGAAAATCAAACAGTATGGTTCACTCAAAATTATCTAAATCTAACTTATTGGGAACAAGTACTATTCCTAGAAGCCGGTGATGTTCTAAAATTAGAAGTGATTTATCTCATCAATGTTTTCTATTGTAAGAGCATTGTTTCGATAAATTAGTTAAAAAGAGATAGAAGAGTTTTCCTTTCTCAGGAAAACTTTCAATTATTTTTTTGTCGACAACTATTTTTGTGCTTTCGCTTTTTTTCGCTCAATTTTACGAATACAAACATCTGCAACTTTTACTAAAGGATAAATTGTTTCAGAAACAGCGGGGGCATAACAAAAGTCAATATTCATTATATCATAAACAGTTAAACCAGTTTGTAATGCAAAAGCAACATAATTGACATTTTCATCAATTTTTTCTTCACCTATTACTTCTACGCCAAGTATTTTTCCATCATTTGCTTGGGCAATAAGTTTAATGGTAATTTCTTTGCTTTCAGGCATATAGTGTGGCCTAATGGGGGCAGAAAGTTTTGCCGTAACAATTTCGATTCCTCTTTCCTTTGCTTGCTCGTCATTTAAACCCGCAAGACCAACATAAAAAGTCCTTGAAGAAACAATAAAGGAATTGACGCTTCCAGGATATGAATTGTTTCCACCTGCAGCATTTATTCCAGCAACTCTTGCCTGTCTAACAGCTGGACCAGCTAACATAGCAAGACTTGTACTATTTGTAACCAAATTATTAACAACTACACAATCACCAGCAGCATAAATGTCCTTGATACTTGTTTCCATTTTGTCATTGACTTCAATGGCTTTGAATTTATCGTGGATTTTTAGATTCATAGTTTTAGCAAGTTCAACATTTGATCGAACTCCTGTTGCTAACACAATAAGGTCTGCATCAATGGTTTCTTCAGAATCTTTGTTACCGTATTTGATTTTCTGAACATTACCTTTACCAATGATTTCCTTAACCATCATTTCAGTTTTAACAACCAAACCAGTTTCTTCTAAGTTTTCTTTTACTAACTTGGCAAAACCACTGGATATTTTGAAAGGCATAAGTTGAGGTTGCATTTCAATAATTGTAACCTTTTTATCTAAATGAATTAATTCAGAAGCAACTTCTATGCCAATAGCACTTCCACCGACTACTACAACATTTTTAACATCTTTAGCATCGGCTGCTTGTTTAATTGCTGCAGCATCTTCTGCAAATTTAAGCGTAAAGACATTGCCCAAATCTCTTCCAGGTATGGGTGGAACAAAAACATAAGAACCAATACAAAGAACTAATTTATCATAATCAATAGAAGATTCTTCTCCACTTTTATGTTTAAAGTGTACTTTCTTCTTCTCAGTATCTACCTTTTCCACCATTGAACTTTTATGAAGTGTAATCTTTGATCTTTCGTAATTAAGGTCTTCGATAATGGAGTCGATATCTGGCAGATATCCACCTATTACAAAAGGCATAGCACACGGGTGATAGGTATCATATTCTTTTGAATCTATAACCGTGATTTCTGCTGCTCTATCAGCTAAACGTGCTGCGCCTGCTGCGCTCATACCCGCGGGACCATTCCCAATAATAACTATCTTTTGGCTCATATTAGACAACCTTTAATTCAATTGAAATTTGATTAAATCAAATAAAGATGGTACCTTAATTGCTTTTTAAATACTAACAAGTACTTGAATTAAAAGAAATAAAAGAAAAAAGCTAGTAACAACTAAACTTCTAACTGAAATGCCATATCAGCTGCATTCTTAACAGCAATACTAAAACCAGGTTGAAAACCAATAATAGCCGTGTCTAAACCATTTGCTTTTGCAGCTCGAAGTAGTGGTGCACATCGTGCATGTCTACTAGCGATAATAACAATATCAACATTATTTGAAAAAACGCTATCCATAACTTCAATGACCATGCGAATATAAATATCACTTGAAGCAACAATAGGTTCATAGCCACTGTTTTCGACTGCTTTTAATAAATTGCGAGGAGCATGACGGTTTAAAATCACTTTGGCAATTTTAATTTGTCCCAATTTATTAGCAATTCTCTCAATATCCTCGAGACGAATCTGCTTGTTATTCACTCTACGAAGAATATTTGGGGCATCAATAACTAGAGCTATTTTCTTTTGTTTAGAAAAAATATTCTTTACTGTTTTGAAACCTAACGTACTTCGTTCTTCGATACTCCCACTCCGGGATGCAGCTGCAGAAGCAACAGAACCTTCAATTTCTCCATCTGAGTTACTATTATGGTTTTGAGAAGCGTTTTCATTGGTTTCTGATAAATCTGTCAATTGTAATTCAACCTCTTTATTATGCGAAGTTTTCATTCTTTTAATCTATGCGTCACTTCACACTTTCTCATAATGTAAAATATTTAAAATTCCCAATAGTCTACTACCCGTTGATATTTTAAGCATTTGATTTCAATAAAAGAATGGTGAAGGAGAACTACACCCTGTTTACAAAGGTTTTATTCTCTTTTTTAGTAACTTTTACTAAACCATCTTCTTTCAAATCAGATACAATGTGTTCAACCACATTATTTGATTGTCCAACAATCTTGGAAAGATCCTTAATAGCTATTTCTCCACCAATATCTTGGATAGCTAAAAAGACTCGGAATTTTGGGATACCTTGTAATGATTTGGTGAGGCTTTTGATTATAGATTCTTTCTCATTAGCTGCTTTTTCTAAATCGCCAACACTACTTTTTAGATTTTCAAGTTGAATCATAATTTTGTCTCGTTCTTCTTGAATGGCATCTCTATCTTTCTCGATAACCTCTTGAGTTTTTGAAATTTCTGTAATAGATTTCTCTTTGCCATCAAATGATTTCTTAAGATCCCTTATTTCTTTCTTGAGAGTATTGAGCTCAGCTTCATTGTTGGTTTTCTCTTTCAACAAATCATTGATTTTTGTTTCTTGAGATGATTTTTCAGATGAAACGTTATCCTTCGCATCTGCGAGTTGTTCCTTAAGTGCACGAATCTCGTCATCTTGTGCATCTATTGCTTTTCCTTTTTCAGTTAGCTCAGTGCTGAGATTCTCAGTTTTCTTTTCAGTTCGCTCTAAGGAATTCTTGTTATCAGTTAGCTGATGCTCAAGGGATTTGAGATTATCCTGTAATTTCTTGATTTTTGCATCCTTTTCTGTAGAGGAAGAAGCAATTTCTGCTTTAGTGCCTGTAACAGTTTTTCGAAGTTTGTCAATTTCCGCATCTTTTTCTTGAACAGCTTCTTTGTAACTACTAACTGCTGTTGTGGCTTCTTTCATACTCACTTCTAATTCATCAGCTCGTTGTCTCTCAAGATTGAGTAGGTCCTCAAGTTTATTGGATTTTGCTTCGAATTTTTCGGAACTAACAGACTTCATTTGGGAAAGACGTTTTTCCATTGAGGTTAGCTGTTCCTTCAAAGATTCTATATCCTTAACATGTCCAACAATTAATTCTTCTTTCTCTTTCAAAGAGACATCTGAATGTTCCCTTTGTTGAGATAGGTCACCAAGTTGAGTTTGTAAATCCTCAATTTCCATTCGTTGATTGACTAAGGATTCACCATGTTCCATAACTTGCTTTTCGTACAGATCAATAGTACGTTTTTGTTCATCAGTAATTTCTTGGAGCCTATTAAGTTCTCCAATCTGACCTTCCCCTCTATTTTTGGATGTCTGTCGTTCAGCTTCAAATGTTTTCTCTCTTTCGATAAGTTCAATCTTCAATCGATTAGTTTCTTGTTCCAATTCAGCTATTCTTTGAGTTGCTTCACCGCTAAAACTTAAGTTGCCAGAAAGGGCACTACTTAAAGTGTTACCAAGAATTTTACTGCCATTACCAGAAGCATTGGTTAAGATATTCTTCATATAATCCAGTTCAAGAGATTTGATGGTATCAAAGATGGTACCAATCTCTACTGGAGAATAGCTAGCTTTGGAAGTAGCTAGAAAATTGTTTTTTTGTTCATCAAACCTTGAGGAAAACTCAAGTTCAATTTTCTGCTTTAAATCTTGCATTTCTGCAAGAAAACGAACAACAGATTGTCTTTTAATTTCATCAGCGTTAGGTGGTTGAAGTTCGGGCATATTCAGTCCTCTTCAATAATACGTTTTTTCACTATACAATGATTATCACTATTACTTGCACAAGTAAGCTTGATAATACTTTTTCGCTTTATTAATCATTTAGTTTGAGGAATATATAACTTGACCTTCTTCTTAAACATTAAAACATCTAGAGAATATTATTTTTTCCTCTAGAGCACCTTCTTTAGCATAAGAAAAGCAGCTAATTTTCTTTTTTCTTAGAAAGATTCACAGGTATCTGAAAAATGTCATCTATATACAAATAGAAATCAGTGAAAAACGAGTGTAATTTTGTAAAAGGGACGACAGGTACATTTTCATGAAAATAGACTGAATCATCTAACCATGTAACTATCATCGGTAATACTATAACCCTCTTCCATTTTCTCACATTAATTTTACCTTTCAGTTCATTGAAATTCGCTACTAGCGCTTCAGCACGAATTATTTGTTCAGTAGCTGCAGTACGTAATATTGATTGTTTTCCTGTACCTCCAAAATGTTTACAATCAATAAGAATTATGTAAGGTGAATTCTTTAAGATAACATCAATTTGATATTTTCGCTCTTCTGTCGAGAAATTCAATCCTGTTTTTGCTACATAACCGAACTCATCGCCGACCATTGTTGTTAATAGTTCAAATTCTTGCCAGGATAATTGTTTGATGATTTTATCCCAATCTACCTCATTCCTTGCACCATAGACTACTAACTGAGCTCTCTGCTCTCGAGTAATTTGAAAGTTACCATCTATTGTCGGTTGTAGTTGTATTCCAATCTGTTCTATTTCCTTCAGAAAAGAATTTATTCTGCTAGGAGTAGTTTCTTCCTTCAATTCTTTCAATAGAAGATACGGGACATCTTTTGTCTTTTTTAGAACCATCAGGAGTAGCTTTCTATCCAAGGATTTTCTCTCCAGTTAAGATGAAATGTTTCTCTGCAGTTAAAAATGGTTGTGGTTAAATAGGAGATTGGTTTAAAACGATTGAAAAGTTTTTATTATAAAGAATGAACTTATTAGCTGAAATAAATGGTGAAGAAAAATGGGTCAAAAAATAATTGTTACTGGCGGATGTGGATTCATTGGTAGTAATATTGTTACAAAATTGGTTTGTGAAGGTTATTCAGTAAAAGCAATTGATGATTTGTCAGCGGGGAAAGTAGAGTATATTGAGGAACCTATGAAGAATAAAGAAAGATGTACTTTTGTTGAAGGAAGTATAATGGATTCAAAGTTTCTCGAAAAAGAATTCAGAAACTATGATGCAATAATACATGAAGCAGCAAATCCGGATGTAAGAACTAGTAAAGATAATATTTTCAAGGATTTTGAAATCAATGTTTTAGGAACATTAAACGTCCTACAAGCAATGACAAATAATAAAATATCAAAAGTTGTTTTTGCATCATCAGGAGGAACAGTGTATGGAGAAACAAAAGTAATACCAACTCCTGAAGATCATCGATTGGATCCAATTAGCCACTATGGAGCCTCAAAAGCAGCAAGCGAACAATACTTGGCCAGTTATGCTAGTTTATATGAAATTGATGCCATTTCATTGCGGTTAGGCAATATTTTCGGACCTCCATCAAATCATGGAGTAATGCGAGATTTCTTTTTGAAATTAAAAAAGAATCCACAAACATTGGAAATTCTCGGTAATGGAAAGCAAATAAAATCCTATCTATATGTTGATGATTGTGTGGAAGCCCATATCCGCGCATTACAAACACAATTAAGTGGACATACAGCTTTTAACATTGCAACTTCTGAAGGAGTAACTGTAAATGAAATTGCTGATGGTGTGGTGGCAGCAATGGAACTAGAAAATGTAGAATATTCTTATACAGGTGGTGAACGAGGTTGGGCAGGAGATGTTAGAAAAGCAGTATCTGATACTACAAAAGCCACAAAAGCATTGCAATGGAAACCAAAAACTTCAATCAAAGATGGAATTAAGAAATACATTTCATGGTTAGAAAAGGAATATCAGTGAAAGAGTTCTTACTTTTTTATAATCTGGACAAGTTCTGCCATCGAGCGAATATGCTTCCAAATGGTTATTCCATATTTTTGAGCATCTAATAAGTCATTGCGAATTAAAACAAAAGGTACTCCTGCCTCATTTGCTGCCTTCGCATCAACCCAAGAATCTCCAATAAAAATGACTTCATCTGGATGAAGATTCATTTTAAATAAAATGAGATCAATGCCTTCTTTGTCTGGTTTCATCTTCTTAACGTCTTCTCGGGCAACAATCATAGAAAAATAGTCTAGTATGTTGAATCTTTTTAAAACTTCAACAGTTGGATTACAAGCGTTATTGGTTAACAGTGTAGTTTCAATTTTGAAACTCTTCATAGAATTTAACATAGAAAGAACATCTTGATCTATTGTAATATTTTCCATTCCTTTACGTTCAAATTCTTCGACAACTTGCCATAATTCTGGTACTAACATAGTACCATTTCTTTTATCAAAAGATTCAGCTTTATCGATGATATTTCCTGCGGTGTATTTGTGAGGAATCTCTTCTTCACTTCCGAATTCTAAACCGAAATTATTTGTTAAGCGTGCCATTTCGATTTTCATTTTTGGGAAATCTATATTCGATTTAACTAGGGTATTATCGAAATCAAAGATAATACATTTTAAAGAATTGATCATTTGTTTAATCATCCTTTTTCACTATAGAATGAGCTGCAATTTTACAACCTTTTGTAATGGTGACTCCTGTTGATAAGATTGATTTCCCACCAATAATAATAAAATCATTTAGCTTATTGCGATCGCGATTACCATTCAATAATTCCTTTGAAAGTTTTATGGGGATAATTTTTGAGTTAGAACCCACTACTACTTCTTCCCCAATGATTGTGGATGCAATTTCACAACTATTTTCAATGCGAGACTTTTTCATCATTAATGTTTCAGCAATTATGCTATCACCACCAATTTCACAATCAGAACCAATATAGACCCGTGGACCGATTTTAGATCCAGTTTCAATTAGAGTTCCTTTACCAACAAGAACTGGTCCTTTAAAGAAAACACTAGAGAATTCTATTTCTATTTCTGCATCAAAGAATATATCTTCAGCAGCTTTGAAACCTATTTCTCCGCCAGAATGAAATTGCATTTTGAGCGTTTCTTCTTTTGGCGGGAAAAATTTCTGAGCATTGAATAAATCAATCGGGTTCTCAATACTCATCCAATTATTCGTAATTAGTGCACCAATTGCTCCTTTCTTACCAAGAAGTGAAATAGTGTCAGTTATTTCGTATTCACCTCTCTCTGAAAGAGGCGTTGCCCGTATAGTATCAAAAAGATCGTTACCAAAAAGATAAATTCCTGCGTTGATGTACTTTTGTTCGCCATCATTAGAATCTCCTTTTGCTTTTTCTTTAATATCAAGAACTTTCCCATCATCAGTTATTCGAAGTAATCCATATCGTTCATCTTCTCCTGGGAAAACAACCATAGAGCATTTAGCATTGATTTTTTTATGATGATCAATTAGTTCAGGAATGATTGCATCCAAAGGAGCAAGAATATCTCCATTCATAACTAAACAGTGTTTTTCATTACCAACGAATGGTTCTGCTTGTGCAACAGCGTCTGCAGTACCTTGTGCAGGGTCTTGGATAGTAACCTCTATTTTATTGGAATATTCCTTACTAGCAAAAATAGCACGCATCTTTTCAACTTGACCTGGAGAAACCACTATAACCAATTTATCCATTAAACCAGATTCTTCAATCATATCTGCCATATGAACTAAAAGAGGTTCATTCATTATGGGTAATGATCCCTTCAAACGAGTTTCTGTCAAGGGTCGTAATCGTTTTGCTTGTCCAGCCGCAATAATAATAACAATCAACAGTAATCACCAAGATAATTACAAACAATCAAAGAAAGTATACTCTTACTTATTTTAATACTATCATTCAAATTAATGTTTAGAAGATAAAACTTGAACAAATAAGAGAAAAATCTCAGCGGAAAATGAGCTGAGAAAAAAAGGAAAACAACAAATAAGCTAACTTATCTGTGTAATGATCTGAAGTTGCTTACGAATACGAAGATAATTTTTTGCAAAATCAGTAGCTGAATAATCTGCCCAATGGAATTTCTCTTCGCAATCAAAGAGTTCTTCTTCAAGTTGCAGCTTTCGGCGCTCAAGGTATTTTTCACGTTCTGAGCTTCGATTAAGAGATGATTTACCACTCATACCAGCACGAATATTAGCTAGTTCTTGTTCTTTTTGACGTAGAACATCTTCAAGTTGAGCCTTTTGTCGAGTAAAGACTTTAACTGCATTATCAGGTCTTGATGCAGCCGAAATTGGTCTGGCACCCTTCTCAAGTAAATGTTTAGCAGGTCGTAGAGGTTCACGAGCAAATAACCCCTTAATGGAATTAGCAACTTGGAATATATGATACTCAGGATTCCATTTCTTAACAATCCAGAGATCAATAATTTTTCCTTTTGTAACTCTAGGGTGCTCTACTTCAGAAATCATTTTGACAATAGGAGGAGTAGCTGGAAAACCCCCAATAATTTCAATTTCAACAGTGAAAAAGCGATTGGAAAATTCGCCTCTACCTGGAATAAGTCCTTTCCATCGAGTCATATCGCCTTTGATAGGCTCAAAACCACGACCTTTTTCATACATCCAACGAGCTTCGCGAGCAATGACAAGATCAGGAATATTTTTAACCATTATACTATCAACAACTTTTATTTTTTTATTCAATACTGATACTATTTTTATCTCTAATTCTTATTGGGTGATTACCCTTATTATTTATTTGCAATTCACTAATATAAAAGTGATTAATTGGAACAAACCGCCTCATTTCGAAAACGAATAGTAGAATTTCTTTCTTAAAGTAAAATAGATGCCTTTTTGGTGCTCTAATGTTATACTTACATTTATCAATCAATTGAATTGACTGTTTGTAGAATCAAAGAGCTATGAAGCGAATAGTTTTAGAAATTATCTGCTCTGAAAAGCGAACTTGGTAATAAATGGCTTATCTTGTGGAAAACCACAAAATGAGAATGAAAAAATTTCTATTGAAAGAAAGAATTATAAACAGATAGTCTCAACTTCGTCAAGTGATAAAGAAAACTTTATCTTTGTAGTGATGCTGAGATGCATCTAATCTTTGTCCATGAATAAAGCTGAATCTGAGTGTGCTAATAACTCAATGAATGAGTAAGCATGGAACATAGGCAGAGAAAAATCAATCAAAAAAATTTCAAGGTTATATAAAAATGCCAACGGCTTATGACGTTCCTGCAGAAGACTTGATCAAAGAAGTTGCAAAGGAACTAAAGAAATCAAAGAAAATAACTCCACCTGAATGGGCACCTTACGTTAAGACAGGATCATTTAAACAACATGGCCCAAAAGAAGAAAATTGGTGGTTTATCCGCTCTGCATCTCTATTGCGAAAGCTCTATGTTAGTGGTCCAATCGGAACTTCCCACCTAAGAAAAGAGTATGGTGGATTAAGAAGAGGAAGAAATAGACCCGAAAAGTTTACTAAAGCAAGTGGATCAGTCATACGAAAAGCTTTGCAGCAATTAGAAGTAGCTGGTTTAGTAGCCTCTGACAGAAAAGGTAGAGTTATTTCAGCAAAAGGACGATCAATGCTCGATAAGACTGCAGCAAAAATAATAAAAGAACGATATCCAGAACTCAAAAAGTATTAGTTCTTGAATGATGACTAGTATATGTGAGAGAAAAAAAATGTCCGAAGACAGAGAGCTTGAAGAATTGCGAAAAAGAAGAGAAGCAGAATTACAATCTCAAGCAAGCACACAAGCTCAAGCACAAGCCCAAAAAACAGAAATAGATGCTCAAAAAGCAGTGATCTTACGACAAATTCTCACACCAAAAGCAAGAGATCGATTAGCAAATATCAAAATGGCTAGAACCGAATTTGCTGAAAAATTAGAAAACCAACTAATTCAATTAGCGTCAGGTGGGAACCTTCGTGGCCCAATGACTGAAGAACAATTGGTGGAAATCTTGCGACGATTGCAATCTGGAAAAAGAGAAAGCACCATCGAGTTTAAAAGAAAATAATAACAAAGGAAGGAAAAAATAATGGGTCGAAGTGTACCACTAGGAAAAAAATTAAGAATGGCTAAAGCAAAAAAGCGAACACACGGGGTGCCTACATGGGTTGTAATGAAAACCTCAGGTAAAGTTAGGAACCACCCTAAGAAGCGACACTGGCAGAGAAATAATCTGAAAGTGTGATTATAATTAATAAATTGATATTAAGTGAGATGATACCTAATGAGCTCAGAAGAAGTTGAAATCGAGGAAAGAATTTACACCATTCCTTTCTATCCGAAGCTTAAATTATCTACACGCTATAAACGTGCTCCTCGTGCTATTAGAATTATGAAGGAATTCATTTACCGTCATATGAAAGCTGAGGATATCATTATCGACAATGAATTGAATGAATTCATTTGGGCACGCGGCATACAAAAGCCACCCCGAAAAGTGCGTGTACGTGCAATTAAAGATGAAGATGGTATTGTAGAACTCTATTTAGTTGAAAAGAAAGTTGCTACTGAGGCAAGAATTCCCGAAGTCCGCAGAAAACCAGGACGCGGCGAGCTCCGCCCACCCGAAGACGAAGATATCGAGGAAGAAGAAGACGACTAGATCGTTTTCCTTACCTTTTTCCTTCCCTTCCTACTTTCTATTTTTCAGTCAGATTTTTTGATTCGTTTTCAATTTTGAAACGATTAATCACTTTTTTGTAGTATCACTCATAATTGAGTAAATCCAATTTCTATTTATAAGAACCTAATCACATAATTTTTAGGCAAAGTATTTTGTCTAACCAAAAACGTCTGGGTGACAATGCTTGGATAATTCATTAACTAAAGAAATTGACAATAATAATACTACAGAAGATGAAACTTCAAAGAAAAAGCAGTTTAATTCCAAGTCTATTGATCTTGAAATGGGTTCTCCATCTGATAAATTGGACACTGACCTAATTGAAACAAAAGAATTTAAGGGAAAATCTTTTACTATTGAGATTGCTTCAGGAGCAATATTAGGTGGTTTAAGTGTTCTTATTGGATTTATGTGGGATTTGTATGTTGAAGGTCTCCTTAAAGGCCCCGGATTTGCTCCTGGGATGACTTGGTTTGATTTACTAACAGTGCCTATACTAGTTGCATTTTTTGTTTTCGGTATACGAAGTGGTTTAATTGCTTGTGCTATTGGTTGTGGAGCAATTGTTTTCTATCCAAATGAACCATATGGTTGGATAGCCATGATTCCTAAATTAACTGCATCTTTAACGATGTTTGTTGTTCCATGGGTGATCTTAAAGATTAATGGACGAAAAAAGGAACTTGGTAAAAATCGTGTAATCAAATCTTTAGATTATTCCTCAGATGCTCTTTTCCCAAAAGGAAATTATCTTTTTGTCATGGGTACAACAATCTTATTCCGATGCATTACGACTTTTATTATTAATTTGTTCGTAGTAG
>JAUWKS010000091.1 GCA_030614005.1 Candidatus Heimdallarchaeota archaeon | reverse complement strand
TTTTTTAGCGACATACAGCCAAACGTCAAACGAAAGTTCCTCCCTTCGGGGAGTTGGGCGGACTCGCAGAAAGTCAAAAGTTAACTCTAACTCTTATTAGAGCTCGTTAACCAAGATAGACCATGACGAAAAGTATAGAGGGTATTTCAGAAAGAAAGGCACTTGATAAATCTATAAATGGAATAAAAATCCACCTTTACTTAGTTGAAGTTAACACGGAGAATTGGGAAAAGAATATCCTTTTCAGAGAGTATTTGCGCACTCATCCGGAAACTGCAAAAGAATACAATAACCTCAAGATGGGATTAGCTAAAAAATACAAAAACGATCGAATTGCTTACACAGAAGGAAAAGCAAAATTCATTAAAAAAGTTCAAAGTAAAGCTAGCAAAGAAAGGAAGAAATTTACTAGCTAACTAACGTTTCTTTTTAGGAGAATATTGTACAGTAGGACAATCTGATAGATGCAATTCTCGACGACAAACAGGACAGAAATCATTTTCACCTAACCAAGAAGCTAACAATTCTCTTTTTGCCCATGCAGAACAATAAGGGCAAACAACAATTTCATCTGTACTAAAGTCAAATGTTAAGCCTGTAATCATACATTTTGCCTCGTTGGGTATTTCATCAATATAGTAAATCTTGCTTATTGGAACAACAATTTCGTTATCAACATCATCTACGAATTTCTTCTGTTCTTTTACTCTTCCTTTGAATAAATCTTCATCATAAAACATCTCTATATGATCATTATATCCTAACTTAATTGCTAAAAGATAATATGCTCTTAGTAAGAGTCGAATACTTCCAGGTTTTCTCTGTTGCAAACGAGTTTTCAAAATGTTGGCTACTTCTTTGGATTTAAAATCAATCAAAAGATAGGTTGCTATTCTTGCTCGTTCTTGATCCGTGGTACTATTGGATAAACTGTATTTCTTGGCTATTTCCAATAATCTATCTATTTGCTTCTTTTCTTTCAATTCCATTATGGGCTTAAATTTCCGGTGATCTATTATCAAGATAGGTAAGTACATTAGCATCATTATTCCCATACCACCAAAAGTAATGGGTATAATTCCAAAAATATTTCCTAAAATAAGTAAAACGAGTCCTAGAACAAATAGAGGTAATCCTCCAAGCAAGAACACCCAAAAAATACGATTCATGAATGAAAAGCGTTTGTATTCTTCATCAAACAATGAATAATTCGGATCAGTTATTTTATTGAACCTTTTTTTCAGAACTTTTGCAATTTCTTGTTCTTGTTTTTTTAGTTTGGCATTCTTCAATTTAAATTCCGCATCCTGTATTTGTTTTAGAACGGACAACAATTGCTAATTTTGAAAGGGAATCTCCAATATATAAGTTGATACTTGTGGAATTAGCTAGAACTAATGTTATTCTCTCAAACTTTGCTCTAAAATTTAACTTTAAAAGAAAAAAGATGAAATTTGGAAAACAATTGCTTTTCTGTTCATTTATTCATTACAAGTACTCTCTAAACCGAAAGAACTAAAAAAGCAAATGATAAGATAATGTAAAATTAAATTTATTTATGTCGTCAAATAAACAGGAGAAATGGCAAATGAAAATTATATGTAACCCAACCTCACATGGTGGTAAAGCAAAAAAGAAATGGCCAAAGTACGAAGAAGCATTGAAAAATGCTGGTTTTGATTTTGACGTTGAATGGACAAAAGAAAGACATGACGCTACAGAAATTGCTAAAAAAGCAAGCGATGATCATAAGCTTATTGTTGTTTTTGGTGGAGATGGCACAGTTACTGAAACTGTAACAGGAATTGGTCAAGCCGGTTTTAAGAGCACGCTAGCAATTCTTCCAGTTGGACGCGGAAATGATAATGCATTCAATATTCGTCAGACACATGACTTAGATGATCTCATTGAAATGCTCCAAAAAAGAGAGGAACGTAAAATCGATTGTATTGAAATTAACGATGGAGAACGATTTTGTATGGGAGTAGCAGGTGCAGGATTAGATGCAGATGTCTCTTCGCAAGTTACTGATAAAAATACAAGAATGGTTTATTATTTCGCTTTAGTTAACTCAATATTCAGATATCGTCCAAGACATTTTCATATTGATATCGATGATGGTAGAATTGTTAAAGATATAAAATCGTTAACAACAAGGTTGGCAATGGTCAAAGGATAGGTGGCGGAATGATGGTTACTCCAGATGCTATCATTGATGATGGATTATTGGATATTATGATTGTTGGAGATACCTCATTAATAGATTCATTAATCACCTCTTCGAAACTAGGAAATGGCACACATATACACCGTAAAAAAGTCGAAGTCCTTCAAGGGAAAAAAGTCACCATTAGTTCAAACTCCAAAAAGCCAGTATATGGACATGCAATGGGCGAATACTTAGGTCCAGTACCACATACGTACATTTGCCGTCATAAAGTTTTGAAAATTCTTAAGATGTCGGACAAAGTCCTCGAACGCGAAGGATGGCTAAATGCCAATGCTTTCTCAACCAATATTCCTAAACAATGAGCTTTTTCCACAAAAATGCTTATTCTTTTTTTATTTTTCTGTATAATTCAGATGAAATACTGACTCTTTCTACTTGCAAGTAATTCTGGAGTTAATCCCAATCTTTCAACAAAATCCTGAAATGCTTCTGTCATATCATTGATCTCAATTACTTGATCGGGGCAGATAGCTAAACATCGCATGCAAAGAATGCACTTTTCAGCTTCCGCTTTTCCTAAATCTGCATTAAATGCTCCAGTAGAACACAATTCTTCACAATCGCGACACATACAACAATCTTTATCGTTTCTAGAAGGATATTGAGTTATCATCCTTTTGCTCTTTCTATTTGGATCGGGTGGCAGTAAATTATCTTCAGCAAGGGGAAACTCAATTGGGTCAATTTTTGCTCTTCTAAATTTCTCTAATAATTTATGTGTATATTCTTTTGTAATATTGAAATCATCTACGTTAGGATGATCTTTCAAAAGCTCCCACCCTTTTACTACATTGAATGAATGTTTACCTAACATTTCCGCTGAACCGATAACAATAAAGTTTCGTGCTTCTAGCAAAACCTTTGTTTCATTATGGATGTCCCCTCGCATTGGTCCACCATAGGTGAAAAACATACCACACCTTTGATTGTTTCCGGAAATAGTTTCAAGCCACTTTTTTACTACACTAGGAATTTTCCGCCCATAAATTGGAAATCCAAAAATAATGTAATCGAGTTTTGATAATGGAATTTCTTTTTCTCTGTCTGTCAGTGAAGTAATATCAAATTCTTTCACAATGACTTCTTTTGCTTCTAATTCATTTTTTATGGTAGCAGCAATTGTTCTAGTATTTCCAGTTGCTGAAAAGTAGATCAAACCTATTGTTACAGACATAATGAGATATTGGGTTTGACGGTTCTAAAGTTTTATTACGAAAAGAGAAGAAATCAGAGAAGTGTCTTGATATAATTCTCCGATGTTATTAATGAATATTAAATCATTCAACTTTATCCAGTACTTTCACAAATTTCTTCATAAAGAATTCAAGATCATCATCTGTTATCGTGAGTGATGGTAATAAACGCAGCAATTCTTTCCCTAAGCTAATGCCAACAAGTACACCTTCTTCTAGTAGAGCATCTTTTATCTCGAGTATTAATTCCTTGCAAGTCTTACCTTCTATAGGTTGAATTTGAACACCAAAAATCATACCAAATGATCTAACTTCTTTGATAAAAGGATACGATAATGATTTGAAAAAGGTATTAAATTGCTTAATCTTATCTTGACTTTTTTCGATGATTTGTTCATTCTTGAATACATCTACAACAGAATTTGCTACTGCTGTTCCTAAAGGATCCAATTGATGAGATTGAGCATAATAATAATTTGATTGACCAAGTTTTGATTCTAAATCTGAACGAGTGGCTATTGCACTAACAGGATAACCATTTCCTAAAGCTTTACCCATAACCACAACATCAGGATTAATATCGAAATATTGATGACCAAATCTAAAACCGGATCGCCCAAATCCTGTAGTTACTTCGTTTGCAATAACAAGAACTCCTGCGCTTTGTAATTGCTGGCACAATATAGAAATGAATTTGTTACATGCTTTATGAACTCCACCTGAAACCATTATTGGTTCAAGTACAAAACACGCAAGTTCTGAAGAGTAATTTTCCATTACGTGGTCAATCAATGTATCAAAATCGTCTAAACAATTACAATTTGTTGAATTACACTCAGGATAGGGTATTTTTAATTTTGATGCTTTTGTGGATGTATAAGAGGACTCCTTAGCAACACCGAAAGCTCCTAAATATGAATCCTTCAGTGATAATATCTTTGTTTTGCCAGTTACATTTCTTGCAAATGAAATTGCAAATTCCATTGCTTCACTGCCGCTATTTAGAAACGTAATTTTATCATATTTAGCTGGTAGGAAACTTAACACTTGCTCTGCAGCTTCAAGTGTAATAGGTGTGTGGAATCTCATACAGCGATGTATTATCGCATCTATTTGTTCCTTCATTGCTTGGATGATTTTTGGGTGTTTGTGCCCTAAATTACATGTCCACGTTCCCGACACACAATCCAAATATTTCTTCCCATCAGTATCCCAAACCCAAGAATCAAGAGCTTTAGTGAGAAGGATTGGTTCAAAATCATTTGTCTTAAGAATCAGAGCAGTCATTTTTATCAAATTAATCAAACAACATTTTGTTTTTTTAATCTTAAGTAAAGACTTGTTGAAAAAGAAACTTTTGTCCTTAAAATTAGGGACTGAAAAAAAATGAATTAATAAATCGGACAGTTTATATCCTTTCATAGGAAAGTAAGACCGATAAAAATGACGATGAAAAATGAAACAGCAATAATTACAGGAGCAACAAGCGGGATTGGAAAAGAATTAGCAAAAACTTTTCTTGAAGAAGGATGTAAAGTATCGATCTGTTCGAGAAATCCGGAGAAAGTAATGAAAACAGTTGAGGAATTTAAAACTAAATTCGGTGATTCTGTTATTGGTTTTCCTTGTGATGTTTCTAATCCAAAAGCACTAAAAAATGCAGTTCAGAAAACAGTTGAGAAATTTGGATCTGTTAGAATTCTAGTGGCAAATGCAGGTTTAAACCGCAGATATGGACCATTTAATTACTTAACTTCAGAAGAAGTAGCTGAAGATGCGAAAATAATTATCGGTACTAATTTAATCGGAACAATGAATGCCATTTCTGCAGTTTTGCCTGAGATGATCAAACAAAAGTATGGTCGAATAGTTACTCTTTCAGGCGGTGGCGCTGATAGACCACTTGGTAATATGACTCTCTATTCTGCTTCAAAAGGAGGAGTAGTTACTTTCTCGAAATGTTTAGCTCTTGAACTCTCTGAAAGAGAGGAGGACATTAAAATCAACATCTACCAACCAGGTATGTTGAAAACGAATCTTTCTAAAGATGTGAAAATAGTTTCTGGTTGGAAATCTAACGAAGAAATGGAAACTAACATAGAACTGGCTTTTGAGTATATGTCTGGTGATATTCGTAAAAGTTGCTTAACAGTTATTCCTTATGTTTTGCCAGAGAACAACAAAAACGGTGAAAATTTCAGAGGTTTCTCACTTTTCAAACTCATCCGCGGCGCAATGAAAATGAATCGAATGATGAAAAAAGAAGCAAAAAGAAAGAAATAGTATAATTCTTTACTTTTTATTTTTTTATTCTAACTAATATTGGGTGAATATTTGTTTTTGCATAGCTGACCTTATTATCTACAATACTTATAAATTATAATGAAACTAATGATAATTGATTGGTGGGGATTATGGAACAAGTAGTACTAGACTGGCTTTTACAATCAGAACACTTTGTTGAATACAATTCAAGGATTGAATTCTTGAAAACTAAGAACATGAATGAACAAATTATAGAAATTAAATCAAAAATTATAGCAGATCAGAGAGTAACGACTATTATTGAAGAATTATTGCTATGGCCAGGTGCAGCTTTGAAAAGGCACAATGATGCTAAACATTCAATCCATAAATTGTCATTTCTAGCTGATATTGGATTGAGAAAAGAAGACGCTAAAATCGGAAAAGTTATCGAGCGAATACTCAAAACACAATCATCAGAAGGATCTTTTGAGATTATTATGAATATACCAACTCATTTTGGTGGTTCAGGAGAGGATGATTCCACATGGATGCTATGTGATGCTCCGACAGTTTTGTACTCACTGATGAAATTGGGTTTGGACCGAACTGACAAACTTGAAAGAGCATATGATCATTTAATCAGTTTGAAGAAAGAGAACGGTTGGCATTGCACAGTTTCTGAGAAATTAGGCAAGTTCAGAGGCCCAGGAAGAAAAGGAGATCCTTGCCCTTATGCTAATCTAATCACTTTGAAAGCTCTAATCCAACATCCGAAATGGAAGAAAGATAAAATCGCATACGAAGGAGCAGAAGTACTGCTTAGTTTATGGACTCAACGGAAAGAACGCAAACCGTATTTGTTTGGAATGGGTACTGATTTTAAAAAATTAAAGGCACCAATGATTTGGTACGACATAATTCATCTGACAGATGTTCTTAGTCAGCTATCAAATTTACACAAAGATGAACGATTTTTAGAAATGATATCCATTATTAAGAGAAAAGCTGATACTAATGGATTCTTTTCAGCAGAATCCGTTTGGAGAGCAGCAAAAGGCTGGGATTTTGGGCAGAAAAAAGAACCCTCTCCATGGATAACTTTTCTAGTTTATAGAATATTGAATAGATTGGAATGAAAAAGTAGAATGGGTTAGATTGCTATTACAAACTCAAATTTGGTAATTCCAAAACCAAATCTAGACCATATTCCATTCTTTTACAACTATTAGATAAAGCTAGTAATTTATTATTCGAGAGGTAACTTCTCTTTTGGTATTTCATATTTATTTCCAACAATTTCTAAAGCTTTCTTTGTAAAATTAGCTAAATTGACTTCTTCTTCAAACCCTCCATAATTCAAATGTCCGGATTCGTCAAATCCACATAGAAAATGGGAAGGTGGACCTAAATCATTGAAGAGAGTGTTTCGTTCCAATGAAACATAAAAGAGAGGTTCATTCGATTTATCATCATATAGAAACAAAAGGTAGTCATATTCAATTTTACCGATACTGTAAATCTCATCTACTACAACTGCTTTGAATCCTTCAAAAGTAAAATCTTTCTTTGGTTGTGCATCAACAATTGATGGAAGATATCGATTATTTTCTATCGTTCTGTAATAATAGGCTAGTAAGAGAATACAGTAGGGATTTTCTGCGAAAGATTGTTTGTATACTTCTGCAGCAGCACTTACATTACTAAGGTCCTCCTCTAATAAGAGCCCAAGATTTAGAGCCGCTTTTGTGTATTTTGAGTCAATTGCTAATGCTTTTCTGAAAGCTTGTTCGGCTTCCTCTAACTCTCTTAATCTATTTAATAGAGCGCCATAATTTACCCAGGAATGTTTATCGTTTGGTTCAAGCTCTAAAATTTTCAAATATGCCTCTCTCGTTGCTTCCCAATCTTCTTTTTTATTCAATATCAAAGCGAGATTGTACCAGATACTGATTTGGTTTGGTTTTGTTGTGAGAAGTTTACGATAAATCTTCTCTGCTTCATCATAATTATCTTGCATGCTTAGAGCATACCCATATTCGAACAGAATCCATTCATCATCTGGTTTAAACTCTAAAGCAGTGCTTAATGCTTCTACAGCACCAATAAAATCATTTTTGATGTTCAAGACTTTTCCAAGATTAGCCCACGCTTCAACGTTTTCAGATTCTCTACTAACTATATCTCGCCAATGAGCTTCTTCTTCATTTATTTTCTGATCCGTCAAGATGACTACCTCTTTAACAGAAATTACTTGGTTTTATTGGTATATTAAGGATATTGAGTTTAAATTTTAAGATGATTTCATTTAAAGTAGAAAATGTTTTTTTATTGAGAAACTTATTCTTTTTTGTGTTGTGCTAATGATAGCAATCATTCCTGAATCTGTTGAATTTATAATTAAAAATGGTTCTTTTAAACTCGATCAAGATACTAGTGTTTATGCTGATAAAGAACTTAATGAGTTAGGTAACTATCTGAGAGAAAAATTAACCCCCTCAACGGGTTTTAAATTTAAGGAAAAAGATTTGCAAAAAAACAACCAAATTCAACTCAAACTAGCAAAATCCAATTGGAATCTTTCTGATGAAGGTTATATTTTAAAAGTTAAAAACGAAGGAGTAGAGATTTCAGCTAAGAATTCGGCGGGTATTTTTTATGGCATTCAAACATTACGACAATTGTTACCACCTGAGATAGAAAGTCAAAAAATGATAAAGAACAATGAATGGTTTATTTCTTGTGTTGAAATCATAGATTATCCTCGATTCAAATGGCGGGGGTTTATGCTAGATGAAGCAAGGCATTTTATGGGGAAAGAGATTGTGAAGAAAATCCTTGATTTGATGGCTCTACATAAGCTGAATAAATTTCATTGGCATTTAGTCGATGATCAAGGATGGAGAATTGAGATTAAGAAATATCCTAAATTAATAGAGATTGGTTCAAAAAGGAAGATAAAAACCAACAGAGGTGAAGAGTCCAATCTTAAGGATCCAGATTTTATTGGAGGATACTATAATCAAGAGGAATTAAAAGAAATTATTGATTACGCAGATGAAAGGTTTATTGAAGTAATTCCTGAAATTGAAATGCCGGGTCATTGCACCGCAGCATTAGCTGCCTATCCTGAATTAAGCTGTACAGGAGGACCTTTTGAAGTTCCTACAAAATGGGGGATATTTTCCGATGTTTATTGTTTAGGAAAAGAGAATGTATACAAATTCCTGGAAGATGTGCTTATAGAAGTAATGGAAATATTTCCTACAAAAATTATTCATATTGGTGGTGATGAAACCCCAAAAAAAAGATGGAAATCGTGCCCAAATTGCCAACAAAAAATGAAGGAATTAGGATTCGATAAAGAAGAAGAATTACAAGTTTACTTGACAAACTATTTTGCTAAATTCCTTGAAACACATGGAAAAAGATTGATGGGTTGGAACGAGATATTAGATCCAACGCTCTCAAAAGAGGCTATATGTCAGTTTTGGTTAGGAAATAAAAGGAAAGCAGCTGAACACATGAGGAAGGGAGGAGAAGTTATTGCTACAAATTATCTACAAACCTACCTTGATCATTCGTACAAAATAATTTCACTTAGAAAAGCTTACAAATTTGAACCTAAATTTCCGAAAGTGGAATCCAAATTCAAATCAAAATTACTGGGATTAGAAGCTCCATTATGGACAGAACGTGTACCAAACCTAAAACGATTAGAATGGCAAACTTTTCCAAGATTGACTGCTTACGCAGAAACAGCTTGGACACCTAAGAAAAAGAAGAATTATAAGAAATTCAAACACAGATTGGTAGAATTCACTAAGCGGTTGGAATTCTTAGATGTTAACGTTGCTGTTGAAAAAATTAACTAAATACAACAACTGCATTAATAATCAATATCTATTCTCTTTGCTTTTTTTAGTATATACAAAGCATCAATCGTTCCGCAAAGATATCGCTCCTCTCATCAGAAAAACCTAGAGAGAGAATTGAATAAAGACCATTACTTTCCTGTGATGCACAAAAGCGTCTTCGTCCATTAATTATAGGACGTTTCTTCCAGTGTTTTTCACTTAATAACCATTTTAATTCATGATCAATGCTTAATTGTAAAAAATCCTCTTTAGGCGGATATCCAATATCAGCTAAACTAGGAAGAATCCAATGGATTCCTTGCCATTTTGTATAAACATTAACAATTTTACTTTGTTCATCTTTTGGGAGGTAAGAAAATAGCTGAGAGGTAATAGATGATTTTGTTCTTATTTCAGAAATTACACTCTTAACTTCACTTGTTTCATAATCGTGGTCTAACAAACGCAAATATGTTTTCAATCTAACAGCGGGTTCACTAGATTCTAAGAGTTGTTTAATCAGCTTATCTTCTCTTACTTTCAAGAGATTCACCTTCCTTGATCCTATAATAATTAAAAAAATATAAAAGTATTTCATTTTTAATTTAATAATGAATAGCATGTTCATTTTTATTAAAAAGAACAGCTAGACAAGTTACTAGAAGAATAATCTGAATAAATGAAAAAAAGTCTTTTAATAGCATATGCTACTAATTAATATGAGGTAAATAAAATGGCAAACAAGGAGAAAAAAGGCATCTGGGTCACCAACGGTTTATTATCACAATTTTCTAGTTCATGGGCAATGCTCAAACTAGCCATAGAAAATTGCCCCGATGAGTATTGGTATGGTACAGATAAAGATTGGAATTTCTCCCGGACCGTATACCACATTATTGAAACGCAAGAGTTCTATATGCGAAATTCTCCTGAAGGTATGGTTTGGGGTAAGCTTCTTGGAGATATAGATAACAAAGATCTATCGGTTGAAACAGTATACCCTTCAAAAGGCATTTTAATTGGTTCCCTTGAAGAGATAAATAAACAAATAACAAAATATCTTAAGAGAATTGAATTTGAAAACCTATTGCAGAAAGATGATTTCAAATGGTTCAGTTCTATTTTTGAAAAGTTATTGTATTTACTTAGACACAATGCACATCATCTAGGTGAGCTTGGTCGAATGCTTCGAGAATGGGATTGTAAAAGAATGAAATGGCAATAAGTTATTCATGCCAGATAGTAACATCTTCTACGGTTAATTTTCTTATATCCCGAGGATTGCTATCAGCATGGTCTATCTTGGTTAACGCACTCTTAAAGAGTTGGTGTTAACTTTTGACTTTCTGCGAGTCCGCCCAACTCCCGTGAGGGAGGAACTTTCGTTTGACGATTGGCTGTATATCGCTAAAAAACTTCTCTCGAAATTCTTTCAAGAGTCGTTGCCTGACCACAAGGCGTTTCTGTGATAGTGCTAGCAGAGCGAGGAAGC
>JAUWKS010000100.1 GCA_030614005.1 Candidatus Heimdallarchaeota archaeon | reverse complement strand
TTGTAGTTGAAAATGACAACTACCGTTTTATAAGATTTATTACTAGACAGCAATTCCCAATTTTATTGAACTTTCTAAGGTTTGCAAGCAACTAAGGTCTCAAATTTAATTTCTTGAGAAGAGCTACCAATTCGAACAGTATATGTGCCCAAACCATAGGTCCAGGTGTGAATTCTACTATCATAATAAATAAGATCACTTATACTAACTCTTAAATCAACAGTTTTCGTTTCACCTGGTTCCAGATGAACCTTAGCGAAATTCTTTAATTCCTTAGGTGGTCGAACAATCGGGGATTCATTCGCGCTGATATAAAGTTGAACTATTTCTGAACCAGCTCTTTCACCAGTATTTGTTAAATCAACTGATATTGTTACAGGTCTACCTTTTGAAATTAAATTCTTGACTAATTTCAAGTTGCTATATTCAAAAGTTGTATAGGATAGACCATAACCAAATGAAAATTGCGGTTCTATTTGTTGTTGATCAAAATGACGATAGCCTACAAATAAGCCTTCTTCATAGAGGACATTTTCACCATCACCAGGAAAAGTTTTTTCTGATTTATGAGCAGGTGAATCATTCAATTCTTTGGGAAAGGTTATTGGCAATTTACCAGAGGGATTTATATCACCAAATAGCACATCTGCAATGACTGAACCCCCCTCCATTCCAGGGTACCAAGCTTCAATAATAACTGGGACATTGTCAATCCATTGGATCATTGGCACAGGGCTGCCATTAAGTAAAACAACAATTGTATTTGGATTAATATTCACGGTTTCTTTTATCAGCTGAATCTGATCTTCAGGCAGCTCAAAATTATCTCTATCAAGACTTTCACAATCCTTCCCTCTACTATGATCTAATCCTGCGAAAACTATACAATAATCTGCAATCATCCTATCCTCTGTGAACTCCACTTTACCCTCAAGTTTTTTCATCAATCCTTCTTCAGGTGTTATTTCAAATGGAGGAACAACTGCAGCACTACCACCATAAAGCAATTTACCAAATTTCTTATTCTTGTTTGGGCCAAGGACAGCAATAGTTTTGACTTCGCCTATATCAAGTGGTAACATTTCTTTTTCGTTTTTCAATAAGATAATACCCTCTTCTGCAATTCTCTTTGCTACACTTTGAATTTCAGGGGTATTTCGCTCACCGGGAGGAATAGATTCGGGATTATCAAAAAGTCCGACATAGAACAAAACGCGTAAAAGCCTACGAACAACATCATCTAATTCCTCTATCGTAAATTTGCCTTGTTTGTAAGCTTTTCGAAGTTGATTCATTTTATACACGATAGACTTTGGCATTTCTAAGGATAAGCCAGCTTTAATACAATTCTCTGGTTGAGTAATGCCTCTAGTTGCAAACCAATCTGTCACAACGTATCCATTAAAACCCCATTTACTCATGAGTGTATCACGGAGTAATTCCTTATTTGAACAGCCACTAACACCATTTATTTTATTGTAACTTCCCATAATAACCCAAGGATTAGAACGCAGAACAATATCTCTAAATGCTCGCAAATAGATTTCATGCAGGACTCTTTCATCTACTTGTGAGTTTATTTTAAATCGGTTTGTTTCTTGATTATTCGCAGCATAATGCTTCAAGCAAGCACCTATTCTTTGACTTTGTAATCCTTCAACAAAAGGGCTTCCAATTTCGCGAGTCAAATAAGGGTCTTCACTAAAATATTCAAAGGTTCGACCATTCATAGGAGTACGATCTATATTGATTCCAGGAGCTAATAATATATGTCGTTTTGAAGCTCTAACTTCTTTTGCTACTGCAATGCCATATTCTTTTGCAAGTTCCCGATTCCACGTAGAAGACAAACACTTGCTATTAGGAAATTTAGTGTTCTTTTTAAAACTCGAATGAAACGCTACGCCATTAGGACCATCAGTCATCCCTAAAGAGGGAATTTTTAGTCGCCGAATAGGTTTAGTCAACCAAAAAGAAAAACGCCTTCCAGAGAGTAACCGGAATTTATCAAATAATTTCAATTTCTTCATTACCAAATTTATTCGTTCTTCAAAATCAAAGGTATCATTATAATACGGATACTTGTCTTTTAGTCTCTCAAAGCGTGTTCTCAATTTCGTCACCAAATTTTTTTTGTCGAGTAATATAGCAAATAGTTTTTAAAACTCTTTTGAATAATTGCATCTTGCTTCTAATAAAGGAATGGTGCATTATTATGAATATTGTAAATCTAGCTGGAATAAAAATCGGTGCGAAAGAACCAGTACGGATTCAAGGAGTAATCAATTTGAGTCCAGAGTCTTTTTACGAAAGCTCAATAAAAACAGGCGCCGGAAAAATACTTCACACAGCCTTACAACAAGTTAAAGCTGGAGCAGAAATAATCGATGTCGGGGCTAAAAGCACAGCACCATATTTAGAAACCCAAATTTCACCAGAAGAAGAAACTAGTAGAGCTTTGAAAGGAATCAACATTATAATTAACGAAATCAAGAAACCCATCTCTATAGATACTACCAGTAGTATGGTCGCTAAAGCAGCGATAGAAGCAGGTGCGAGAATGATCAATGACATAAGTGGATTCAATGAAGACAAAAAAATGACGAAGATCATTGCTGATTTAGATATACCAGTAATAATCGGTGCGTGGAACATAAATAGATTCAAAGGAAATCCAACAGAAAGAGTAATTGAAGCATTAAAAGATTCGCTAATAAAAGCAAAAGAAGCAGGAATCAATCCAAACAAGATAATAATAGATCCAGACATTGGATTTCATCGCATTGATGATTTTAAATGGTATAAAATAGATGCTCATTTATTGATGAATATTCAACAAATGATCAAAGCGTTTAATCAACCAATTTGTATCGGCTTATCAAGAAAATCGTTTATAGGTCACATTTTGGATATTAAAGATCCAAAGGAAAGACTGTTCGGTTCACTAGGAGCAACAAGTATAGCTGTGCTTCATGGAGCAAATATTATCAGAACGCATGACGTTAAAGAAACACTCGAGTCAGTTCGAATAATTGAAAGGATTATAAGTATTGGAAAAGAATTAGAAGAATAAAATTTTTATTTCCCATAACGTAAAAGTGGCGATTAATCGACAATTCCGAATGTCATCTTGTTCCCTCGGGTTTGGAAACAAGACTATTTTCTTATCGTCTTTTTCTAGTGCACCCCCAACCAAACCAACTACTAGACCTTTAGATTTGTTGTGGATACATTAGCTTTTTAATCGCCAACCTATTATTAGGTAACTACTTATAAATAAGTATACATAACACGGATATGTTAATCTAAGGATAAATATCTTAGAAAAAGTGGAAAAAAGTTAACATGATTGTGTTAACTGATGTTTTTCTGCTTTTTATTACAAATAAGCGTTTTCCCTGAATACTTTGCTAGAGAAAACTAAGCTATTGAGGTAAATCAAAGATTTTATCTAAATTATTGATAGTGTCTTCTAATTTTTTGAGGAGGGAAAAAATTGCTTTATTTGTGTGAGAGAATGTTTGATTCTTCGTTGAAATCGTATTGTTTAATTTGCTCATTAATTCAAGAGAGGCCTGCTTCTGTGAGTAAATATAGAAACGAGTAATTTCTTCCCAAAAGAAATTTTGACGTTCTTTCTTTATTTTATTTAATACGCAAAAGTAGAGCAATTCTTTTGCACCCTCTTTCACATTTAAGGTAGAGAGAGCATAAGCAAGAACAAGTTTTACTTGCTGGTTATTTTCCAACTGTAATGCTTTTTTCAGCTGTGCAATAATGTGCCTTTTCTCACCCTGCTTATTGGAAAACATTGTTTTAGAACAAAGAAACCAGATCACTTGTGTTCTAATCTCTATTTCAGGGTGACATAAGTGTTTGTCAATTGCCTCACAACCAATACGATTTACCAAATGATGAAGAGCTATTCCGGCACTAAAACTGGATAAGGGCATAGGATCTATCAATAACTTTAGCAAAGGCAAAATAGCACGGTCATTCCCTACTTTGCCAAGCAATTTAGCAGTAATACTCTTTTCCAGATCGGTGGAACCGGTTTTCAAAATTTGAATTAATTTCGGGAGAATATTATTATCACCAAGTCGAGCTAAAGACCAAACAGCTTCCTTTCGAATATCAATATTCTCATAAGTAACTAAATTACGTAAAAAATCAATTACCTCTTGACTTGCTATTTTTTGTTTGCCAAGAAGATAAACAGCGATTAAACGATAATTTCTAGTTTTGCTAGTAGAAATAATTTCAAACAATTCAGCAATTGTTTTTTGTTTGTACTCGTGGAAAATAGCTGAATAATTCGTAGGATCAATTGGTTTGGTTGCATTGCGAAAATCCTCACCAGTGCTTATCAATTCAATTCTATTATTGTTTAATTTTTGAACCAAGAAAATGTACACCTCAAGATAGGTAATGAAAAATTCCAAACAATGAATAAAAACCCCCTAAATGAGAGTATTCTCACTAATTTCAGTGAATCTATTTTTGGAAAGAAAATATATTCAGAGAAGGGATTGTTATTCTATGAACATTCCAACTAATATTTCTGAGAAAATAAAAGAATTAGAAGGGAAACCTTGGCAACCAATAGATATTGTTACAGTAAATAACCAGGTTATAAGATTGGCTCTTTTTCAAGGAGAATATCATTGGCACAAACATCAAGATGAAGAAGAAATGTTTTACGTTATAAAAGGAGAGATTATAATTAAAATAAAAGATAATGATGATATAAATCTCAAAGAGGGAGAAATGGTAGTAATCCAAAAAGGAGTGGAGCACAAACCAATGAGTGAGATAAAATCATATGTTTTACTCTTCGAACCTGAAAAACTCAAAAGTAAAGGAGATTAAAGCAGAAATTTTAACGCAAAAAAGATTAAAAATAGAGAAAAGAAAGCTATATGACTTGTTTATCACAAGTTTATAGGATGGAAAAAATAAATGGTTAATTTTTGCTTAAAATGTGGTACAAAAGCAAATCCTGGTGTGAAATTTTGTGTTTCTTGTGGGAATAAACTAGTTATTGATAATAATCAAGAAGTAAGGGATAAAGATGGATTAACTGCAAGTGAGAGAGAAATTGTAGACAGTATTGATTATGATAAAATTGCAGCAGATGTTGCAGCTGATCATGATCGAATTGTTGCAGATGCAGTAGATTTTGCATCTGAGAAAGAAAAAGATCTTGCAAAGAAACACAGAAACAAAGCAATTCTAGCATTAGTTCTTGGTATAATTATTTTCGGAGCAAGCTTTGTTGCTTTGGATTCAGGAGCTTTTATCTTTTTGCTGCTTTCAGGATTGTTAATATTAGGCTTTGCAGGATTCATGTTTATTCTAGCATATCAAACAAAGAAGTCATTTGATGAATGGGTAAAATCAAAACAAAAGTAATTGCGTAGATTTAATTTCTTAAAGAAAAAACTGTAATTAAGTAATCAGCTTGCAAAAAGAAGTGAAAGTGGAGCCGTCGATGGGACTTGAACCCACGACCTACTCCTTACCAAGGAGTCGCACTACCATGCTGTGCTACGACGGCTTTCTGATAATATGTTTAGTTGAAAAGTAGTCAATTAAAAAGATTACTATGTAATAAAAAATAGAAAGTCATTTCCTGAATATCTTTTCTTCTGAGTAATAAGAATTAATTTTGTTAGTGGAACTAAATTAGTTTTTTTTTATTCCAGTACCTAAGATAATCGATTACTCTTTTTTATAAGGATCTACTTCAGCATCTTTATAGCGATAATCTCGCTGTCCTCGAAGGTCTACTGGGAGTTCTTCTTTAGGTCTAGTATCTTGTGGCATTATATAGATGTCCCCTTTCCTCTCCCTTCGAAAGCGTTTTAGAAATAAATAACCATAACCAAATACTAACGCAGCAAAAATAACTCCTAGAACGCTAACTAAAACATAGATGTAAACTGAACCCATTTTTTATCCTCTAATTAAATAGGATTGAAGTGATTTATATATATATTCGAATACATTTCAAACTTCTTATATTTTATTTTAGGCATCTCTTTTTCATCTAAAATATTCTTCTAGAAGCAAGATTAAATTCACTTTTAATCTCTCTTTTTTGTTAGTCTGGAGATTACTTATTTATAGAGAAATGAAAAAAGATGTTTTATAAGTTATTAGAATTAACGAATTCGAGAGATAAAAATGACCATTAAACGTTTATCAAAAGAACATGAACCCATTCTCAGAGATTTATGGGCATACTGTTTTGGTGGTGGAGAACCTTCCAATGATGAGGAATGGAATAGCTATTTTTCACAGCTTGATTTGGACAATTGTCTTGGCTACTTTGTTGATAATGAATTAGCCAGTACTTATGTCATTGAACATTACAAGATGTTTGTACGAGGCAATTTAATGAAAATGGGTGGGATTGCTGCTGTTGCTACATATCCTCAATTTCGCAGGCAGAAGCAAGTAACAGCTTTATTGATTGAATCGTTAAAGGTTATGAGAAAAAATAAGGAATTCATTTCTGTTCTGTATCCATTTAAGTATTCATTTTATCGTAAATATGGCTATGAAAATTGTGCAGATTTCAGCTGGATAATTGCAAAGCCTAGTAATATTTTACTTCCAAATGATTTCAAACCTTTGACTCTGAAAGAAATTCTCCATAAAGATTCTTTTGATATCATTGTACCTCTTCGTGAAAAAATAGGCAAGAAAAAATACAATCTTATTATCTTTGATACTCCTGAAATGTGGAAATTCCATAATCTCAAAAAACACAGCAAACTTTTTGTCATTCAAGAGAATGGTGAAGATGTTGGTTATTTTATCACCAACCTTAAGAAAATGCCTGGAGAATGGAATGTTCGTTTGTTATTGAAAGAGGTTCTTGTTGATTCTATGCAAGCTAGGTTAACTGTTTTCGATTACATCAAGAAACATACTGATCAAACTAAAGATTTTAGCTTTGGTTTCATGGGTGATGAGAACCCTCTTGATTACTTTGATAATCTTTGGGAAGATGGTATAAAATACAATGTTTCTGGTGGACCAATGTTCCGAGTTGTTGATGTTGAGAAGGCACTTGAATTGCTTGTTTTTGATGAAAAATTGACAGCTAATTTCTCATTACATATTGAGGATGATTATGCACCTTGGAATAGTGAAAGAATGGAGGTTGTAATCACTCACGGTAAAGCAAAGGTTACTCGGAAGGCAGGTAAGAATGCGGATTTACAGGCAGATATCAAAGCTTTCACTCAACTATTTGTAGGGTATAGATCATTGAACGAATTAATTGAAATTGGTAAAATCAAAATCACTGATTCTAAAATTGAATGTATCAATGAACTATTTCCAAAAATGAAAACGCGTTTGAGAACTTTCTTCTAATAAAGTAAAGAGGGGATAAATCCCCAATCTTTTTTTAGTTACGATTCTGAGAATCCACCAACATCCGTATAATAAATCAAACCATCTAACAAATCTGCTTTCTTAGGTAAATTTCCTTCAATTTTACCAATTTCGCATAAGGTTTTGTCAATTATAAAAATGGCTGGCAATTCATTGAAATTAAATTCAAATAGCTCTTCTATTTCTCCTTCTATGTTCCATTGGATGCTATGCATTTTTTTGTGTCTTCGCTTATCCAATTTATTGTAAAATAACATTTCAATATCAGGATTAGCTTGTGCTATTTGCAGAAATTCAATCACTAATTTATTCAGTTTCTTGATGTTTCTCGGAACAAATAAAATGAATGAATAATTTGCTGCTCTAGAGCTAAATATCTCCAATGCTTTCATATCAATCTGATGTTCTTGTAGTTCTTGTTCTATTTCCATATCCAATCGATAATCTAATAGTTCTCTATATTCTTTCACTCTCAAACATTCATCAAATATTATTGATGATGAGTGATCTGTTTTAGCAAAATATTCTCTAGCGCTCCTTATTGATTCTTTAATTTCTCTTAAAGCAAAAACAAGCGATATAATACCAATTATTGGAATTCCGAATATTTTTACGAAAAGCATGAAATTACCTACATTGTAAAAAGTTCTCCAAGCAATATTTTGATATCTACCTTCATACATTGGAACTAAATTTGAAATAATGTAAAGAAAGGTTGCAAATAAGTTTGCTAAACCAAACCCAACTAATAACCATTTATGTTTTAGAAAAGAGCTTTCAGATAGTGATTTAGCGGAAAAGTAAATTGCTAAACAAAATAGTGAAGTACTTATTACAAATACAATTGTTGCTACACCATAATATATTGGCCTTTCAGAAAGTGGGATATCAAATTTAGGAGTAAAGAAATATTCTGAAAGAAGTATTCTATAAGTTAATGCTGTAA
>JAUWKS010000098.1 GCA_030614005.1 Candidatus Heimdallarchaeota archaeon | reverse complement strand
TTGCAGTTGCGGTTATCAGACGCAAACGTCTTGCATAGTTTTTTGCAAGCAGAAAAAGAGTTTCGAGAGAAAGGAAGATTCCTTTTCTCTTCTATTGTTTTTTCATTCGCTATTTTTTGTTCTTTTTTCTTTTTCATTATTCACTCTATTATTCTGAATTTTTCTTGTCGTGGAATGAGAAATCTACATCCGTCTTTTGTTATCACTATATCTTCTTCTAAGGATACATATCCATAGTTCTTTGTTTTGACATTTAGTTCTAGAGTAAAGATCATGTTTTCTTCTACTGGTCCTTTTGGTATTTCTCCATATCGTTCCCACAATGGTCCTAGTAGTGTTCCTCCGTCGTGTGCTTGTCTTCCCACTTGATGACCAAGTGCATGTCCGTATTCTTCGTATCCTCTCGAGATTACGTGATCTCGAGCGATCTTATCTACCTCATATCCCTTCACTCCTGGTTTTATGAATTCTGCAGAGAGCGTTATTGCTTTATGCACTGTATCAAACGCATGTATCAATTCTTCCGGAATATCCTTCTCTGCACCAAAGAAATACATTCTTTGTATATCTGAGCAGTAGCCATGTAATTTCACTCCAAAATCGTAATGTAGCGTATGCCCCATTTGCACTTTAATTGTTGGTTGTGGTCCTGAATGACCTATTTCTTTATCAGGTCCTGCATCTACTGCCGGGCAGGAATTTCTTTGCCATGATTCAATTACACCTAATTTGTTCATTTCATCGTGGAACATCTTTTGTATTTCTGTTTCATTCATCCCTACTTTTACTTGTGCTCCTATTCTTTTGTAGATGTCTTTTGTAAGTAAACATGCTTTAGTTACTAGTTCTATTTCTGTTTCTGATTTTCGTCCACGCAATTTTTGTATTATTGGTACTGCACTTGTGAATAGTGCCTTTTTCTTGCCCAATATTTTTTCGAGTGTAAGGTACATTCCATAAGTTAATCCATCTGCGGATACATCATCGATATCATAATTTAGAGCAATGTTTTTTGGGTTCAGTTTTTCGATGTAGTCTCTCAATAGTACGGAAATTCCTTCTTTGTATCCCAACACTTCATCCCAGACTGCCTTATCTTTTTCAGCATTTACATCATAGTTTCCTACTATTGCTGTTTTTTTGAATTCTCCTTTTATGTTCGAAAAGATAAATGCTGAATGCCACACTACATCGCCCCCTACAACGATATCCATTACCGGTTCTGATATTTGCGAAGTTTCTCGAGTAAAAACAATCCAACATTCAATAGCTGTTTCGTTCATTATTGCTGGTAATTGTTCATGCTTTTCTTTTACTATTTTCAGATGAACATTTCTTGGTGTTTTCGCTTGACTCATTTTTCTCACTTGTTGTATGTTTTAGTTAACTAACTGATAGAGTTTTTGTTGAAGTGGGATATCTTGCGAGTCCACAGGATATTTTCACCTGGATTAAGTACAGAAGAAATTTTCACCAATTAAACACTAGAAAGAGAGATTTTTTGAAAAAGAAAAATATTCCCCTGAAAAAAAGGGGACAATATGTAATTACTTAATTTCTCATTAAAACGAAGTACCACATGCTGGACAGAATTTGGATTTGCCTTCAACTTTTGTTCCACAATTAGTGCAGAACTTGCCTGCTTTTCTTGGTTTGACACCCATCTGTGTACCACACGAAGGACAGAATTTTGCTGCAGGAGAAGAATCATTTCCACATTTTGCACACTGAACTACTGCTTCTTGATCAGCTCTACCAGAGGATTTTGCTGCATTGGCTTGCCTCATTAATTCTGGCATGAGAAACATTCCTGCACCGAGACCAGCTCCTGGTGACTTTCCAAGATGTTCCGATGATTTTTCTACTGTTTTCAATGTGATAAGTTTGTCTGCGGATACTCCTGATTGCATCCAGAACAATCGGTCACGATATTCTGGTGTAGTATCAACACCGAGGAATTTCAAATCTATGAGATTTATACCCCATTTGGTTATTTGTTGATAGATTTCTTTTTCAATCTCGTCACTCACTTCGTTCAATTCTTGCATTACTTTGATCAGTTTGAATGATGATAAATTATCCATTGATGTTTGTACGAAGAAACCTCTTAGATAATCAAGTGCTGCTGCAGAATTGTAAATGCTTTGATTTCCTACAACTTCCATGATGAATGGACTTGGTTCTTTTATTTCAAAGTAGTATTCTCCATGGAATTGTAATGGGGCAAGGTCCATTGTTTGGGTCCTACCACCAAATTTACCTTTGAAATCGCTGAGACTCACAAAAATAACTTCAGCATTAAATGGTGATCGATCATAACCAACAATCTTTGATAACAACTTTGTTATTAAGGGAAGATTTTTGGTTGTGATGAAATGTCTTCCTGGTGAAAGTACATCGTATGCTTTTCCTTCTTTGAAAAGGATAGCGTTTTGGTTTTGCTTGACAATAATTTGACTTCCCCATTGAATTCTGTCATCAGGGTGTCTCCAAACTATGTCTCCGGGTCTGGCTCCTCGCCATTCGTAAACTTCTGGCAACTTTTTTTACACCTAAATTATTGTTTTTTCTTGAAATAATTCATATCATTTCAAGTTGTACTGTGTTACTTCATTCAGATTAAATATAAAAATTATTGCTTTGGGAATTATCACCGCAATTAAAATCTTAATATGTTTACTAAAACGAAAGAGTTAATTGTAACCTAAACTATCTCGCTATAGAAGAGTTTAACTACTGGTAAGTGAGAGGCATGTCAAGATACGACCGGCAGATGAGAATTAAAGGCTGGAATCAAGATAAACTAACTGAAGCTACCGCTTTAGTAGCTGGTGTTGGTGCTCTTGGATCTTTTGTTGCAGCAAATTTAGCTCTAAGTGGTATTGGTCATATATACCTCTGTGATATGGATACAATTGAATTCAGTAATTTGAACCGTCAATTTTTATTTCGTAAACGAGATATTCGCAAATATAAATCAGAGATTGCAGCAAAACGATTGCGAGAAATAAATCCTGAAATTGAAGTTATTTCTTTACCTATGAAGCTTGAAGAGGTCAAACGTAAACATTACCAAGATTGCGATGTTATAATAGCTGGACTGGATACGTTTGATACTCGACGTTGGTTAAATTCGTTAGCAGTAGATTTGAAAAAACCGCTCATCTCTGGTGGTATGTTTGGTTTTCTGGGACATGTCCAAAGAATTATTCCATATGAAACTCCATGTTTTGAATGTCAACCTCTTATTCCCCAAGAAAAACTTAGTCAAGCTTGTTCTCCTGTGGGTAAAAAGAGAAAACATTTGCCCAAGAAAAAAGAAGCACCTATGCCTGCTGTTGCAACATTATCTATGATTATCGGCGGTATTCTCAGCCAAGAAGCATTAAAAACAATAATGAAAATTGGAGATCCTCTTGATAATTATTTCTTCTATGATGGCCTTTCAGGCACAACAACAACTATTCGCTTAGAACGTAATAAGAAGTGCCCTGTGTGTGGTGAGCAATATGAACTTGAAGAAGCGAAATTCGTTGTTGAGAATGGAGAAACAATAGAAGAACTCTCAACACGTATTGCTTTTGCTTTTGGTCTTGCTGCTCCTAAACTTATGATTAAAGGTATTATTCTCGATGAAAAAATGGTCATTGATAAAAAGAACCTCAAATCTGGAGTAAAAATATTCGTTATGGATGATCGTCTAGCAAAACCGTTGAAATTGCTTATTCAGAAGCAGAAAGTGTGATTTCTTATCCATTTCTCATGCGTAAAAAACGCAAGACTTTAAAGTTACTTGCGACAAATTTCACTTAGTCAACATTTTTTTTCATTTAAAAAAAATGCCTAATTAGATAAAGAATGTATGAAGGACAAGAAAATGATTGTAGATAAACACCAACAATTCATTCAAGGAGTAACCAAATTATTTGAGGGACTCCATTTTGATCTTTCTACTCCTTTGTTAGGTTGTGGCGGTTGTTTCGATGTTATCGCAAAAAAACGCTCCCTTCTTATGTTAGTAAAAATAATAGAAACTATCGATAACCTCCGTGAGGATCAAGCCTATGAACTTCGAAAGCTTTCTTCTATGCTAGGAGGTCTTCCACTAATTGTTGGAAGGAGTATCCGAAGTAATTCAACTATTGAAGATGGCGTTGTTTATTCGCGTTATGAAATTCCAGTAGTTTCTCTCGAAACTCTTCGAAACCTACTACTCCACAAAATCCCTCCCCTCATTTTTGCCTACCGTGGAGGATTCAAAGTTAAGTTTGATGGCGATCTTTTGAAAGAGAAAAGAATTGGTAAAAACCTTAGTTTAAGTGATCTCGCTCGAGAAGTAGGAATATCAAAACGCGCAGTGTATGAATATGAGCGCGGGAAGATCAATGTTTCTCTCGAAACAGCAATGATGATTGAAGAGTTCCTTGATGAGCCCTTAACCCTTGCAATAAACTTGTTCGATGAAATGCAAAGGATAGGATCCGTTACTCAACCCGAGAAATATTCAGGAGCACCAAAAAGTGATCTTGAAAAAGATGTTAAAAAACACTTTGATGCTTTAGGAATGAAGGATCAGCTCTGGACAAAGAAATTTCCATTTCGAGTGTTAGCAAAATCTGTCGATAAGAACGATGAATTAGAAAAATCAATTACTACCATCACAGGAATAACCCGAAAACCTATTGGAAAGGATTTTACTAAAAAAATACTTGTAACTTACAATGTTTCTAGAATTGCTGATGCCAATCCTTTAGTTGTAGTTGGCTCTGAAATTGATCAGAAAGAGTTCAAAGGAGTTCCTATTCTCTCTATTGATGAGCTCACAAAATTAAAGAAGAAAAAGGATGCCGATAAAAAGTAAGTTGTTCTTATTCAGCATTTGAAAAGAACTCATCCAAGTTTGTTTGTTGGTACATTTCAACAACTCTTTTTGATGTTACCCAACTTTTTCGAGCAACCAAGGGTAACTTGCCATATTGAGAAATATATTCATTTAGAAATTGATTTGTTTTTTTATCGTGTGGGTACCCACTACCAAAGTCCACACCATATTCGTTGTGATATTTTTCTATTTCTCTATCACGAATAACTTTGGCAATAATTGATGCTGCAGAAACAATTGGATAGGTTTGATCTGCAAAATGTTCTGCGACGATGTTAGTATTCACTCTATTTTGTAATGTTAATTGAAACCGTTGAGCATTTCTATCGCAAGCATCTACATAAGCCTTTGACCACTGCTTCATTAGAAGTAATATTTCAACAAAGGAATTCATCTCAATTTTATTCAGGTTTATTGCACATGCTCTTTGCTTATCAATATCCGATGCTTCAATGATTATTACTTTATAATCAACTGCTTTGGCCACTATGGTTTGATACAGTTGCTCTCTTTTTTCCTTTGGAACGAGTTTAGAATCTGCAAGTCCATTTTCAACTAGTTGAGGTAAATCATCTTGGTGCAAAACTACTCCAGCTATCACTAGGGGACCTAGAACAGGACCTCGTCCTGCTTCATCTACTCCGGCAAGATACATCGGCTTCAAGGTATTCTCTACCTTCTTGAAACAAAAAGATTTTCTTATAAATTACTTATCTTTGCTTGCTTGTTTCACTGCTTCCACTACTTTTTCAATAGGAGCGTCCGTTTTAATCGAATTCGTTCTGAAATGAGTTCTAAAAGCAATGAAGTCTCCTTTTTGGAGGAGAGCAATTACTGTAGCTATTTTAGGTGAGGGTAGATTTATTTTATCAGCAATTCGATGTATATCAAAGTAAAAATGACTTTTTTCTGATGAGGTTTCTGCTTCGATTTCCTCTTTCACTAAAGAAACGATTTTGAGCATTTTCTTTGTCGTGCCATAAGCAATTGAATTTTGAATTAATTCATCTTCCAATGCTTTGACGTAGTCCTTATCATACATTTTTCCTAACCAGATGGGACCACCAATTTGCCTTTTTTCCTCACAAAGAGGGCATTGATTCGTAAGTGTATTAATCAATCCATTTGCAGTTTCCAAACTATAACAATTAGTGCAATGAGCAACAAACCCCAAATGTTTCATTGCGTTTTTAGCTTTTGTAATGCCTTTTTCAGCCAAAACGTAAGCTCTAATAAAATGTTCGGTGCTGTGAGCAAAGATTGGCACCATACTCTTTCCATGTCGTGCTAAAGCTATTGCAATGAAACCCAACATCATTCTCACTGCTAATTCATGACTAATAAAGGAATGAATTGGTTTTGAGGCATATTTCCGTATACATGCTTTGGGATACACACCACACATAGTAGCCATATCAGTAGAAGTAACTGCTAGTAGGCCATTTTTGCTTATTGTTTGTGCGGTCACATCGGTGAACTGTGAAGGTGACCCAAATGGATCCAAATCAATGATATCTATTTTCCTTCCAGAAGCTTTAAACCGCAGCATCAATTCATTAGCATCTTCTTCAAAAACTTCAGTGTGCTTTTTTAATCTTAGTCGTTTAATGTTTTCCTTGATAAGACTCACTGCTTGAGGATTTCTATCATTCATTAATACCTGTAAAGAAGGGAGTTCATTTGCTACACGAATAGAACGGATACCACTTCCAGCCATTGGCTCACAGTACGTAACTTCGTCTTTTTTCTCTCTCTTAATAAGGTAAACTCGTAAAAGAGCAAGAGCAAAATCTCGATTGATTTCCATTTTCTTATTGTAAAAAACGGGGGCATCAGAAGGAGGGAAACTTGTAGGCGACTTTCTGAATGCTTCTACATCGGGTACAATAATTTTCGTTTGTCCTTCAACGACCTTTGCTAAAGGATACTTAATCATTTTGTTCCACCTTTTTGAGGGGTTTTCGCTTCTTCAGTGGTCCTTTCTTCAATCCCTTTGCAATAACATAGATTTCAGCACTTCCTTTTCGGGAAGCTTTTGGTTTATATAAATAGACTACGGTGAACAATTTTTTCACAATGTCAAGAAATTGCTCATAAAGATCTCCTTGGAAGATTTTGCTCACAAATTTTCCACCTTGTTTTAAAAGACCAGAAACAGCTAATCTGAGGGCTTGTTCTGAAAGGAATATTTGTCTTGCTTGGTCAGTAGACCAATTACCAGTTACTTTTGGACTCAAATCACTTATAATAATATCAACTGGTTCACCTATGAGAGTCATAAGGCGTTCATGAGTTTTTTTATCAGTAATATCCCCTTGAATAGAGATAACGAAATCAATGGGTTCAATATAATCTAAATCGACAGCAAAAACTCTTCCAGGTATGCCAACAAATTCTGTGGCAATTTGACTCCACCCTCCTGGTGCTGCACCTACATCCAGAACTATATCACCTATTTTGAAAACAGTGAATTTTTCTTGAATCTGCTTGAGTTTGAAGGTTGCACGAGAGCGATAACCTATCCGTTGTGCTTCTCGATAATAAAATTCTCTCCTTCTCATTCGTTCTCTATGGCTCAAGAAAGTCACCTTATTACAAAATGAAGATGTACCCTTTAAAAAGTAAGTGATGTTTAAGAAAACCTAAAGTTACTTTTTTTGTTTTCTTGGAGGTGTAGTTTAAAACTAATAAAAGATTTAGAAAAGTAAGAAGATAAAAAAAAAGATCTAGCCAGGGCTACTCTTTTTCTTCTTCTGTTTGTGGTTCAGTAAATAACCATCGGCTAAACAATGGACAATCAACTGAAGAGATTGGATTACCAATATCACATCTATCAAGTTCATGACAGGTGAAGCAAGGGCATCCACCAATGTTGTCCCATTGTATGTTAAGTGAGATTGTCATTTGTTTCCCTTCTAGTACAGTTTGAAGGAATCTTTTCACATATAGTGATCCATCATTTGCTTGGGTGAGTTTGTATTCATTTTTTATCTGCTCATCTTTCAGCAATAGTCTCAATTCATCTAAGCTCACGGATAGAAGGTTAACTAGGTCCTCTAGAGGTATCTCTGTAACTTCTCGAGCATCAAACAATTCTTTCAACATTTGTTTGAATTCTTTTGTAATCGCAATCATTTTTTTTAGACCTCACACGCAAATTCATCTGCAATTTCATCTATAATAGAAAACGACAGATCACCTTCGGCAAACATTTGTTTTTTTGAGCTGTAACAAACTCTAGGTTTTCTAGTTCGTATTAAGATAAATTGTTTAAGGTAATATGTTAAATGCAATCTACCTAAAAAGTGTTACGTGTACAGATATAATATTAGCGTACTTTTTAGACACATTTTATGAAGTATTCGCCTTGTATATTAAATTACCTTTAGGTTGAGGCAATGAAGAAAAAAGGGAGGGAGAAAAAATCCCCTACCAAATACCAAATACTTTGTTTAATTTTGTAGGAAAAACAATCAGATAAGAGATTATTGCATCACTTGTTCCCTGGACAACATTCCAAGCTGTATAACCACCTGCAAAAGTTAGAAATGCCACAGGTTCTGTAAAGACTGTCTGAAATTCTCCTCCATACAATAAGAACAAAAATAATGGAACTACTACGAACAAATTAATAATAAAAGTCGTAATGCATCGGAATAAGATTGTTGTACCCATGACAAAAAGATAATTTCCTTTTGGGAAAAGAGCATCTGAGGAATAATCTAAAGATTTGATTACACG
>JAUWKS010000078.1 GCA_030614005.1 Candidatus Heimdallarchaeota archaeon | reverse complement strand
GGCATCAATCACCCTTTAAATAATTCTTTAAGACACTATCATAAAATCCACCGTAATTCCATAGTTTAAAGTAATCACCGAGTATTTTTGCAGCGTTCATATAATCTTCTCTTGTGATTTTAGCTTTTTTTGAAATCTTGAGGACTTCTCCAAAAGAGATGAGTGCATCACAAACGGCCCCTTCGCATAAAATACCGGGTTTCAACATTAAAGAATTAAATAACCTCTGAGAGTGATTTTTCATATTATCATCTTTTTCTGGACCTGTAAAATTTGTTATTAGAATTGAACATGCACGTAACAAGCGATTCATATCAGTCTGTTGAGTAACTTTGAACTGTTTAATGAACTCCTTGGAGAAACTAAATTCTTTCTTCAATCCTTCAACAAAGAATTTGTTCGGCAATTTTTCTTTTTTAATATCTTGATAAGCTGCACCTGGTTGGAAAACCATTTTGGTGCCTTCTAAGATTACAAAGACATTTGTTCCTGCTTTTTTGAGATATTTTTTTCCATTATCGTGATTTATAGCAGACATGAAAATTGTTTATCTGTTTTTTACATTTAAATGTTCTTTATTTCAAAAAATCAATGAATTGAATTTTTTTCCTCTGTGTTTGACTCATTTTAGTGTGTTTTGGATTAAATTTGACGAAATAAAAAGAAGATAAAAACAATTAAAGAAGATTGCTTTTATCCATCGTAACTGGCTAAAATCATAGGGTCATAATTCAATAATGCAAAGTATCCACCAATTATCTGTGCTGCAGTACGATAGTTTTCGATAGTGATTTTATTCGTTTTAGGTATCTGGAGAACTTCACCAAAAGAAAAGAGAGCGCCAGCAAGATCGTCCTCTGCAAAAAGTCCTGGTTTCATCATTAAATGGAAAAACAATCTATCTGTGTGATTCTTCCTAAAATCCTCGGATTCTGGACCAGTAAAATTAGTAAGCAGAATTGAAATTGCTCGTAATAATCGCGCCATATCAACGAGCTGAGTAATTTGGAAGTGTTTAATGAATTCCTCGGATAAACTTAAGTTACCATATTCTTTAGTGAAGAATTCCTTGGGTAGCTTTTCTTTTTTAGCATTTTTATAAGCAGAACCCGGTTCGAAAAACTTTTTCTTACGCCTTGTAATAATAAACTCATTTGTTCCTGCTTTTTTGAGATATTCTTTTCCAATATCATGATTAACATTGAACATGAAAAGGATTAAGCTATTTTCAATTCTTAAAGGTTATTTATATTAAAAAGACAATGAATCGAATCGTTTTTCTCAATGCTTGACTTATTTTGGTGTATTTTGGATCAAATAACCACACAATAATTTAATTAATAATTACTTCTATTTTATTCTATGTTAAAAAAGAAATTAGTTTTAAAATCCTTATGTATTATTTTTCTCTTCTCATTTTTCATGCCTAATTTCACACAAAATGTTCGTGCAATATTGGTTTTGGAAGAACCAATTCTCCAAGATGTTACAAGAACTTGGCCAGACATATCTTTACTTTACGATAATCAATACCATAACACAAGCGCGCTCTGGGAAGAAATCTCTGCGTTCAATACTATTGCTCCTCAATTAATGGATGTTGAAATTATCGGTGAAAGTTTTTATGATAAAGACATAAAAGCAATTAGAATAACCAACGAATTAAGAACACAACAAAAAGCAAAAACATTGGTTGTATCACATCATCATGGTAGAGAACAGATATCGGTTGAAATAGCTCTTCGTTTTATCATTTTATTATTGAATGGTTATGGAGTAGATAGTCAAATTACTGAATATATTGACACACAGGAGATTTACATTATTCCGACTATAAATCCCGATGCTTTAGATATTGTTGTCAATGATAATGATCATTGGTTGAGAAAAAATGCTCGACCTTTTGATGATGATGGTGATGGGTCATTTGATGAGGATCCTGTTGATGATGTAAATGGGGATGGCGTTGTTTCGGACTTTAGTGTTTACGAGAAAGTTGATGAAAGCTGGAGTTATCTCTATGGATACCATGAAGGCATCGACAACGATGGTGATGGGTTAGTTAACGAGGATACGCTTGGATATATTGATTTGAATAGGAATTATGATGCGTTTTTTAGGGATGGATACGGTTGGGACCCTGACACTCAAGCTGGTAGTTATCCGGGTGAATTAGCATTCTCCGAGCAAGAAACGCAAGTGTATCGTGATTTTGTTTTAGAGCATCGATTTGCTATGGCTTATTCACTTCATTCGGGAGTAAATGCTACTTTCTTTCCTAGAAGTTCAGAAGGTTTCAATGAACCTGCTCTCTATAATGCTATGATGATTGACTTTGATGATCTGCTACCAACTTCGTACATCTACAATGATTTTTCTCCTGCCTTCACTATTGATACTGAACCAACTTATCCTGCTGGAATTTGGGATCACTGGATGTATTTTGAAAGAGAAACACTTGCTCCGATTAGTATTGAGCTCTGGGGGAATCTCACATCCAGATCACCTGAAATTGAAATTATAATAGAGGAAAATTCTACTCATATGATTATAGAGTGGAAAGATATATTCAATCTCTATAATCCAGTCAAAGAAAACATCAATGATCTCTGGTTAGATATTCAACCTATTTTCCCCTATTTGCTTGAAAATACACCGAGACTAGACGTTGATGCTATTCTTTATTCCATCGTTGATAGACCAGGATCATTAACCAATCTATCCTTCACTTGTACAAATCTTAGTCCAAAATTAAGAACAATTGCTCCTGTGGAGATTTTTAATACCAGTGGAACTAAAATATTCGAGGAAGGCTATGAAATATTAGCTGACAGTACAGTTCAAATAGATGCAACAGTTCCTTTACCTTTTACCTTCAATGATTCTTATGAGATTAAAATTGGCAATGAGTATGTAGGGTATCATCATTTTACTTTAAAAATATCAGAAAGTACTCAATCTACAGGATCTATTAGCTTTTCAATAATTGGACTAGCAATTATTGTTATTGGGACAAGATATTATCTCTTAAATCGAAGGAGAAAATAACTTGAAGATTTGTTTAATAAAGTGTGTTTACTAACATAAGGTTACGGAATTACTATATTCCTTAGAAGAAAGAATCGAATATAATCGAATCTTGAATTTTCTATGAGGAATATACGTTAATTCTTTTTTTAACACTATTTCCAATTTAACGTTAAAAGTGCCAAAAATACTAGTAATTTATTACAAAAAATACTTTTTTCTACAAACGTATTTAATCAATAGAGTAATTATCGACAAATAGGAGATAAAATAATGGCAAACGTTGGCATCGTTTCGGACTCAAATTGTGATTTAACTGAAGAAGTCATAAAAAAATATGATATTAGAATAGTTCCAGCAAGAATTATTTTTGGAGAAGACGAAGTAAGACGTCACTATGTTGACCTTTCCTATGAGGAATTTTATCATCGATTAGTTCATGATAAAGCAACACCAAGTACTTCCATCCCTACGCCTAAGGAATATCATGATGTGTATAAGGAAGCTCTTGAAAAGTACGATGAGATCATCGTTTTTTGTACTAGCTCAAAGTTAAGTAGTATGTTCAACACCGCTCAATTGGTCAAAAAACAGTTCTTCTCAGAAAACGTTACTATAGTTGATACTCAACTGATAACACTGCCTTTAGGAATATTGGTTTCTGAAACAGCTAAAAAAGCTTTAACCTGTGCATCCAAAGATGAGCTCATAAGCTACATCAACGATGTTCTGATGGTAAAAACACATGCTTTTGGTGGCTTTCCTACATTAACCTATTTACAAAAAGGTGGGCGAGTAGGGAAGACCGCTTCTTTGATGGGAAATCTAATGCAGGTAAAACCAATCTTTAGTGTTGAAAATGGAGAAATAACTGTTGTAGGCAAAGTTCGAGGGATGGATAAAGTATACGATTTGTTATTTAACTTCACGCAAAAAATGACTAAAAAACATTTGCTTGAACTATTAATAATTGGGCACACAGCAAACCTTGAAGTAGCAAATAAATTAGCAGAAGAGATACGAGCATTCCCACAACCCCCCAAGGATATTCAAGTTATAGAAATCGGACCTGGTGTTGGCACTCATCTTGGTCCTGGTAGCCTAATAATTTCTTGGATTGGTGAATTCGATAAGGAATTGCTAGATTTGTAGAGGAATCCACTATAGGACTTGTTTCAATATTGCTAGCCACATTACCAATAACCGCTTTTGTGATTAAGAAGAAAAAAGAGAAAGGTTCTAACTAAGAATCCTTTTCTTTCATTTTATTTTTTGGTTCAAAAAAGATTGATTATTATTAACAATCTTTCCATTCAACGATTTCAACTAATTTTGCTCTTTCCTCTTTTGGGAGAGGGTGCATTTGTTTAATTACATTTGATCCTAGTGGAACACCTAAACTTTTGGTAATTACCAAGCACTTTGTTCGAAGAATACAGAATATTGGTGGAAAATTAAAATCAGGATATCTTACTAAATTATTCAAAGTAGTTTCATAATTCGATTGCCCTTTAACTATCAATAAATTAGCATCCACTAATAATTCTTTGAACCTATCAGTTACTTGATGGAGATTGTAACCAAACGATGAACTTACAACAAAGGTCTCTGTTGCACTATTTGGTAGTTTATCTCGAGTAAAATCATCCAATGAGCAATCATTTGCTACCGGTCCTCCTTTTAATCCCAAAAAAACTTCTTTCTCTTTTGCCTTTACTATTAACTCTACTACTAAATTATCAACAACTACTTCTCCACAATTATCAGATAGATAAACTATCTTCTGTGCTTTGGTGATTTGTTCATGAAGTTTCTCAAAATCATTAACAGCTAAACCTTCATCAGGAAATTGTAGTATATTCTGAGCAATTTCATCTAAATCAACTGAATGACCCCCAGTGCTAAAATCAACCATGTTCGCAGCAATAGAGAAAAGGAATGAATCATAGATAATTTTTTTTATAAATTTTCCTTCAAAAGAGCCAACAATTTTGGGAACCAAGTCCTGAAAATATTTATTACTCTCTTTTTTTATTTCTAGGAATGGGTCACTGGTGCCTGTTTCTTGTGCAATTATTGAAAATATTTCTGTAGAATAATCTGGCAGTTTTATTTGATCAAATTCGTTCTCTGTTTTTTCCATTATTTTTTTGAGTAGCTTTTCTCTAAGTTCTTTGCTATCTGTAGAGAGATCAATTGCACGTTCTGTAATTTCATTTAAACAAGCAAGACATTTTTGATTTGGCATATGTTTTATTTCTCTTCAAGCTTTAAAAATTTAACAGTTCATTGAAGTTTTTCTGTGAGAAGTAAAATAAATTCATCTTGGTCTAATTGTTTTCTTCTTTCATTTAGGTACTAATTGTATAATAGAATGTAGTTCCTTTATCTATTTGACTTTCAACCCAGATTTTACCATTATGTTTTTGGATTATGCTTTGTACAGTCGCTAATCCAATACCAATTCCTGGAAATTCTTTGTCGGTGTGTAATCGTTGGAAAGGTCTAAATAATTTCTCAGCATATTTCATGTCAAAACCAATTCCATTATCTCTAATGAAAAATGTCTTTCCTTCTTTGGTTTCCGTTAAGCCAAATTCAATTTTTGCTTTTGGATTCTTCTTAGTAAATTTCCAAGCATTTTTACAAAGATTTTCTAGCATTATTATCAATAGCTGTTCATCCCCTGATACAACTATTCTTCTCTTGATTTCACACTTGACTTTTCTTTCAGGATCAATTTTTTGTAATTTGGTTAGAATAATTCTAACTTGTTTACTAAGATTTACTGGAATAAATTGCATTTCTACTCGCGTTATTCTTGCTAATTCTAGTAAATTATTAATGAGATTATCCATTTCTTTAGTTGCATTTCGAATTCTATTTATGTAATCTTTTCCTCTTTTATCTAATTTATCTGAATAATCATCAAGTATTATTTTGCTAAAACCATTTATTCCTCTCAATGGTGCACGTAAGTCATGAGAAACTGTATAAGAAAAGGCTTCAAGCTCTTTATTCAATTCTTGCAATCTATTTGTACGATTGATAACTCTTGATTCCAACTCTTCATTTAGTTTTCGTAAATTTTCTTCAGCTTGCTTCCTTACAGTTATATCTCTAAATATCCCTTGTATAATTGATTCATTATTGACAACAACAACTGAAGCTGAAATATTAACAGGTATTATTTTCCCTGATTTAGTAATGATCTCTGCTTCATCATCCAAACTCCCCCCTCTTTCAAAATGTTCTTGAAACATTTGTTTGTATATACCAGCTTTTTCTGAGGGATGTAGACTTGATTGATGTTTTCCAATAATATTCTCTTTATCCTTTTCAAAGAGTACTTCAGCTTGTTTATTGCAATTAATAATTATACCAGTATCAGGATTTGCCCAGATTATTGCATCTAATGAGTTTTCAAATAATTGTCTGAATTTTTCTTCACTCGCTTGAAGCAATTCTTGAGTTCTATAGTGGTCTGTTATATCGAGTAGTAATGCTACAGTTTTAACGTTTCCATCTGAATCTTTGATAACACTTGAGCTAAGTAAAACTTTCCTTTTTTCAGCATTTTTCCTTAATACAAAGATTTCATATCTATTTGGAACCTCTTCTCCTTTTTGTCTTTTTAAATATCTGTCAACAACCAAGTTCACACTTTCTTCAGTAACAAATTCTCTGAAATCATGACCAATTATTTCCTCTATTGGTCTTCCCAATATTTTTGTAAATTCCTTATTGACATAAAGGAACTGGAATTTATCATTTACTATTATATGACCTTCTACAGAATTTTCTACAATTGATCTATATAATTCCTCACTGTCTTGTAAGGCCTTTTGTGCTTCTTTATAATCACCAATATCACTTACTGCAGTAACACGTACTCTTTGCCCTTTGTAATCCATCATTCGTGCTTGAATTTGAACAGGAAATATACTCCCATCCTTTCTTAAGCCCATTGCCTCATATAGCTTTTCAGAACCAGAAAGCATATTGCTTTTCACTATCTCCTTATATTCAGGAGCTATAACATCTGTACCAAAGATTCCTATCAACTCATCATAAGTATAACCAAACATTTCTGATGCTAATTGATTTGCATCAATGCAGATTCCTTTTACTGATATGAAGATAGCCTCAAATGTTGCATCAAAAAGTGCCCTATAACGTTCCTCACTATCCCTTTGAACATCTTCTATTTGTTTCTGAATAATCTCTGAATTTTCAAAGTTCTCTGAATCCTTATTGCTATTACAAGTCTTCTTGAGTCCTTTTTTTTGTTTCTCACTATTCAAGTAGATTATCCTCATTGTTGATATAGCTCGAATTATAACTTAAGCTTTTATTAGCGTTACTTTACTGTCAAAATCAAAGAAATAGATGTTTGTCCAATAGATAAGGTGATTAAATAAATGATTTTTCAATCTTTCACACAATCATAGATAATGAAGAAAGGAATTCTATCTGCATCAAAGGCTACCATTCTCGGGTGTTCTCTTATATCTTCTAGTGATGGTTTTGGCTCGATTATTTCTCGTATAAGAAATCCTGCTTTATTTAATGCTTGAGTATATTCTTGAAGCGTTCGATGAAATTGCCATATAGGTTCAATATTACCCCAAGACATCAATATTGCTCCAGAATCGAAGTATCTGTCTATCATTAAAAATAATCGTTCTTCATTTCTAGGTGTATCAAAAGGCAATCGGTAAAAATATTGATTAAAACTTCCAAATACAGGGTGGAGGTTCGACCAAATGAATCGTCCTTTAGGTTTCAGTACTCTATTTATTTCTCTAAATGCTGCTTGGTAGTCTTGCACATCCACCATAACCACGTTTGAAACAACAATATCAAAAGTTTCGGATTGTAGGACAGCCATATCCGTTAAAGAACCTTTGTAGAATTCACATCCTAATGGTTCCTCTTTCTCTTTTTTCTTACAGAAACCAATGAAATGTCTCGAGAAATCAATTCCAACGACATTAGCTCCTTTCTTTGCCAATAGACGTGAAAGATACCCATTTCCACATCCTGCATCCAATATTGTTAGCTCTTTTACGTCGCCTAATTGTTTCCATAATGCTGGGTCGATTATAAATTCTCGACTAGCGTCTCCCTTATCCTCGTTCATAGCAACTTGACTTTTCATCCAGCTCTGACTTGTTTTCTCCCATCTAGTTTTTGTATCAGATAGATCAACTTGTTCATCTTGTAGAATTTCTGAGTGTAAATTTACGTTTCCCATCTCTTTACAAACAGAATGCACTAAATTTTCTATTTTCAGTGCTTCTTCAATTGTTATCGCAGTTCCTTTTCGTTCCTTAACTGGTTTCCATATTGGATCCCAAGGAAAACGAGTGTTGATAATTGAATTTAATGGGTTTTCCTCATTGAACAATTTTCCTTTATTGACTTGCCACGGATGTTCTCCCATAAACTCCGAATAAAGAAGATCATAATGTGTTTGACCACAATCTTTGCATTCGAAAGCATATGCGTACGTTTTATTCCAAAATTTAACTGGATATAAGGTTGGTTTATTGCATTTCCCACATACGATTTTGTTTATTGTTGGACACCAATAAAGAAAGCTGTAATGAAAAAATCTGTTACATTCAGAACATTGAAATTTGGAATGCCAAATGCAACGGTTAACTAGTCCTTCTGCACTATATTTTCCTTTTCTTAAAGGATAATCCTTTTCTTCCTTTTGAAAATCTTGACAATAGAAGCAAATACTCCTATTCTTTGAGGATGGGATATACATAATCGAATAGAATGCGACAAAGTATTTAATAATTTGTTGACACAATTTAGAATAAATTGGATGCTCTTTATATAAAAAAAGAAATTCATCATCGATATAAATCGATGAGTATCTAATAGTTTGTTTTGATTTAACTTTCAATGTAATCTAAGATGTTGTAGGGAGTTTAAGGTCCTTCAATCGGAAATCAGCAATCCGGTATTGAACTCTAGTAGATTTGGGCTTCAATCCTCTGCGAATTAAAACGCTAACTATTATTACAGGTATAATGCCAACAAGAGCAATTATACTTGCAATGTTCATTCCGCCAATAACCGCGATTGAAGATAATGCAAGTGTATCTATCGTTGTGTCTAAACCAATGTTCATACCAAGCAAGCTAAGTATTTTCGGTACAAAGCTAGCAAGTATTCCAAAGAATGCCACCACTTTAGCATAATTTGGGTCTACAACTTTAGCCTTAAATTCAGTGGTATGAAAGACTTTTCCTTCATTGATGAACGAAATTTTTCCAACAATCTCTCCTTTCACTAGTGGTGTGACAAAAAATGTCACTTCATCCGTTGTTCTGTTGAAATCCGTTTCAATCTCTCGTGGAACAACATTGCATCCAGGTAAAATGGGACGAATTTTAACAGCAGGATTTTTTAATTTCACATCTAACTGTGATTGTGTTTGAATTTTTCGCTCTCCGGTTATTGGATTAATAATTGAGGATTCTTTATCTTGCAAAATATCTGAAATGCTAAGTGTAAGTGGATAGTAATTTTGTGGATTCATTCGATCGAAATATCCCATTGAAATATGTTTCAAGTAATCCTTCTCTTCTACTAAGGATATTCCTTTGGGCTCTTCAGGTATTTCCTTTAGTTCACTAACTGCATCTTTTCTTTTACTTCGCTTTGGTTCTTGTGAATGTTGTTTACCACCTAGTTTTGGTGCAGAAGGTTTACTTGCAATTTTCTTTTCTGCTTTAAAATCATCTTCCTCCCTGAGAAATGATGTTGTTGGTAGAGGAATTTCTTGCTTTTCTTTTACTAGTGGTTCAAGTTCATCTTTAATGCTTGGAGATGTTTCTGATTGAGTTTCTTCGTCATCAAATTCCATCTTATCTTCTTCTGCTGTTTCAGCAAATCGCTCTATTCCTTCGATATAATTGAGAACAATGAAGAATAGTTTTTCATTTGAAATCATTATCGATCCAGATTCAATATACTCTACCGGTAAATTATCAAGTCCAGCTTTCGATTGTAAAATACTGATTTCATTTTCCCATGCCTTTTCAGCTTCAGTAATGGATGGAAATTTATTATTGATATAGATCTTAATCATTACAGTCATTTGAGTAGGAATCTGAGTTGCTTCAAGCAACCAATATTTCTGAGTTTCTTCTAAAAGAGCGCTAAATACATATTGTTGCTTCAGAGTAATTGTATCTCCTTGATTGAATGGACAGCCAACCATTTTTCATCACCAAAAGTTTAGTTTTAAAGTTAAATTTACTTACTATTTATCAAAAGAATTTGTATAACATAAAGTTATTGCAACGTTAACGGCCAAAAATGAATGTTAAACTAAATAAACGAAATTATTGAGCTTTGGTTTTGTTTCTAAGAGTTTTCTGGTGAGACCAAGTAACCATTCACATTATTAATTATTGATGGTGCTTCTAGGTTTTACTTGATATTATTGACGGTTGTAGCTATTCTTTGTTTAAATCATCAAATGAAATTTCACACATTCTGGACAACAGATAATTTAGGTGAAGAGAGATCGAAAGTTTGTTATGAAGCACATCATAGGTACTTTCATTTCTATGGAGATACTTACGATATTGACTTTTTTGCTTGGTTGTATCCATATCAAGAGATACAAAAAATATCTGATAGAATAGCTAAAGAATACCATGATAGATTATCTGAAAGATCTAAGACAAATCTAAAACATTTCTTAACTTATTGGGAATATCTCGCTCAGGAAAATCTCTTTCCTGAATTCTTTCTTCAAAAACCTAAGGAATATGGTTTAACATATGAAAAATTACTACAGAAGAAAAAGAGAGAAGAATGTGACCTACTCGAGATATTTAATACTCTCACGTTGGAATTTGATCCCTTGCTAATGGAACCAGCAGAAGCAGGTCATGAGGATTTAGAGGAGATATTTAATCATTTAGCAAACAAGGCTGCAGAGAGATATAATTGCTGTGTAAATTGCCAAACATTAGATCGTTCTGATGAAAAAGAATTCTTAAATTATTAACTGACTTGCAAAAAACAACAATACTTGAACAGAAATGGTTAGCATTAATTGCGCTACATTATTATCAAATTACAGGGATAAATAATACTCAGCTCTATATCGATTTCGTGAAGAGAAACCTCTTTGATAATTTGTATTTGATACGAAAGGAGTGCTATGAAGTAATTAGATCAACTATTTTTTTCAATCCGAAGGTTGTTCTAGCATTACTAGATGATTTACTTGAGGAAACAAATCCAAATGCACTACTTTATTGTATAGCAATACTGAAAGATTTCAGCTTTTCTCTTACTGAAGTTTTAACTGGATCAGCTTATGTTAACTTAGGTGACTTTAATAAAAATCATCGTTTGAAAAATTCTTTTTATTCACAATTAATTACTCGGTTTCAATGTGCTCTCAAGAAACAAGAGGAATTCAAAAGCAATCTTTTAAGAAAGAAATCATTTTGGAAAAAGACAAAAAATAGGACAAACCCAATACCAGAAAATATTGAGTCATTTTCATTGCAAGACCAACTACTCTATTATGAAGGTGCATTAAATGCAAGGAATCTTTCAAGAGCTCCATTTAAAAATAAAGTAAGTTAGTAAGATAAAATATCTACCAACTGCTTACATCCACTCGCCATTCACCATCTTCATCAATTATGATATGGATGGGTACTTGTCCTTGTGGTTTTCCTTCTTTGTTAAGACGATGGAAAAACAATTTGATGTGTTTCTCGGAGCTTTGCTTCTCATCTTTATGCTTATAAGTATACGAGTAACCATATTGTTCTTTGTACCTTTGACCGGTTTTCCACCAATAAAATGGTCCATGACCACGTGAATCTACGGTTGATTGTTTCGCTTGTTTGATTGTTTTAACCCATTCTTCTTTATTGCCTTCCAAAAGTAATTCATAATGGAGAGTAGCAATTTCCAGCGCACTCATTCCGGGTTTAACTTTTTTTGTCATTTCTAATCACTAACCGACTTTTCCTTCAATTCTTCTTGAGCATCTTTAAGATTTATTTGAGTTGTTTCATATTCTGCGTTAATCTGCAAAGTTTGTTCATAATATTCTATTGCTTTCTTTAAATTGCCTTCTTGATGATATAACCATCCCAGATTATTATAAGCTACGTAATAATATGGATCTATGGAAATGGCTTTTTCATGTAGTTCAATAGCTTTATCCGTGTTGCCTTTTTCTTGATGAGCAAGACCCATATTAGAGATTACTATTACATCCAACGGTTTTATTTTTAAAATCTCTTCACATATTGCAATCGCTTGGACATATTCCTTTCTCTTTATATGAATTGCACCAATAGTATTTTTTGGTTCAGTCAAAAAGGGATCCAATTCTATTGCTTTATTACAGCATTCAAGAGCTGAATCGTATTCTTCCATTTCAAAATAAACATTAGCCATATCACTAAATACTCCCGGGTCTTCTGGAATTATTTTTGACAAGTTTTTCCAAGCATCAATTGCTTTTTCAAGCTCATCATTACGCTCATACATTATAGCTAAATTTGCTCGAGCGGTTATGATTTTATCATTTATCTCTATAGCCTTCAGATAGCACTCGATTGATTCTTCATTGTTCCCCATTAAATTGTTAGCTAAACCAATATTGCTCCAAGCTTCTGCGTAGTTGGGATCAATTTCTAATGACCGTTCAAAAGCTTCTAGTGCTTTATCAAATTGACCTTTCTTTCCATAGCTTATCCCCAATTCATTTAGTTCCTTAACGTCATTCATTTCAGCAATAACTTTAGGTTTTTCTGTATTTTCGTTTGTCAATAAATTCTCACCAAATTTACTCGAGAGATAATTGATTTCTATGATTTACAAGTAGTATTATTGCAATTCATAAATATTCTTCAGAAACAAAAAATATCATTACTTATATTAATGTTACAAGATTTAAGATTAATAATCTCTTTCTAGAATATTATAATCTTAGTAATAGTTTTTATTTAACCTATTTTTTCTCTATGTTATGGTATCTGGTTTTGATATGACTGTAGAAGAGGTCTATGATTCACTAGACTCACAATTTGAAGGATTATCTACAGAGGAAGCTACTAGACGAATTGAAAGACATGGTCAGAATATTGTTTCTTCAGAAAAAAAAGTAAGTCCAATCAAACTTTTTCTAAGTCAATTCAAGAATCTTCTTGTAATCATTCTTTTAATTGCTGGAGCCATTACTGGAGTTATTGGCATTCTTGAATCAAATATGGAATCAATAATTGATGTTAGTGCAATAGCTATCGTTGTTTTATTGAATGCTGGTTTAGGTTTTTATCAAGAATATTCAGCTGAAAAAGCTATTAGTGCTTTAAGAAAGCTCTCTGAAAGTGAAGTTATTGTTGTTCGAGATTACAAAAAAAGATACATAAAGTCTGAGGACGTCGTTCCTGGAGATATCGTTTTTCTGGAAGCAGGTAATTTAGTTGTTGCTGATATTCGATTAATACAATCATATGAAATTAGAGCGGCTGAAAGTATTCTGACAGGTGAATCAACAACAATTACAAAACATACAAATTCTCTTCCATTGGATACACAATTAGCCGATAGAAAAAATACTCTTTTCAAAGGAACAACTATTGTGAATGGTTCTGGTTTGGGTATTGTTGTAAGTACGGGACTACTTACTGAATTAGGTAAAATTGCTGCTTCATTACTTTCCATTGAACAAGAAGACACCCCCATCCAGAAGAAACTCGACCAACTCGCAAAACAAATAACAATTGGTATTGGGATTCTCTCAGTAATTATCTTTCTTATTGGTATCTTTTCAATCGG
>JAUWKS010000039.1 GCA_030614005.1 Candidatus Heimdallarchaeota archaeon | reverse complement strand
TCATCTAATACTTCTTATACAGGTTCCTCAGTAACCACTTCATCAACAGGTTCATCAGCAAGAACTTCCTCTTCAGGTTCCTCAGCAATCACTTCCTCTACAGGTTCCTCAGGAATCACTTCCTCTACAGGTTCCTCAGCAATCACTTCTTCAACAGGTTCCTCAGCAGAACCTTCTCTTGCTTGTACTTCAGATGGTTTAGATTGCATATCATTTAGTATCTTGTTCAGTTCGGGTGGTTCGAGACCAGCTTCTTCAAGGTACTCAATATACCACCTAGCTAAACGTCTTACTTCTAAATCATGACCGTTCCTCTCTAAGTAAAACGCTTGGATTTTTTCTGAAACTTCAGCAATACTATCGCAATCGAAAGAACCTTCACTGTTTCTTCCGGTAAAGATTTCAATTTTGACTTTCATTACAGGAGTATAATATTTTCGATTAGGGTAAAAGGTTAGCTTTGCCATTGTACTTCCTGTACCCAAAAACTTCTTTACGACAACTTTTGTTTTCATTTCTATCACTTTATTTTTTGCGTTATCATTATCGTTACTCTTTATTTAATCTTTATCTAAGAGGATTTTTTCTTCTATTTTTTTTTTTAGTTAAATAATTACTTAAAATACCACTATTTTTGCTACCTATTATTCTTTCGAATAAATAAGTAAACTATTTATTGTTTATCTATTATTCAAGTCTTATTGTTGAGGAAGAACTCTTTCCACCTTTAATAACATCTCGAGAGCCGGTCAATACTTCTTTTAATTGCTTGCTTGTGGTTCTTACACGTATTATAGGCATTAGTATGCTTAGAAAACCCACCACAAGAAGCAATACTGGAAACGCAAGTACCCAATAGTTTTCATTCGAAAACACTAAGAAAAAGAAGGGTCCTGATAGCACAAGTATAATTGCTGCGAATGATAATTGTTGTAAGCCAGAACGTCCTTTTGTTGTTATTATAGATCCACCAACAGGATTTTTTGAAGCATATACTTTCATCCAGAATATTTCCCACTTTCCACCAGAAATGCCAACATCTATCATTTGAGCATCTCCTTTGCCAATTGGTTTTTCTTTAATTGTTACATTTAGTAGTTCTTCTGTAAAAAATTTCTCTGTTTTTTTTATTGCGTCATATGGTGAAAGTGGCGATTCGTATTGCATTAGCATCCATCCTTTATTTACTATTTATCGACCTATTATTAAATGCTACTCGAACTCTAAAACAATAATTGCTTAAATATTATAGTATTATTTTTCATTTTCTTACTTCATAGAAAATTTTAAAATGAATTTAACAAAACCTTTCATAGTTTAAGAGGTACCTTACTATGAAAACAATTGCCATTATAGGTTTGGGAAAATGGGGAAAAAACCATGTCAGAAATGTAGTTCGACTACATTCCGAAAGTTTCTGTGATAAAGTAGTTATTTGTGATGCAGACAAAGATCGATTGAAACAAATCGGCGATCTCAACGATATTCCTGAAGAGAATAGATACGATGATCTTAATGTAATGCTTGAAAAAGAAAATTTGTCTGGAGCAATTCTCGCGATTCCAACGAAAATTCACAAAGAGATAGCGATGAAAATTCTGGAACATTGTGATATATTATGCGAAAAACCATTAGCTCCAACCGTAGAAGAGTGCAATGAAATTTCCAAAAAAGCGAAAGAGCATAATCGAATTATTCAAGTAGGACATTTAGAAAGATATAATCCAGTTGTAGTCACTTTGAAGTCACTTCTTGAGGAAGCACAAACCGAAGATAAAATTATGCATCTTACAGGTCGAAGAGTTGGACCTGGACCAATGAAATTAGACGGGAAAAAATTAGATTCCAATTATCTTGGTTGCGGGCATGATTTTATGGTTCATGATGTTGATGTCGTAAATGGATTACTTGGAAAGATTCCAAAGAGAGTTACTGCAACAGCGTGTTATATTGAAGGCTTCCCTTATGAAGTCGAGCTTTTTGCTATTTTCGAGTATGAAGGCTTCAAAGGGCAAGAGACAAATCCAATTCTCTTTGATTGCCGAGCAACTTGGAGAGCTTATCCAAATCTAAAACGTAGAAAACTAATTGTTCAAACAACTCAAGATGTTGTCACTTTAGATTTCATTTTACAAACAATAATGAGTGAAAAAGGGCTTGCACAACACTCTCTTAGTAACTCATTCTCAGAGTTTCTCGGAGCTTATAGAGCAACTGAAGTTACTAATCACTATCTTGCTGCGGGTAAAGATCAAGAACCCCTTTATCTTGAAGACAAAGATTTTCTTAGTTGTATTGATTCCAGAAAGAAACCATTAGTTTCAGACATAGAAGGAACTGACGCTGTAAGGTGTATAGAAGCTGCAATTGAAGCAGCAAAAACTGGAAAAGCAGTAGAAATAAAGTGAAACTTGAAATAGTTCACTTTATCCTTAACTTTTTAATTATTTTTTCAGGCTATTTTTTGGATTCTACAAGTAGTTTGAATTTTGCTATTGCCTCGGGTATTTTCTTGGGTTCTTTTCCACTTCCTCTAGCAAAATCGGCTTTCCCGCCACCAGAGCCTCCCATGACTTTAGAGGTTTCTTTCAGAAGATCGTTACTTGAGAAAATGGTTGCTGCTTTCTTTCCTGCGCCAATAGCCATGAACAGTGATTCTTCTTCTATTAGTAATATTATGAGATCTTTGTTCTTAGCTGTTAAAGTGAAGATTAATTGACTGAGATATTCTGCATCCCCAGATAGCTTTTCAGCGAGGATTTTTACTTTTCCAACTGAAATCATTTTCTTTTCCAATAATTCAGATTCTAGTAAGGCTTTACCTTTCTTTATTTCAAGCAGCTCTTTTTTCTGTGCTTTCCATTCATTAAAGAATCGTTGTGCTGTTGCAGGCAAAGCTGGGAGATCAATTCCCCACATATCTAGTGTTTCTTGTACAATCTGATTTCTTCTTTGAATGGCATTCACAGCTGTTTCTCCAGAAACGTATTCTAATCGAACGATGCCATCTTGTATTCTTTCTGAACTTAAAAGAACAATTGGTCCTACGTCTCCTGTCCTTTCTGTATGAGTTCCACTACAACATTCGATATCAATGTCATCGATTGCAACTATTCGTAGATTCTTCTCAGGAATGGCTCCACCTTGATAAATGGTAAAACCATATCTTTGCTCTGCAATATCTCGAGGTAATACTTCAATTGTTACTGGAATATTCAGGTAAACGATTTCATTTGATCGTTTCTCAATTGCAGCCATCTGTTCTCGAGTCAAGGAATCAAAATGAGTAATATCCAATCGACCCTTTTCCATGGTTTTCTCTGCACCTGCTTGCCAAACATGAGTGCCTAGAACTTCTCTCGCTGCAGCATTAATAATATGGGTTGCTGTATGATGTCGCATTAAGATAGTTCTTCTATAAACATCTACGGAGCATCGAACTTTCTTCCGTTTTGTTGGGCGTGGTTTTTCCAGGACATGAACAACTACTGCACCCACTTTTCTTACTTCTTTAAGAGCAATACCGTCAATTGAACCAAGATCATGTAATTGCCCACCAGAAGTAGGGTAAAATCCAGTCTTCTTTAAGACAATGAGATCATCCTTTTGCCACAAAACTTCTCCCTCAAAATTCAGCTCATCATAATCTATGATAGTATCAGGTAAATCTTCAGGTATTTTATAATCTCCTTGTGTGGCTAATGGTTTTGCGCGACTTGTTTTTTCATGGATAGCATGTAATCTGCTGTAAAAATCATCAGGGATTCTTACTTCTAAACCTAGCTCTTTTGAGACTTCTACAAGCATTTCGGGAACAATGCCATTAGAATCGTAGAGAGTTACTAATTCATCAACTGAAATTGATTTAGAAGACTTCAATTTCTTCTTGAGAATTTTCATCCCTTTCGCTTTATTTGTTTTAAAGCGCTTGTATTCAACTTCAAATACTTCTTTAACAGTTTCACCGTGTTTTGCGTAACCTGGGAAGAGATCTTTTAAATCATCCATATGCCAATCAATAAGATCAAACAGATCGAGATTCCAGTCATTTTCAGCTACTATTGACCATGCTCTTCTGAGTAAGAAACGTAGATTGTATCCACCACCAACATTTGAAGGCAGTGCACCATCAGAAATTGCCCAAAGAAGAGTTCTAGTGTGATCAATAACAGAGTATACAGCTTTCATTGGTTGTATTTCAGCTTTCAAAATATTAGGATCAGTATTCAATGATTTGGCAACATCTACCCAAACGCTAGCAACATCTGTCTCGAGGTAATTTAGAACACCACTGAATCGAGCATATTTTTCCCATAAAGTTTGATCGGGTTTAAAGCCTACTTTTTTGAGTACTTTTGGAAGAACAGTATCAAAATTAGCTTCATATTGAGTTGGAGTGCCATTTATGAGCCAAGTAGAACGACCTAATCCTGCGCCCATATCAATTACGGTAGTAGATAATTTGGAATAACTACCATTCGGTTCTATTTTATAGGTCATATAAACTTGATTGCCAACTTCTAATCCTCGTACGAAGAATTCCATGGAACTGCCAAGATTACCACCACCACCCCAAGCATCCTCATGATAAACTATTTCTTGTGGTTTTATACCAAGACCTGTGGTTAAATAATCGTGAATATATTTTATTCCATCATCCATAAAATAGATGAATTTTCCTGGTTTGTTGAAGACTAACTCACCTACCATTACAAAAGATGTCAAATGCCTTCCGGATAAACCAACATTATCTATGTCATTAAATCGCAGGCAAGGCTGAGGAATTAGTACTGGATTAGCAGGGGGATCAACTTCACCACTTACAACATGGGGTTGAAAACCATACACAGAAGCTTGAACAAATTCAGCATCATCTCTCCAACGTGCGACTATAGGATACCTTGGTATTACTGTATGCCCATGTTTTTCAAAAATGGGTACCCAAGCATTCTTCCATGTTTCAGTATAATTATATCGTTTAGTTGATGGTGGGTCATTAATAAAACCATATGGCATAAGACCACTTTTAAGACGACATTCAGGTTCATCACAAAAATCTCTTTCACCGATTGTCCAGAATGATTTACCACAATGAATGCAAATCCCTCTGCTGAATCCTAATTCTTGTAACGAGTCTACAGGGTAAAATTTCTCTGGATTATCTTTAGAGCTTTTTCTGATTTCATCTTTTAATTTGTTAATATCTATGGACAAGATTTATCACGCACGTTGTTATTTTAATAAGATTGTTTCCTCTTCTTTTCAGAAATTACTTCTTTTTTAGCTTTACTGTCATTTTATTCTTACTTAAATTTGATATTTTTAAGTGTCAATTAATATTTTGGTGGAAAAAAAATCATTACCAAAACTTTGATTAGATTAAAAGAAAAAAAATAGAGTTGAATCTCCGAAAATACCGGAGATTATAAGTTATTTGTTTATGAAGCGATTTTCGCTTTTCCGCCAGCTTTTTCGATTTTAGCTTTAGCGTTAGCCGAGAAGGATTGAGCAATTATAGTCATTTTCTTGGCTGGTCCTTTACTAAGAACCTTTGTTACATCCAATAAAGTGGTATCAACAATGATTTCTGTTCCTTTTTTCGTTGCAATGCCTTTTGCGATTAGTGCATCTATTTTATCAGTTATGTCACCGATATTCATTGCTTTAGTGTGAGGAGAAGCTCTTGGTGGTCTAACGAAACCTTGTTTACCATAGACTTTACCGGTTACTATAGATTGCATCCATTGATGGGTTGTTCCGCCTGATTTACCAACGCCGCCTCTACTGCCGGCTTTTTTGTGTCCTTTTTGGATACCCCAACCATGGTGCATACTACCACGTTGTTTTCTGATTTTTCGTCTAAATCTTTGTACCATTATTTTTCCCTCACGAAATTACAACATCCTCATAAGGAGAGCGTTTATTTTGTCTCCTCTGTAGCCTAAATCGCCACCACGAGTTATTGGGTTTTTAACTGATTTAAAGCCCTTTCTTGGTGGATGTAATCGAAAGAGTGGTTTTAATCCATCTATTCGTCGCATATCTGCTTTGCAGTCATAAATTGCTGTGACAAAAGCAGCCATTGTATCGAACTTTTGTTCTTTGAGGTATTTGATGTCAATTTTCTTATTGCCAACAATTCTTCCTCGCTTCTTAATTAGTGCCGTTAAAGTTTTCTTATCGATTTCGCCCCAAGTGACCGCATCTTTTAGCTGTTGCATCATCCCTACGTGAGTGGGGTCATTAGGGACGACTACTGCATTCATTACTCTATTTAGACTTAGTAGATTTAAGCCATGTTTAACACCTTTAGGTTGATCAACTTGTCCTCTTATTCTGATGACAGCAATTAACCCTTGTTTTGATTTTGACATTTCTTTTACACGTCCTTAATGTATTATCTACCCCAATCTCTTGGGGTGATCACTTTATAGGTGCGTTTTAAGCAATCAAAGGTTGCTTTCGCATAATTAGCAGTGGTTCTTGTTTCACCTTTAGTTTTGGTCCAGATATCAGTTATTCCAGCAAGCTCGAATACTATCTTGCCTACGTTTCCAGAAGCAAGACCTAAACCTTTTGGAGCTGGCTTTGCAACTACAACGCAATTACCGGTTTTGCCTCTTACTTTGAAAGGAATACTATGTGGATCGTTACAGGAACATTCCCAAGAGCCACAACCTCTTCTAACTGGAGCAAGGTTTAGTTTTGCAGCAATAATTGCTTTCCTAATTGCGGGACCAATTTCCTTTGTTTTGGCTTCACCAATACCAACTAAACCATTTTTGTTTCCTACAGCTACACAAGCTTTGAATCTTGATTTTTCACCAGCATCGGTTTGTCTTTGAACGAGATTTATGTTTATCACTTCATCCTCAAGATTTGAGACTAAAGTATCAATGATTTCTTCTTCACTAATCTTCAAAGATTGTTGAAAGATTTCATGGATGGAAACAATTTCTCCGTTTTTGACCAATTTACCAAGTTTGGTTTTTGGTTTCCATTCATTTAATGTTGACATTTTCTATCACTTCTTAGATTTTGTTGTGGTTCCTTTCTTAGCAGTTGTTTTTCCTGCTGAAGAAGAGCTTTTCTTAGCTGTTGTGCTCGCTTTCTTGGTCGTACTTGTAGCTTTCTTTGTTGTGGTTGGTTTCTTTGTTGTAGTAGTCTTTGGTTTAGCAGTAGGTTTCTTTGCTGTAGTAGTAGTCTTTGGTTTAGTAACTGGTTTCTTTGCAGCTGCTTTTTTCGCAGGCTTTTTCTTTGGAGATGTGGGGAGTTTATTCTTTTTAGTACGATTCTTTAGTTTAGCTTTCATTGATCCAGAAGCAAATTCTGCATCAATCGCTTTAATAGTAGCTTTGAAATAAGTAGGTAAGCTTTCTGGTTTTGCTGAACGTTTCTTATAATCGGAAAATTGTTGGTCGTATTTCTTTGCACCATCTTTCTTCAATTTAGCAGCAAAATCAGCAATATGTTTTCCTGTATATCTATCTTCTTCTGGGAAGACAGATGGATTATGTGGGATGTCAATACCTGCTGCAATAGCACCAGCTAACATAGCTGAGACTCTTGTTGCTTTTCTAATTGAATTTATACCGATATCAAGAATCGCTTCTTTCACACCAACTGCTAGGGCATATTTTCCAGCTAAATAGCCGGTTAAATATGCTGAAGGGAGATTGCCCGTTGCTCCTTTCCAACCATATTCTTTTAGATGTTGAGAAGTTGCATCGACCAAAGTCTCATCACCGATAACTTTAGCACCAACGATGCTAACTCGGACATGTTTGTTTGATCGTCTTACAATCATTCTTGGTTTATCTGATCTGAGAAGACGTTTTCTTCTCCGAAAGTTAGTTTTACCTTCTCTTCTTCTTCTGAAAGGAACGTGGTAACTTGCACTTTTCGCCATTTTCTTCACGTACTCCTTTGTTCATTCTTATGATACTCCGATTTTGCTAAACGGAGTTCACGCATTACTGAATCTACTTCAGGTAATTTTCTTTTAGACATTCTGTTATCTTGAATGTACATTCTCAAGTAATTAGCAGAACGAAACATACCACCTTTAGCTCGTCGATATAAAATACGATAAGTTGCTTTATCGAGGTAATTTTTATCTCTGAGAGCCTTTAGATAAGTACGTTGCTTTCGTATACGATAAATCCAATCTCGTCTTGTGTCTGAACGAGCGGTTTTCCGTCCTTTACGACTACCGTGTCCTCGTCTTTGACCTCTGATACGTTTGATGTGGAGTGCTCTTGCTCTACCTCTGCTAATACCCTGAATTTTTCTGGCTTGAATAGCACCGCTGTGGATTAGAGCTCGAATATCTCTTCGAGTTAGTGCCATTTGAACCTCATCTGCAGCATCAGGGTCAATATAGACTCTGTTTACTCCTATACCGAGGATATCTGCAGCGATATTTCTTTGGGTTTTCAAATCAGTCATGTTTTTTACACCTCATTCCTAATTTTTCTTGCTAGAGGCAGCTTTTTTCTTTGTGTCGTCAGCCTTCTTACTAGAAGTGGTTGCTTTCTTCTTCGCTGGTGAAGTGGTCTTCTTCTTAGTGGTAGTAGATGCTTTTGGTTTTGCAGGTGCTTTCTTGGTAGTGGTGGTTTTCTTTGCGGTTGGTTTCTTTGTTGTAGGTTTCTTAGTAGTGGTTTTTGGTTTTGTAGCAGGCTTCTTAGTAGTGGTCTTCTTGGCAGCTGGTTTAGCTTTGGTTTTAGTGGTTGGTTTCTTAGCTTTACCTGCTAATTGTGATTCAATCTGATCTAATTCAACCATTTCTTTAGCAGTTAATCCACTTGAAGATGTTTTCTTCTTACGAGGTCGAGAAGGTTTCTTCTTATCAACTTCGTCGTCTTCTAGTAATAGTTCTTCTGAGATTTCGGATATTGTAGCAAATGTTAATGCTTCTTCGGGTCTATTGATGATCTTTATATTTAGTTCATCAGCTCTGTTGGTCATATCAACTTTCTTTTTGATTCCAACAGCGGAAGCAATACGAGCTACTTGAACGTCAACGTCAATTTGTTCAATTTCCTTGACATTATGAACAAGAACTTCAACTTTTCCGGTTGATGTTAATCCTCTAACGGCTTTAGGACCTCTAAATCCGATCCTAACTATTTTTGGCCAACCTCGTTTATGATGTCTCATAGTATTGTCGATACCTACTGGTCGTCTCCAACCGGTTCGTAATCGTTTGTATCGCCAACTTTCTTGTCGTCTAAATTTAGGACGTTTCTTTCTTATTTTGGCTCTTTCACGGAGTAATCGTTTATCAACAGTCATGATGGTTCACTCCTAGTCAATGCCAACATATTGTGCTGACAACCAAATACCATCCATAAATCGTCGAGGATCTTTGTGTAATTTTCCTCTTAGTTTACAGATTTCTTGGATGTTAGCTGATGTTTGGCCAACATGCTCCTTATTTATTCCAGTGATGATTAGCTCATCACCGTCAACTTTAACCTTCGTGTCACCAAGGATTTTTGCTCTTCTTGGGTTTCTTTGACCGTAAAGATTCTTGATAACAACTTCTTCTGGTTTCACATCTACTGTGATAGGAAAGTGAGAATAGACAATTGTTAGCTTGTAGGTGTACCCTTGAGTAACACCAACGATCATGTTTTTCACATGTGCTTGAATTGTTCCCAACATTGCTAATTCTCTTTTGCGTGGAAAGGCTACAGACAAAGTCAATTTGCTCTTTGCTAAGGACATATCTACAGGTTCACCGTTAAAGTTTCGGTCTAACATTCCTTTTGGACCTGTGACAGTTACCTTCATGCCCTTAAGCTCTAGCGTAACTCCTTCCGGTGCTTCTACAGCTTTTTCTACAAAGACAGCTTTAGGCATTTCATTATCGCATCCTTAATCAGTATATATAGGCTAGGAGTCTTCCTCCTATACCCAATGCTTTTGCATCTTCGTGACTCATCACACCCTTTGGTGTAGAGACAATTAGAATTCCCATATCCCTTGCAGGAAGGAATTTTTCTTCCCAGGATTCGAATTCTTTGTGCTTCACAGGAAATCGTGGTTTAATAACCTGACATTTGTTTATTCTTCCAAGTAATTGTACTTTGAAGATTCCTGCTCGGTCATCATCAATGAATTCAAACTCACCGATGTAACCTTTAGCCATCATCACTTTAACTACGGAAGAGATAAGTTTTGAAGCAGGTTTGAGGTAAACTTCACGTTTTCCTAGCTTTTCAGCATTCCAGATATTATTCATTGCGTTTGCTAATGTATCTAATAATGGCATAGTATTATTCACCTACTTTATCTAACAGAGGAATTATCCTCCGTGTCCTCCATATCTTTTGAACCCAACAGTTTTTGCAACCTCACGGAAGCATCGTCTGCATAGGTTAAGTCCATGCCTTCGAATCAAACCTTCATGGGCTCCACATCGTGTACATTTTCGAGAGCCTTTGCCAAATTTGACTACTTTTGGTTTTGAACCTGATCCTTTTGCCATTCGCTTTTCACCTACTCTACAGATAATCCTAATTCTGTTTCAGCGAAAACAATCGCTTCATCACGAGAAATCCTATGTCTCATAGGAATCTTGGTTGGTGCGCGGAATCTTCGTTTCACCCGAAAACCTGGACGTTCTATTTTTAGAAATACATCCAAGCCAGTTACTCCAAGGTTAGGGTCATACCTAGTACCTGGGATGTCAATGTGTTCTTTAATTCCAAAGCCAAAATTGCCTTCTCGATCAAAGTTTCTTGGGGAAATTTTGTTGTCTCGAGGGTAGAAAAGTCGCTCAACAAGTTTCTTGATGCTTGCTTCGTCACGTATTGTAACTATTGCACCAATTGGTTCACCTTCGCGAATTCCGAATTCTCTGAAAGAACGTTTAGCACGAGTTTCGGCTGTTTTCATTCCAGCAATGGATTCGAAAATTTTCTTTACCCTTTCTAGTGCTTCACCAGATTCTCCTACACAGCAGTGAAGGATTAAGGAAGCAACTTTAGGTTTGCGCATTTTATTTTCTTGCCAATCCTTCAAATAATCTTCTTTAGTTAGTGTCATTTGCTATCGACTCCTTTTGCTTGAAACCAAGGTGATTTTTCACCTATGATGAAGATATATTCGGGTGTGGTTTGAACCTCTGTACCATCTTCTGGGGATACTAGAGTCACAGTTGAAGCTCTGGGACCAAAACGCCATTGAACTTCTTTGAGTGATCCATGTTTGCCGACGTTTTTACCAGCTGTAATAATCGCATACATTCCCTCTTTGAATGGGAAGTGAGTAGCTATCTCTTGAGAAGGAAGTTTTACTTCGATTGAGTCTTTTGTATTATATTTTTGTTCAATGCCTGCTTCCTTTGGTAAGAGAATATTTCTCCCATCATGGAGATTTAATTGAGTAATGCCACCTTTGATTGTGGTTTTATTCAAAATTTTACAGAGTTTAGTAATTGTAGCCGTTTTCTTCATTTCATAAGGCATCATTACGTGTAACTCATGTGGTAGAATACGATATGCTTTGTTTAATTCATCAATTTGAACTACATCCATAAGACCGACAGGATGTTTTAGATTTGTAACTACATTCCCATCAATTGTTACTAGTCGTTTATTTACGATGATCTTTAATTCTCGAGCAGTTTCTGCAAGGTTAAGAACATCTCGCAACAGAATACCTAATGGTATACATGAATTACGACTATGAGGTCCTGGATCTGCACGGAAAGCGAATTTGTGTGCCTTTCTGCGGATTGTCCAGTTACGTGGGGATGCAATTCTCTTTTGATGCTTTGAGCCACCTGATTTAGTCATTTTTTTTCACTTTCCTTTTATTTCGTTTCCTCTTCTTTTTCACTTGCTACACCTTCATCTAAAGTGACAAGTCTTCGATCAACAATTGCTTTGCGGCGTTTATCTTTCATATTTTTCAGATTTATGATTTCGCAATTACAAGCACGAACTGGGAAATGTTGAGCTGAGCCATCAGATTTCTCGAATGTGACGCCTTCTATTGTGACCATCATATTTTTGAGGCCAACTTTAGACACTTCACCTTCAATACCTCTGAAGGATCCTCTTCTAATTCGTACAGTATCACCCTTTCTGATAACCAAGCTTTTCACGCCTTCTTTTTCTGCAAGTGTTGGAGAGAGAGGAGCAGTTAACATCTTCCTTCTTTTATGCAAAGGTGCTTGATAGAGCATTTTTCTTTGCTTGGAAGGTTGTTTAGTTAGTTTTGCGTTTTTCTTCATTTTTTTCTTCTCCTTAGTTTACCATAGTATTATTTTATACAATAGTACTAGCAGCGTGGGCAACTCTTGGCCATCGCTCAGCAGCTTCTTTTGCTACTGGCCCACGAATTTCGCTTCCTCTTGGGCTACCTTCAGGACTGGCAATTACTGCAGCATTATCCTCAAACTGAACCCAGAGTCCGTTTGGTCTTCGGTACAATTTTCTCTGGCGAATAACTATTGCCGGGAGAACTTGTCGCCTCATTTGAGGGGTACCTTTCTTTACTGTGACAATAACCATGTCTCCTACAGATGCTGAAGGATACCGATTAAGACGACCTTTGAATCCTTTCACAGCAATAATCTGAATAACTTTTGCGCCTGTGTTATCTGCACAAACTAAACGTGTGCCTACTGTAACACCTTTGCTAAGTTTTGGGAGAGATATACCTGTTACTTTTCTTCTCGACATCTTCTTTTATTCTCCTCGGTTTTCTAAGATTCTATGCCCTCCACGGGTTTTTCCTTTGCAATAACAACATAGGAAACTGTTTTGCTAAGAGGACGACACTCCATTATGGTTACTTTGTCTCCTTCTCGAGCATCGATACATGGGGGATTATGAGAACTGTAAGTACCATGTCTGCGTTCGTATCGTTTGAATTTCTTTATATAAAAGAGAAAGTCTCTACGAACAACACATGCTTTTTGCATTTTATGACTTGTAACAGTTCCATTTATGATCCTACCTCTGACACGAAGAGTGCCATGGAAAGGACAGTTTATATCATTACAAACATTTTCTGGTTCTGGAACATCAACGCCAATATATCTGGACATTTTTTTACCACCTTTTACGGATTACATTTTTTATTCTATTTTCGCTTCGAGAGTTTAGTAAACTTCCATCTACATCCACGAGTTCTTTATTTGGTAATTGGAATCGAAATGAATTGTTTTTCTTTTCAATAGAGAGTCGACGAGATGCTGTTGTGTTTGATTTTGAATTAATAAGATCTATAACCAGCATTTGCTTTGTTTCATCGACAATACAACCTTGCATTCCGATTAGATTCTTATCAGTAGATTTTATTATTTCAACATTCAAACCAATCAACTCGTGTCTGTGGATATTTTTAGCTGTTAGTGGGCTCAAGCTCACCATTCTCTTTCATAACAGTCAAGGTCCTTGCGATTGTTTTCTTAACTTCTTTAACTTTACTTGGTTTCTCTAATGAGCCACCAGTCGCTTTACTTGCTCGCAAGAGAGCAAGCTCTTTGTGGAGATTTTTTAGCTGGTTTTTTCTTTGTGCAGCGGTCATATAACGAATTTCACGCATTTTTAGAATTGCCATTTTTCATTCATCTCCTATTTTTTCTTGGCTTCCTTTTTTGACTTGGGTTTTTTATCCTTGTCATCTTTTTTAGCTGCTTTTGCTTTTGTGTCCTTTGCCTTTGCTTCGTCTTTCTTGGAAGTTTTTGCTTTTGGCTTAGCACCGTCTTTCTTTGTAGCCTTTGCCTTGGGTTTAACACCGTCTTTCTTTGTAGTCTTTGCCTTGGGTTTAGCATCATCTTTCTTTGTAGTCTTTGCCTTGGGTTTCTTCTCAGTTTTCTTTGGTTTAACTTCTTCACCAGGAGACTTTTCAATTAAGTCAGAAAGCTCTTCAACTTCACGATCAAGGTCAGTTTTCTTCTTGGCAGCTACTTTCGTCTCTACCTTCTTTGGAGCGTCTTCTTTCTTTGCAGAAGGTGCTTCTTTCTTTTTAGGAGAAACGGCTTCCTTGGTTTCTTTCTTCTTTAGAGCTTCGTCTTTAGGTGACACTTCGACAGCTTCAGGAGAGGTTTCGTCTACGATTTTACCATCTACGAATTTTACAGCTAAAATGCTGATTTCATCCGGTAATTGAACATCTCCTCTCATAATATTAACAGTAACACCAATAGTTCCTAATTTCATTACAGCGGTTGCATTTGCGTGCATAACAAAAGTAGAACCAAGTTCACCACTTTTAGCAACAAGACCCATTCTATAAGCTTCATGGCGTGATCTTTTACTAGTAAGTTTACCAGAAATGAGAATTTCGCATCCTTTTGCTCCAGCATTAACTACTCTTCTAAGAACAGAATAAGCTGCTCTTCTTCTATGAACTCCACGTTCAATAGCTGAAACAAGAGAATAAGCCATAACTTTAGAATTAAGTTCAGGGTTTGTAACTTCTTTAACTTCAATTTGAGGGTTCTCAAGACCAAATCGGGCAACTAATTCATCAGTAATCATTCTGATGTTTTTTCCTCTTCGACCGATAACAATACCTGGTCTTGCAGCATGAATGGTAATGCGCTCACCCAAAGGTGTTTTTGCTATTTCGACACCGCCGTATCCGGCACGTCCGAGCTCACTACCTAAATATTCGTCAATCTGTGATTGGCGAACACCCTTTTTAATGAAATGAGTAATTGCTGACAATTTTAGACCTCTTCAATGGCTAATTCAATATGTGATAAATAATTAAATCTAGGGGAAGATGAACCATGAGCTCTTGGTAAATAGCGTTTCAAAATCATCGCTTTATGTGAGCTTGCATGAATGATCTTCATTCGTTCAACATCAAGACCTTTGAATTCTGCATTATTTTCTGCATTTTCAAGAACTTCTAAGATCTTTTTAGCTGCTTTGACAGGAAAGCGACCTGAAGGCCATTTGCTTAATTCCTTTCGATGAGCAACATGTTTTTTGTGGCGTTTGTAAGGGACAGCTTTTTTCATATCAATGACATCTTCAAGATATTCCTTTGCCTTGTCAAGAAACATACCCTTAATGGTATTGCAAATCTCTCTAGCAGCCTTAGGGCTAATGTCTAGTTCTCGTGCACTAGCAATGGCAGTACGATCCGGGTCAAGTCCGAAAATCGAGTATCCATATTGTGGCATTTTGCTTTTCCTCGTAATTGCATTTATTTTAAATAACCTGTCGGAAAGACAGTTTTTTTTCCTTCGGTTTATGCGCGAAGGAATTTCACTCTAGTTTATCCTTTAATCCAACGAATAACAATAGATTATTCTCGGAACCTCCAAGAGGCGCGACTCCCCTTCTGCGAATCAACGCAAGGTCGGAGCCCAATTATGCGAACGCTTAAAGAAATTCAGCGTTGCAGTGGAACTAGAACACAAAAATACTCTTTAAAAAGATTGCGTCTCTTTCTAATTGTATACGATTCCTTTTTTGAAGGAGACTGTTTTTTGAATGGAAATTCTATTTATAAGACTGTCAATTACTTTCTAAATTAAAATTTTGTCCGAAAAAGGATTTTAAAGGGAAATGTTCAAATAAGATGACTTGAAGTAATAAATAATCAATTGAACTAAAGAAAAGAATAGCTGCTAGCTATATTATTCCCATGCCGGGGGGCACTTGAGTGGTCAAAAATTTAAATAACTTTATTGTGAGAAGAAAAGATGGTATCAAAATTTGCAAAATATGCCAAAGTATCATAGAGGATCCTGAGGAACATATGAAAAGGAGACATCCAAAATATTTAGAATATATCGCAAAGAAAGAAGCAAAAGAAGAAAAGTATATGTGTTGCTATTGTGGTCTTTGGGTAAAAAATTGGCGTTTACATATCAAAAATTTCCATCCAGAGATAATCGCTGACGCATCTAGAAGAATCAAACCAGAACCAAAAGAAGAAGAGTTTGAATTTACTTTTTAATAGCTTTACATATTTATTCGTATGCAAGAAGCGGAAAATATCTCCGCTGTACTAATTTTTTTATTAATTCACTTTCGAAAAATAGATTATGTGCTTTACAGAAGAAATTATAAAAAAAATGATGAGCAATCTGCAATGAGCAGATTGTTTATGTATTGACTTTAGTAAATTTGGAATACTTTCGTGGAATAGCCATGGATTGGAATGGGGTTCCAGTTCCTTTGTAACCTACTTTTGAAAAGAATTCAACCCATTGTAAACGCAAGGTTTGAATGAATGAAAACAATCCTTCAAGAGCTAATATTACTAGAGCACCAATAGCAACTCCAATGTAATTAATTACGCCCATGCTTTCCCCTCCTGTAAAGTCTTTAAGGGTAAAGATATGAGAGAGTGCCCCGTGTACAGCGTTCATTGCAAATATCCGAGCATAGCTAACCGTGTTTGATAATGTTGAAAGTAATAATTCGATAAGCTCTGCAACACCGTCTAAAATGGATCCATGTCGTTTTCCATGAATAATCAAGGAAACAGTCATCACTAAAATTGGCAAACCAAGTGTTAGAGCGAAGAACAACAAAGCATTTGGAATGTAGAAGAATTGAATTGGTTCTCCTCCTACTGAAAATAATGCAAGATCAAAATAGCCTGAATTGCTTGGATCAAACCAAGTCATAAAGTTTGTACCAAAAGTAAAGATTAAAATGAATAAACTCCAATGGAATATTGTCCACATTAGTGGAATACCGAATGCGTCTAAATATTGTTTTTGTCTTATATTATTGATGAAACGCAAAATATATCCAATAGTCATATGAATCATACCAATGACTAAAGAGAATTCTAAAATTATAATAACAGGACTTGCACCATTAAATAATTCATGACCTTCTGGACTAAACCAGAGTGGTTTTGGTACAAATTCAGCTGCATGATGTGTAACTCCAAAATAGGACCCGAACAATACTCCAAAAATCATCGCAACTATTCCTGAAACAATCATCAGCATTGCTCCACCTTTGAAATAGCCCTTAATTTCATCCATGAAACTATCTTTTCTTAATTCTTTCTTTTGTAGTGTTAATCCGTAAACACCTAATAGAGCGAAAAGTAAGCCATGACCTACATCTGCAAACATAACTCCAAACATTATTGGGAAGAAGATTTGGAGTAAAATTGCAGAATTATATTCATTATAACCAGGTGTTCCATAAGCATTTACTAATCCATCATAAACCCGAGCAAATTTAGGAACAGAGGTTTTTGTTGGAAATTCAGATTCCTCGAATACGGGTTCAGTGAACTCAACTTGTGCTTTGTCTTCAGTTGCTGTCTTAATTCCCTTTTCAACACTTGAAATCTTTTTGACAGGAACCCAAGCCCAGAATGAAACTTTCTTTTGAGTTTCGCGAACCTTATTAGCAATTTTAAGATAATTCATCTCTATCTGCAATTGTTCAGAGTAGCCGATAATTTCGCCACCATATTCTGAAATGAGTATATCAGAGTCTTCCTTCAATTCAGCAATTTTCTTCTCAAGAGCAGCAATTTTATCGGAACTTCTTTTTACTACTTTATCAGGGCTTCCAGTAATTCTTTCTGGAACAGATGATTTTTCAAAGCCATATGCTACAAGTAACCGGTTTATATCTTCTTGGTATCGTTCAAGGAATCCAATGGCGATAAATGAATGCTTTCCTTCAGATGGCGATTCTTTAAATACATAGTTTCCATCAGTAATTGCATCCAAATTCCATTTGAATCTTGGAATTCTTTTAGAGAGAATATGTCCAACAATAATATCAAAATATGGGTGCTCATCATCAAGATCTTCAAAACTGAATCCAAAAGGAATTAAATTCTGAGCAATTTCGATGGCAGATTTGTTCTTTTCAAGTTCTTGTTCCGCAAGTTTTATTCGATCAGCAATTTGACTTAATTTAACGATAACATCTTTGGAAATTCTATCTATTTCTTTTAACACAGCACTAAAATCACGATCATCGATTGAAATATGCTTTTTCGCAGAGATTTTATCAGCAATCTCAAAATTCTCTACAACCTTACTAAAAGTTTCAGAAAGTTCTTTGATTTTAGAACCATGTTCAAAAGAATTTATTTCAAAAGGTTTCTTCTGAATATCTATGATGTCTAGATTTTCTTCTAAGGATAGAAACCTGTACAAGTTACGCGAATACTCTATTGGAACAGCAACTTTAACCGTTTTTAGTCTGTCAGGTAATAAACTCATCTCAATAAACACCTGTTCGAAGTCTCTTGAAATTCAAGAACTTGTAGATAAAAACTTTTGTGTTTACTTCATATAATTGTTTCTTAGCTATTGAATATTGTAACGAAAGGAAAAATGATAGAAAATAAAAGTAGAAGGAAATTACTCAGGCTATTGAGTAGTAATTTCCATGTGTTTCTCATTCTACGCCTAGATCTCTATATAGCATATTACCCAATTTCTTGATACCGTCATAGATAACTTCGGCGTTATTGTAGGAATAACCTAAACGCATCGTATTGGTTTTTGCAACAGAGTCCACTAAATCATTCTTTTCTGTATCCAAAGTCCAACCTTTAATAGGATAGAATGCTGCTCCAGGGACAAAACAAATATCATTTGGAATGGCTTTTTCGAGTAAGAATTTCTTAGCATCGAAATGTTTTTCAGATTCAAACCAAACAAAAAATCCACCATTTGGTTTAGTATAGTCACCAGCTGGGAAGGATTCTTCTATACCTTTTAGCATTGCTTCTGAGCGTTTCTTATAAGTTGCCAAGCAATCAGGCAATACTTTGTCAATGTATTTTTCATAATAGATTGCCATAACTTTTTGCAAGATTGTAGGTGAACAAAGATCCAAGTAACCTTTAGCCTTCAACACTTCATTCTTTAAACTTTCAGGCAGAACAGAATAACCCATACGTAAAACAGCTGCTTCTTTAGAAGTTGTTCGCAAATATGCGACTCTACAATTATCTTTATCAAGAGATTTAATGGGTTTAATTGGTTCACCTTTAAATTGTATTTCTTTGTATGCTTGATCTTCTACTAATAGAATATCATACTGTTCGGCAATGTCGAAGATTTGTTTTCGTCTTTTGAATGGAATAGTAGTTCCTTTTGGATTATCAGAATCAGGAACAACATAAATCATTGATGGCTTCTTTCCGAATTTCTTTTCACACATTGGAATTGCCTGTTCTAAATATTCAGGTATTAAACCATCCGAATCAGTAGGAATAGTAACAATTTCCCCTCCAATTTTGTAAGCGGGTGCAAGAAATCCTAAATAAGCTGGGCTGGGTGTTAAAATAACATCACCTGGGTCAACTATTGTATCAAGAATTGCGTAAAGTGCTTGTTGTGATCCCGCTGTTAAAATAATGTCTTGCCATCCTGTCTCAGCATCGAGATTGAGCCCATCAATACGATTCATTCGTTCTGCTAGAATTCTTAAAACGAATTCCTGACCTCCAGTTGGTCCATAATTCCATAAAGAAAGAGCCTTATCTATATTACCATCTTTGTTATCTTGAATGTTTTCTTCGCCAATTTCTATCAAAATGTTACCCAAAGTGTCTATTGGTAAGGCACCAGGTAATCCGCCACCAAAATTATATTTTACTTTGTATTTTAATAACTGCCGAATTTCAGAGGGGGGAAGTTTTTTTGTCCATGCCGCGAAATCAAATTTATCTTCATTGTCTGTCATTTGAATTCAACTCAAAATAGTATATTATTTAGTATTTTAATCGTGAAAACTTGATATGAACCCTTTTTTATGTATCAATCTTCAAACAATATTAAATTAATCGGTTAAAAAAAGTGTTGGTAACTAGGATTAAGTAAGTAAACACTAAAAGAAATAAAAGAAAAAGATAAAAAATATACAAGAACGGCAAAAAAGCCGCCTATCAGTCACTCAAAATGGTGAATTGGGTCCAAGTTCTGTTTCTTAAGATGCAATCTTTAAATGCTACCAGATAATACAAATGCAATAACGAAACCATAAATAGCAATAGCTTCAATTAGAGCGAGAAGTACTAACAGTTTACCAAAAGATTCTGGTCTTTCAGTAATTGCAGCTGCAGCTGCTGAAGCGGCGGTACCCAAGCCTAATGCTGCACCGATTGCAGATAAGCCCATTGCTAAACCAGCAGCAATAGCAATTAAACCAGCTTGATCCTCTGCTGCGAGAACTGAAATTGGGTCAAAACCAGGCACTCCTTTACTAACAATGGCTACACCTGATTCACCTGTTAAAGCTAAAGAAAATTTTACTATTGTTAAGAGTCCAATAGCAATAACTAATACTTGCATCATGATGAAGATTTTTTTAGATAATGATTGACGAATTGGTATTACCTCCAAAGTAAGAGTTTTATTTGTTTCTAGAGTCTATTTGATTTTTTATTGCTTTTTAACATTTACTAATAGTCTTAAACTAAAACTATTTTTTCGAGTATTTCATTTGTAGATCTTTTATGAAGTTTTCCTAAGATTATTACTCGTAAATTACGAATTTCCATTTCCTTCAAGAAGAAGAATGCTGGAAAAATAGAAATATTAAAACTTACACCGCGGAAGAGGGAATTTGCCTTATGTATTAATATTTGATCAGCGAACAAATCAAAATTGTCTAATGGAGGTTTGTCTTTATCGAGGTTCTCAAGTAGTCTTATTCCTAATTCAGCAAATGGAGACTCATCTTTCAAGAGATTGAAAGCAGTTTCCATATTAGGAGCATTAATTAATTTTTCACGGAAAGCTTCTTTTAATGGGCACATTTTAGTCGCTATAAGCCATTTTCGTATCATTCCTGGAACAATATCGAAAATCTTTGACCGAAGAATAATTCCTATGTTTTGGATGCCTATCCGTGAACCAACTAATATCTTAACCTTGGTTCGGTCTTCACCTTTCAATTTGGATATCACTTTAGAGAGATGTTCGTAGAAGTATTGATCAACTGCTATAATCAAAGGATAAACCAAGTCAAGAAAACGATATTCACCTAAAGCATTTTCAAGAGATTCTCGAAGTTTTTCATCAGTAAGTCGTGAAATCATTTCCTCAACATTTTGAGCTTTATAGAGATATTCAGTTTCTTCATTTTCTGCCGGAGTCAAATTGAGTAACATCTCTTGTGCTTCCTCATAATTACTAGCACCATGTAGTGCAGCTAAGATAACTTTGACGTTATTAAGGAAATAGTTTCTACTTAACAAATCAATAAATGCCTTTGCTCGTTTAGGGATATATTTCCGAACGGTAGAGTATTGATCTACAAAATGTTGTGAAAGTCGACGATCAACCACAATGAGGTTAGGGTATTTCTTGTCCATTTCAGTACCAATGATATCATTGTATTTTGTGTTTGAAAGCATTTGTATAAGATTAGCATAATCGGTAGCACTAGCGAGTAAATTGTAAGTTCCAGCGGAAAATAATTCTGTTCTCTGGCATCGCATATGAACATTTAATGGACCATATTGTTGCGCATCTCGTATCATCGTCTACTACTCTCATCTTTTTAGTAAATAATAGAAGATAAAATTCTTTCGAATGCTTTTATCTTCTTATTGCTCAAGTTGAGTGAAAAGAAATGAGATATTTATATTTGTTTTTGCTTCTCTACTTAAACAAATTCACTTTATTGTTGAACTCAATAATTAATTCATCAATTTTGGAGGTTTGTTTATGAATATTATTCCAGTAATTCTCTTCATCATACCATTGTTGATTTAATTCTTCAACTGATTTTCCTTGTTGTTCCACCCAAGTAAAATATTTCAAATGATGCAAGCGCTGTTTATCTGCATAACGAAGCTCTTGCATACTATCAGTTCTTATACTTTGAAGTGATCGATGAAAATCTATTGCTGCTCGCATTTCAGAATATTCACCATAACGCAAGTTCAGTTCCTTAAGACGAGAATAATATAATTCAGTTGAATCGGTAAAAACAGTTAGCACAATATCTTGACGAGTAAGCTCAAAATATTTGGCAAATTTAATTGCCATTAGAAGATTAGCAATGCTCGAGATGCCTAGAAGATGAAGGCCATTGACCATATATTCAGGAACTCCTTCACGTAACAAATATTGTTTGCCAAAAGGTTCATTGAAGAGTCTCAAAAGGTTCATACAATCTTGATCATCAATAGCGATTACAAAATCTGTTTGTTTGGTATTATGAATCCATGGAATGTGTTTATCACCAATACCTTCTATTCGATGATAACCAAAACCATTTTGTAACATAGTTGGACATTGTAGCGATTCACCGGCAACAGTTTTTGATTGAGGGTAAATTGATTTCAGATAGTCTGCAGCACCCAAGGTTCCTGCAGAACCAGTAGTTAAACACACGCCACGTAATTTCGAGTTATTCATTTCTTTAACCAGAACTTCTTGCATAGAAGGTCCTGTGACTTCGTGATGCCACAAGTGATTTCCAAACTCGTCAAATTGATTGAAAATAACTAATTTATCTCCACGCTCTTTTCGTAACTCCGAGCATTTATCAAAAATTTCCTTCACATTGCTTTCACCACCAGGAGTAGTTATAACTTCTCCTGCAACAGATTGCAACCACTTGAATCTCTCTTGAGACATCTCTTCTGGGAGGATGGCTAAAGATTTACATGCAAGAAGAGTTGCGTTATATGCACCTCCTCGACAATAATTTCCAGTAGATGGCCACACAGCCACTTGGGAAGTTGGGTCAAACTGTCCAGTGATCAATTTAGGTATTAAGCATCCAAAGGTAGCGCCAACTTTATGTGAACCTGTTGGAAACCATTTGCCTACTAAAGCAATAATACGAGCTTCAACACCTGTAAGTTCATGAGGCAACTCAATATAATTGGGGTGAGAAGAAAATTTACCACATTTGTCTTTAGGTTCATTTTTCCAAGTAATGCGGAAGAGATTTCTTGGATGAACTTCCCAAAGGCCCAAAGATGATAATTCTTTTACTATTTTTTTTGGAATTAATCTTGGGTTTCTTTGCTCCTCAAAGGTTGGGATAATAATATTTTGCTCTCGAGCACGTTTAACGGCTTTTGAAAGGATTTTTTCATTTATTGTTAAATCAATCATAATTATTCCTTCATCCAAGTTTCAAGATAATCCATATGAACATATTTGTTAGCGTTTTAAGAAATTTTTGCCCTAATAGACTGCACAAAATATTCTTTTATAAGTTAAAACTCATTAAACGAGTAATTCTAAAATAATTGTAATGGGTCACATACGATGAAAGACGGTTATGAAATTGCAGAGCATGCCGTAGAATACGGAACCAAAAAAGGAGCCTCATATATTGAAGCTCGATTTGTAGATTCTCGAAGTGAAGGATATACGACCAGAAATGGTGCTATCATTGGTGGAGGAGAAAGCTTCTCCAAAGGAATTGGCATCAGAGTAATCACTGAGGGAGGAATTGGATTCTGTTCTACCGCAAAATTAGAGAAACAAAATATTGAGAAAGCAATAGATATTGCTTTGAAAATGGCTCAAGCGAGCAAGAGAAAAACACCCATCGTTTTTTCTGAAGAAGATGTTGTGGAAACGAAATGGCAAGCAGATGTTAAACAACATATTGAAGACAAATCTGATGAGGAAAAGGTTCAGTTTATCATAGATTTAGATAAAACACTTGTCAACCAAGATTTTGGTGAAAGCTTAGTTATGCGAACACTTCTGCTCGAGATGACTAGAAACAAAAAATACATTGTAAACAGCGAAGGGTCAAAAGTGGAATCAGATAAATCGCTAATTGCATTTTATACATTCAACACAGCAAAAGGACCTTTGGGTTCTGAGCAAAGATTTTATGGACAAGCAAGTTCAAAAGGTTGGGAATGGTTCAAAGAAGATAATATCATTGAAAAAATCATTGAGGACAATCGAGCATTAGTAAAAACTGCAAACCAAGCGAAAAACATGAAACTTGGGGTCACAGATGTTGTTGTTAGTGGTGAAGTTGCAGGTATAATCGCACACGAAAATACTGGACACCCTTCCGAAGGGGATCGAATATTAGGTAGAGAAGGCGCACAAGCAGGAGAATCATTCTATATCGACTTGCTTGAAAAACAAAAATTAGGTGAAATCAAAATTGGAACAGAAGCAGTGACACTAATTGATGATCCAACAATGCCAGGTAGTGCAGGATATTATCTCTATGATGATGAATGTGTTAAAGCAAGGCCAAGATTTCTAATAAAAGAAGGGATGATAAACGATCTTCTGCTTAATAGGGAATTTGCCTCACGTTTTGAAACAAAATCAAATGCAGCTGCAAGGGCAATTGGATACAATCGTGAACCATTAGTTCGGATGGCTAATACCTATTTTGCTCCAGGAGAATTTCAAGTTGAAGAATTGATCGAAGATGTGAAGAAAGGCATCTATATGAAGAGCTTCACTGAATGGAACATTGATGACCGTCGCTTCCAAAGTAAATACGTTGGTCTTGAAGTTTATCTCATAGAGAACGGAGAAGTAACAGATACGATGATTCGTAGACCCACACTTGAACTAACTACTTTTGGTTTATTTGGTGGTGTAGATGCAGTTTCTAAAGATACTGAATTCCCATATGGAACTTGTGGAAAATCGGACCCAATGCAAGGTGCTCCCTGTTGGATGGGCGGTGCACAAGTGAGAATGAGAAATATTCGCTTAGGAGGAGAATAAGATGACTGAGAATTATCCGGAAAAAGTAATCAAACTTGCGCAAAAAGAAGGAGCAACTGAAGTAATAGCAAAATTAACCCAGAATCCAAGCTATCAAATTAGATTTTCTAATTCCAATATTGATATTTCTAAGAAATGGGACACCAATGTATTAGAAGTATTCCTAGCAGTTGGTAGAAAAATTACTCAAGTAGATATTCAAGATCCTACTGAAGCGAAAATAGAAAAAACGATTCCTCGTGCAGTTAGTTTTGCTAAAAAAATGCCTGATAGTGATCTCTACGCTGGTATGCAACAAAAAGTTCATTCGTACAAGAAGATCGATGGATTATATGATAAGCGTACACATAACCTGTTTGAAAAAGCACCTGAAATGGTCAACATAGCCATTGATTCTGCCATCGAAGCTGGAGCAAAAAGAGTTGCAGGTGTACTCTATTTTGGCAATGTAAAAACTGAGCTTATGACCGGCTATGGTGTAAATGCATCCTATGAATCATCTTACTATCGTTCTACGATTCGTTCTTTTGTTGATAATGAGAGCAGTGGACAAGACATCATTGTTGGCAGAGATTTGAGCGATTTGGAGAAGAAGATGGCTCTAGCAGGCAAAAATGCAGGAAAAATTGCTACTATGGCTATTGGTGGGAAACAAGGTAAGGCTGGCAAATATGATCTTATTATGAGCCCAACTGTCGCAGCTAATATTCTCGGTGAAATAACCAATGGAGCCAACCCCGTTATGATGCTCATTGGTATGAGCCCGCTTAGCGATCATTTCGGCGAACAAATTGGTCCTGAAAACCTCAATATTGTTGATGACCCTCACATCGGTGAAGGATTTGGTAGTAAGCCATTTGATATCGAAGGGACGCCTACAAGTAAAACGCCTATTATCGACAAAGGTGTTTTAATTGGATTAATACCCAACACAACGCCAGGTTTAATGATGCAAGCATAAACAACTGGTAATTCTGATCTACTAGATTTTGGCGCAGGATCTAAACTCCTTGCACCCACACCCACAAACATGGTTTATCCACAAGGGAATCAATCATTTGATGAGATAGTAGCAGACTCGAAGAAACCCACTATTTACGTAACATCAAACTGGTATACACGCTACACCAACATGCTCGAAGGAGAATTCTCTTCAATCCCACGAGATGGTATGTTCTTAATCGAAGATGGTGAAATTAAAAAGCCAGTTAGGAAACTTAGAATAGCTGACAATCTTCTTCGTATGAGTAAAAATATCTCCGCAATTGGCAGTGATCGAAAGCAAATACGATGGTGGGAAGTAAATACCCCTACGTTTATCCCTACGATTAAGGTAGTAGATTGCAATATTACTGCAGCAACTCAGTAGAAAAAAAACCAAAATCCTTAAGCAAATAGTTAGCATCCTTTGCTTAAGAAAATCTTTTTCTTTTAATGAATCAAATGTCGATAATAAAGTATATATGAGTTATCATTTTAGATAACAATTAATTTTTCACTCTTACAAAAGACCTATGAACCATAATTTGAAATACATGTAAATTATTGGTTAACCAAATATTATTATACTCGATAAAACGAAGTTATTTTTTTAAAAAACAAGTATGTTGAAGTGAGCAAATGTCTAAGAAAACAAAATATATCTTTGTCGTTGGAGGAGTAATGTCAGGTATCGGGAAAGGAATTGTTGCTTCTAGTATTGGAAAGAATATCCAAGTAAGAAAAGGAACTGTAGATCTCATAAAGATGGATCCTTATCTTAATATCGATGCTGGGACTATGAATCCAATTCAACATGGTGAGGTTTACGTTACAGATGATGGTGGGGAAATTGATGTTGATTTTGGACATTACGCTCGTATCTTAGGGCTCAGTATGCAAAAGAGTCAGAACATTACTACGGGGAAAGTATATCGAGAAGTAATTAGAAGAGAGCGCGCAGGAGATTTCCTCGGGCAAACCGTTCAAGTAATTCCCCACATTGTTGATGAAATCAAGAAAAGAATTCGAGCTGTAATCGACTATAAAAATCCAGATGCCTTGTTGGTTGAAGTTGGCGGTACAGTAGGAGATATTGAATCTTTACCCTATTTGGAAGCTATCCGTCAAATACTAATGGAAGAAGATAAAGAAGATACTCTTCTTGTTCACACCACCTATGTCCCAGTTCCACCACATTTAGGTGAACCAAAAACAAAACCTACACAGCATTCTGTAAAAGAACTTCGAAGTATTGGATTAAATCCAGATATCATTGTTTGTCGCAGTCATGATGTTTTAGACGAGGCAACTGAAAGAAAAGTTGCTTTATTCTGTAATGTTCCTCAAAAAGCGGTATTCACTTTACCAGATTTAGGGTCTGTATATTCTGCACCATATTTACTTGATCAGGAAGGTTTCGGTGATTTAATTTTAGGAATGTTAGATCTAAAATTAGCTAAACCCAATTGGAAAACTTGGAATGAACTCATAGACAGATATGAAAATCCCATTGCTACTATTAAAATTGCTATGGGTGGAAAATATACTCAAATAGTTGATTCATATATTTCGGTTAATGAAGCTTTAAAACATGCAGCAGCAATACACAAATATACTGTCCAAATCGATTGGATTGAAACTGAGGATATTGAAAATGATTCTCTGAAAACGAAAGTACTGGAATCTTACGATGGTCTTATTATTCCAGGAGGTTTTGGGTATCGTGGCACAGAAGGAAAGATCAAAATGATTCAATATGCAAGAGAAAATAATATCCCTTTCCTTGGATTATGTTTTGGTTTCCAGTTAGCAACTGTTGAATTCGCCCGACATGTTTTGAAATTAGCAGATGCCACTAGCTATGAATTTACAATGAATGGTGATGTAAAATCAAAGAATCTAGTAATTGATTTGCTTCCCGAACAGAAAAATGTGAGCGATTTAGGTGGAACGATGAATTTAGGAGGACAAACTGTTCTTCTCAAGGAAGGAACCAAGACATTCGAGTTATATGGTTCTACAACTATTCGTGAACGCCATAGACATAGATTTGAAGTTAATCCAGATTATATCGGCAAATTCGAAGAAAAAGGTCTGGTCTTTTCAGGAACATCAGAAGACAAACGAAGAATGGAAATCTTAGAGCTACCCGGTCATGCCTTTTTCCATGCGTCACAATTTCATCCAGAATTTACCTCCATTCCTTGGAGTCCGAATCCACTCTTCAAAGGATTTGTTGACGCAGCAATTGAGAGAATGAAATTAAAGAAAAATTAGTATTCATCTCTCTTTTCCAAGAATAAAGTAAATGAAATCCAACTCATATATTCAGTCTTATTGATACCTACCTGAATATAGATTGGATATTTAGTTTAGTTCATTACAAACTAAAAATAACTGTATCAACCCTTGTACTGCATATTTTTCTTACACCATGCATACCAGGTTCATATCGTGAAACTAATAGACCAGCTTCTTCGAGAATTTTAACTTGAGCACTAATATTTGCTTCTGTCTGGTTTAACAGACCAGCGATACGGCTTACGTCAATATCTTTCTCAGAGGTCAATTTTAATATTTTCACACGAGTTTTTGATGACAAAGCTTTTGCGACTTTATTGATTTTGTCTTCATGTACATTGAGAGTTTCTTCAGACATATTATTACCTCAATTCAATTCTTTACTTCTACTTGTAGAAGTACAATTAAGAATAATTGTAATAAATAAAAGTTTCTGTAACTTTTCTGACGTTTGTTTTATAAAAAGATTGTTGAATGTATTAATTTATTCTTTTGCCTATATTATTAGTAAAAAGAAATAGCAAAATTTAATATAAATTAGTAATTAAGCAAACAAAAAAGCATTAATAACGAATATGTTCTATTAATTATAGCAGGAGTAATCACTTAGAATGTCTAAAGCAGCTGAATATCTTCTTGAACTAGAGAAAGCAGACTTTCGCATACTACAATCTATAGAAGTAGGAATGCGAACATCTGAATATGTTTCAATTGAAACCGTTGTTGAATTCAGCAAATTAACGATAGATGAAGTAATAAAGAGAATAGATGCATTGCATTTCAAGGATCTAATTTTACGTTGGAAAGGGCATTATATTGGTTATCAATTGACGCATCATGGATACGATGTATTAGCTTTTAGAGCATTGTCCGAGAGAGATGTAATCGTTGCCATTGGTCGAGAGTTAGGAAAGGGAAAGGAATCGGATGTGTTTTTTGCGTTTGATAAAAAACAGAAAACAGTAGTAGCGAAGATACATCGAGTTGGTCGACCTAGTTTTAAAAGAAGCAAAAAACTTCGAAGTTATGTTGGAAGGAGAGGGCACATTAATTGGCTCTATAAATCAAGACTTTCAGCAGAGCGAGAGTTTCAGGGATTAAAATTAGCCAAGGAGATAAAAGCAAAAGTACCAAACGCTATTGATCAAAATAGGCACATTGTAGTGATGGATTTTTTTGATGGGATAGAATTGGTTGATGCCTACGATTTGAAAAAACCACTGAAAGTATTTAATGGTATTATGACCCAAGTAAGAAAGCTCTTTGTAAAAGGCAATATTGTTCATGGAGATTTATCCGAATATAATGTCATAGTCACACCAAAACATGATTTTCTTATAATCGACTTTCCCCAATATGAATTAGCTAATCATCCTAATGCGAAAGAATACTTGTTTAGAGATATCAAAAATCTTTGTAAATTTTTCAATAGAAAATTTAGCATTGAATCCAACCCCAAAGAAATACTTGATGTAATTTACAGCGAATATGAAGAGAAGCTTCAGAAAAAGAAAAAGTGATTGTTTTTCTTTTCCGGAAAAGCTTTTGAATGGTTAGGATTATTTGTTTTAGTTTACAATATCATTTCGTTAACCAATATTTAAATTTTCCACAGTCAAAGAAAATAAGCAAGTATCTTTTTTCATAGAAAATTCAATAATTTTGCATAGTGATTCTCCTACAATTCAATACTCTTTCTTCTTTTTAAATACCTCTTAGAAAAGATGTACGAATGGCTAATTGTTCAACTATTCTTTTAAATAAAGGACAATACTTTCAGTAATCTCTTTAGCTAAATGAAATATATTCAGCTAATCAATAATAGTATGAAGAAAAAATGCTCTCAAAAGAACAGCGCCTCACAAGAAAAGCATATAAAACACTCATAGCTGACTTGCCAAAGAACGAATTAGAGAAAGCGCTGGAACAAGTACGACAAGTAACAAAACCAACCAAGAAGAAACCACTCCAACTAACCGCTAAAGTAAAGATCAAACCAACAAAAGAACAAGAAAAAGTTCTCTGGGCTCTAGCAGAAAATTGTCGATTAATACATTACTTTGCTAATAAAGAGCGAAAAGAGTGGTGGGACAAAAACAAGCACTTACCAAAGAAGAACAGAGACAAAGAAACAAAGCCTACCTACAACAAGCAATCAGCACAACTACCAAAGGTAAAAGTCCTTTACCCTCGTTACAAACAAAATTATTCAAAGACACTGCAAGGAATGCTCAAGCAGTTAGAAGCTGATTACAAGTCATTTCATGCTTTGAGGAGAAATGGCGATAAAGATGCACAACCACCGGGATACAAAGGAAAGCAATA
>JAUWKS010000086.1 GCA_030614005.1 Candidatus Heimdallarchaeota archaeon | reverse complement strand
TCCAGCTAAAATTTTTACTAGAGTTGTTTTTCCTGAACCACTAGGTCCAATAATTGATATTAATTCACCTTTTCTTACAAGTAAATCACAACCTCTCAAAGCAGAGATAGTTGTGTTGCTTTTTGGATCTTTGTAGATTTTTATTACATCTTTACATTCAATTATCATTTTTTTCTTTACTCCTGTTTTGTTGGTTTATACTTTCGAATATTTGTATAGATGTTAGTATACCACCCCGAAAAAATGGAAATGTAACTTAGGATGAAAATAAGAATAACTAACCACCATGGGATCCATAGTTTGAAATTCAAATAGCTAATATCAATATTCAAAAATAAGTGATAATATTGACTTGTAAATATACCAATTACCAAGGAAAAAATTAATGGTACTAAGGCTATTAGTGATATTTCCAAAGAATACTCAAAGAGTAATTGTCGTTTTGTTGCACCTAATCTATAATCAGCTTCAATATTCCTCAATCTCTGTTGGTAAATTTCTTGACCTGTAATATAACCAATGAGAATCAAAACAAAAATCGAAACAATAGAAGAAAGGACAATAAGATTGAGGTTAATATCTACAATATTGTTGTAGAAAGAATTTTGAATATCTTCGAATGATTTTGCGATTATATTAAAATCACTGAATATTTGAGTCTGGATTTCAGTTATATTAGCACCATCACTAAGTTTGATTAATAATTGTTGTTCTGAAGATAGCGTTGTAGTGCTATATGCAAATTCAGTTAATTGTTCAAAGGTGACAAGATCAAGAACCAGTTGGATATGCAAAGTATCATCAAAGAGTTTTTCTCCCAGATATTGGCTATAATTAGGTATTAGAGGGAAGTGTTTAAAGTCAGCATTAGGTGATAATTGAAATTCATATTCTGAATTCCAAAAATCTTGAACACTAATTTCATTTGCTTGATTGTAACCAAAAGCATTTGCAAATTGTGTGTTGATAAAACAAGTCATATTATTTGCTAGTAAATTAAAATTAAAGCATTGATGATTCAAACTTTCAATCTTATCCTTATTTATAACACTAGCAAATTCAGTTGCATTTATAGCGAGAATGTCAACTTCAGATATGATATTTTTAAGTCCTATAGAATTAAATTTCCACTGAGTTGTAGTAGTAGTTTGATTAATACCAGAAAGACTGTTTATTGACTGCTCTATTGACTTATCAGCATTCCATGAGAAAATAACTAAATCCGAATAACTACTTGCTAAATAGCTATTAGTTTCCAGATGATTATTTATCGATGGATAAATAATGAGTCCTGGTAACAAACTAAAACCAATGAGAATGGAAATCACAATAACCTTATGATAAGTATGATAACTCTGTGCGATATTTTTAAGAGACAAACTAAAAATTCCTTTATTTTTCCTCCAAAGAAATTTCCCTAGTAAAGTCCAACCATAGGCTATTAATCTAGAGAAAATGGAAATTAATGGAATTAAGATGAAAAACGAACCAAGAATAAGAAAAGCCAATAATGCAGTATTCAAAATAGGCATATTTTGGAGCAATTCAGAATTTGCACCACCTGAATTTGAAAAGACGATTATTCCAGGTATACTTCCTGAAAGAATTAGAGCACCTACTATGAAGACTAGCAATTCAGATAATGAAAGTATTTTTCTTATCCCTTTCCTTTCTTTCTCTTTCATGTGTTCGTATATATCTACTTTTGATTTATTCAAGTAATTCATTTTCAAACAAAAGCCAATAAAAAATATTAAACAAAATAAAATTGATATAATTATTAAGAATTGAGGAGTTATAATTGCACTAACAAAGAAACTAAAACTAATTTTCCACTTTACAAAAACCAATAATGCATAACCAATACCGATACTGAAAATTAAACCAATTAAAAAGCTGATAACAGTATTAATTAGTGATTCAATGAGAACCATCTTTGTTATTTTTTTGTCGTCTAATCCTTGTATTTTCATCAATCTAAAAGTATGATGTAATTCCGTTTTGTTATAACCAATAGTCTCATATATTACTAAGATAAAAAGGAAATAAATGATAATAGCAGTCATACTTAATTTAATAGTTTCAATTACCCAAGTTTGTTGAAATTCATCGAAAACATCTAATAAATCAGCCCCAATTTTAATAGATACTTGATCATCAAATGGTAATTCAATCCCCTCCATCCATTCTGATAATACTTCTTTGTATTTTTTAACATTAGAATAATTAATAGCCGTTTCGTTAAATTGTATATCAAAAACAGCAACTATTGTACCACTATACTGAGTGAAATTATTCAATAATTCAAATAAATAATCTGGTGTAGTGATGAAAGTTTGAATATTTCTAGAAGGTGTATAATAACCAAATCGCTCATTCTTATAAGAATCTATCACCAAATCAGGTGAATAATTATACAATTCCAAAGTCTCTTCTAAATCAGTAAAAACTCCTGATATAGAAAAATTTTTGAAATCAATACCTGGAAGATCAGGTCTCAATTGTACAGTATCATTAATATCAAAATAATCTTGATAGATAAAATCAGAATAAAATAAAAGTAGTTCTGAGTAATTTTGAGGTAAATTTCCACTAATAATCTCTGAAGTAAGAACACTCATTGTCTTACTATCAAATGTTTTGATCGTATATTCAACCACATCACCATAAAGAGGATCAGGTCCTTTAAATAATACTTCAATTGTTCCTGAAATCTCTGAGACAATATCCGGAAATTCACTTTCATAAAGCTCCTGGACATCTAAAAGAGCAGAGTCCAAATAATCAGCTGAGATATCTTTTGATATTACTTTAGTATATTTTGTGAAAGAGGAGACCTTTTGATCAGAAAACCAATTAATTTCTGTCGAATGTCTTTGAAATGAGATATTTTGATAACTAAACCACGTTAGTAGTAAAGTACTAGCAAAAATGAAGAGTAGTATAGTAATTAATATAGAAAACCTAATCCTTTTTCTATTTGATTTCAAATAGGTTTTCATTAGAGTAGTAAAGGAAGAACATTGTTTTTTTGTTGTGTTATCACTCATTATTTTTCCACCGGTAATTTTTCGAAGAGGTTTCTTTTCACTCGTGTTTCACAACTTTGTAGCGTTTCAGCTGCATGTAAATACCAATAATCCAAGAACTACTGATTATAATAATACCAATAAAGAAAGCAATACAAAGGATCCAAAAAGGAACCCAATAATTAAACGATTGATATTGTTGATTTACACCTAAAAGCAATGCATCTAAAAGTAATAGGGGGATGCTAGTAAGAATTGATATCAGCAAAGGTATTGTACAGGCAATTAATAATTCTATTAAAAAGTTATTCAAAATTTCTCTTCGAGAAATGCCAAGACGATAATTTATCTCTACGATTTTTATCTGTTCTTTGTAAACTGCATTGCTGGTTAAAATTATAAAACAAATGATTCCTACAAGGCTTAGAATAGCAAAAAGTTGAACTTGTATCAGAGAAAATTTAGAGACATCATCGTTCAAATCGTTTATAGTATCTTCTAGTGAAGAAACGTCATAGCCAAGATTTACTTGTAGTTCTTCCTTAATTGTTGCAAGATCAGCAGTGGAATCTGTTCGAATTAGTAAGCGTTGTTTAAATGAAATTATATCGGAATTGGTAATTGAATCTACTAAAAACGAATAAGAAGAGAGACCAAGAACAAGACTAATTCTTATTGCAGTAATATCAAATAATTCTTCCAGTAAAACATCATCAAATTTCTCCGAAACGGGAAAAGTCTTGAAATCAGCAATAGAGGTCAATTCTAAATTTTCATCTGTAAGGAATAATTCATTTGCTGCTATAACATTCTCTTTTTGTAGGTTAAATTTTCTAGCACTTGAGGAATCTATAAAAAAAGTTAGAACCCCTTCGAGAGATTTAATATCTTCTGTACAATAATCATTATTTGTAGAGAGTCTACTCAAATCAATTGTGTCTGCAAATTCAGAAGCATTAATAACTAACAATCTAAGATTAAAATTTTGATATCCAAAAGAACTTGTTCGATCTCTGTGAAATAACTCCAGTTGCTTAATGCTTGTTGTTGCTTGCACACCTTCGATACTTTCAATAATAGTCCGCAATGTTTGGTTGTCATTCCAGCTATTAATTGCTAAGTCTGAACAACCTAATGCGAGAATTGCTGTTTCTTCATTTTGCCGAGTAATTAATGAAGGTAATAGGAACCCTGGTATGATACTAATTCCAATTAAAAATAGTCCCACTAGTAATCGTTGATATGTTTTAGAAAATAAAACAACATTTTTCAGTGCATGGGTAAAAGCATTTTTCCGTCTTTGCCATAGTTTCTTACTTAAATAATTTAAAACTCTGAAGTGTACTTTTGAACAAACAATGAAACAAATGAATAATAAAAAGCAAGCACCAATAAAGAGGAATAATGTGAAAAGGTAAAGGAGATAAGTAATGGATGAATTAGGAGTAGAATTCCAAAGGAGAGTAGAACTAGTAAAATACACTCCAAATAATCCTGAAATAAATAACAACACACCCAGTATAGCAAGAGCAAATTCGATTTTGGTGAATATTTTTCTAATAACGTTATTCCTTTTTTTCAAAGATTTTTGAGCTACTATTATTTCTTTTTTCTTCAAAAGGTTTCTCTTGAATAAATAATTCAACAAGAAAAACCCACCAAAAGTAACAATTGAAAGGAGTAAATATAAGGGATCAACTAAAAATGTAAAGGAATGGATGAAACCATGAGGGAAATTTAAAAATCTAGTAAATAGTACTCCAAACAAGATTCCGACAATCGTTCCTCCAATGAAACTAATCGTTGAAACGATAAATGAGTCCAATAAAATTACTTTATTCAGAGTTTTATCGTCCAATCCAGAGATTTTTAGCAGTTCAAAAATCGTCTCCAATTCCTTTTCTTTAAAATGTAATATTTCAATAAACATTAAGAGGATAAGAAAAACAAGTAAAATTGTCAAAGCAAAGACCTTAATTGTTTCAAACTTCCAATCTAATTGATAGTCATTTAGCACTGAATAGATATCCTCGCCAATATAAAAAGTAAGATTAGTGTTAGCTGAAATTGCAGTCGCAGTTTTTGAATATTTCAAATATCGATTGAAATTGTTATTGAGTTCTGAATATTCTAACAAAGAGGTATTATAGGAACAATCCATAATAACATAGAAGAGCGAATTAAAAAATGAGTAGTTATTTATTATCTTAATGAAATTCTCAGGAGTAGTGAAGAAGTGGGCACTATAAGATTTACTGCCCCATAATTCATGAAAATAGGAGACATTAAAGAAATCATTAGTCACAATATCACTAGAATAACCAAGCATTTCAAGAGTAGGACCAACATTGTCCAAAATACCTGAAATTGTGTAATTATGAAATTCAGTAGGAAGTAATAAGGTATCTGGTCTTATGGAAAGAGTCTCATTTAAATCATAATTCTGAGTACTTCCTTCTACTTGGAGAAGAAGCAGCTCTGAAAAATTCGAAGGAATAATGCCCTTGATTAAACTATTTTTATAGATTTCCTCTGCATTTGCTCTAATAGTATGAAAAGCAAAGGTTTTGGAAGGATTATGATCATAAGGATTAGAATCAGTCATGACACAAGAAATAAGATCTGTATGAGATACAATCAACCCATCAGTATTATTTTCGAAAAAAAATCCAAGTTCAGTAAATAAATTATCAAAGTAATCATTCTGAATACCAGATGTAAAATTTAATGCTCTACTACCTGCTACAGACCATTTTGCATCACTATACCAATTGTGATTAGCTATGTAATTTGAGTAATAGTTTTCTCTATAAGCAAACCATACCATCAATGAAGAGATAACAAGAAAGACAATTAATATTCCCATAATATTCGAAACAAGCAAGGATTTTTTCCTACACTTAAAATAAGTGCGAGACAATATCTTGAAATTTAAATACATGTTCTCCAATTCATCCTTGTTTCTTTAGTAAAATATTAGTTAATTCTAACTACTATTTCTTTTCGTTATATTATTTTCTTTAAAAACTTAAAACTATTTACTAGATTCTCATTTGGTAAAATACAAACCATGATTAAAATTACACTAGAAATTCCTTTAGCCAACATCTAATTTTATAACACTATCTATTAAATAACAAATAGTATTCTAATTTAAGAAATATTTCTCCTATTCTTTCGAGTGTACACTGTAAAGTTAACCTAATTGTGTGACAACATCTCCTAGCGAACTTATCGTTTGTGATCGTTTTAAATCATTTTTCGGAAAGTAGCACTCAGCAGGAGATTTTCTCCCGAGAGACGCGTGCTTATGCTCGAAATTGTAGTACCGAATGAAAGCTTGTGCGGAAGGAAAGAACCAGGCATTCTCTTGGAAAGTACGATTGAATCGTTCAACTTTGCCAAGGGTTTGGGGATGATGAACAGCAGAATGAACGGCTTTGATGCCTATCTCAATGTCAGGATTTCCTGCTTTACCACCTAGAACAGTCATTTCCATAAGTTGACCAATACCAGCCTATTCGATAGAAACGAAAGGATCTTCGTCAAGAATACCAAGCTCAAGGTATAAACCAATGAATTTACCAACATCATCACGTGAGAAGCCCAAACCCATTTGATGGAGATTTCGAAAAACTATGTAAGATGGAAAAAAATTGAACTTTCCAATTCTATTGGTGATTTGTTACTTTTAAGCTAAAAAAAAGCGATTTGTACACATTGTTAGCCTTGATATGATGATTGCTGATTCTGGAAACACAATTGTTTGTTTTTTTTAAAAAAAAGGAAATTAATTTCGTTTCTTATATAAAATGAGTACGATGAGAAATGAAATCGCTAAGAATGCCGGGAGCCCATAGAAGTATTCAGATAAAGTAGAGGGTTGAGGGGGTACAATAAATGCCGTAACAAAACCTTCACTCATCTCATACGCATTGTCATAGGCATTTTGCGTAGGAAAATCATCTGAAAATGTTCCCCCAGTTACAAAACAACTACCATCCTTAGTAACAGCAATACTATATCCTTTTTCTGAACGACTCCCGCCAAGATAGGTGCTCCACAGGAGGAGGCCTTCAGAGGAAAAAATAGTGACAAAGGCATCGTATCCACCATTTGTGGAATTATCATAAGCGTTCTTCAAGGGAAAATTGGTGGAAAAAGTCTCACCTGTCACATAGCAGTTGCCATCACTAGTCGCAGCAATAGCATATCCACGGTCGACCCCATCCCCACCGAGAAAAGTACTCCAAAGAAGGGAACCGGTAGCATCAAACTTGGCAACAAAAGCATCACCCCAGTTATCGTAGGTATTATTATAAGCATTTAATGTAGGAAAGTCAATTGAACCAGTATAGCCTGTCACATAACAGCTGCCATCACTTGCAGTAGCAATACCAATAGCATCGTCCCACGACATCCCACCGAGAAAAGTACTCCAAAGGAGTCGCCCTTGAGAATCAAACTTGGTAATATAGCCGTCCAAGCCACCACCATAAGTGCTGTCAAAAGCATGCTGGGTGGGAAAATCTTCTGAATTTGTTCCACCTGTAACATAACAACTGCCATCCTCGGTAACAGCAACATCCACAGCAATATCACCCCAACACCCACCAAGATAGGTGCTCCAGAGAAGCAAACCATTTGAGGAGAACTTGGAAACAAAAGCATCCATAACCCCATTATACGTACTATCATAAGCATTTTTAGTTGGGAAATTGCTTGAGCTAGTACTTCCAACGACATAGCAACTTCCATCATCAGCAACAGCAAGACTAGTATCCCATTCATAATCACTTCCTCCAAAATAGGTACTCCAGAGGAGTGAACCATCTGAGGAGAACTTGGCTAGAAAAACATCTTCTACACCATTGAATTTGCCATCATAAGCATTCTTAATTGGAAAATCATTTGAATTAGTTAACCCCATTACATAACAGCTCCCATCAGCAGCAACATCAATAGCAAAGCTACGATCCCGATCACTTCCACCTAGATAGGTGCTCCAAAGAAGGGAACCAGTAGCATCAAACTTGGTAACGAAAGCGTCCGTGTCACCTCTAAGAGTACTGGCAAAAGCATTCTTGGTGGGAAAATCATTAGATTTAGTCAACCCCGAGACATAACTATGCCCTTTCTCAGAAACAGCAATACCAAGCCCAAGATCCTTAGCACTCCCACCAAGGAAAGTACTAAATTCTAACGTGAGATTGGTTGCTGTAACAGCTGTCGCACTAGGGGCGTGGGTACTATAGTCAGTAGAGGGAAGGATCTGTTTAGGTATTGAAAAAAATACCACACTTATGAGAAGGGCAATGTTAAGACCCTTTACTACCAATCGCACTTTTTTTTCCAAAAGTATTACCCAATGAAGAGATTATCCATATTTCTTAAAAGATTTGTGACTATTTATAACAAATTCTGTAGTGAAAAATATGTCTAGAATGTATTAAATCTCTTCGCTGTGAAGGGATTTTTTGCTTGATCATCAATAAGAATAATATAGCCGGTATCATTTGCTATATCTTTTGTCGGAACCCAACAACCTGTACAATAGATTTTCATTGGTTCATGATAAAATCGTTTATGCAAATGACCAAAGATAAGATAATCTTCTGATTGTATTCTTGGGAGCCAAGAAACAGGATGATTGATCAAATTCTGTTTCGCACGTTCTGCACCTACTTTGGCATGTTCCCCTGCTTCCGGTTTGTAGTATAGACCAATATTGTTTCCATGAATAATTACAATTCGACCTATTTTCGTTGAAAGAAGACAGTAGTCATTTAACAGTAAACCCGGGAAAGAGTGAAGGAGCTTTACTTCATGTTTCATACCCCCATATACAAAGAACAATTTTTCAAAAAATCCTTCATCTTTTGCTATAGCTAAAAAATCTCTGAACATCTCTCTTGTTTCTTTTGTATCATTATCTACAATATCACCTGCAAGAACAATAATATCCACTTGAGGTCCAATTGATTTCATTGAATTACAAAACTCTTCAACTAAAGCACCCTTTCGTCCCATGTGAACATCACTCGTAACTGCAACCTTCAATTTAGCACCTTCTCTAACCATTTAAGTAAGAATGTTTTTGGATTATACTTGAAGATTTTCGCTAAATCACCAAAGCAAGCTCCACACCCAACAGAGCAGCTGCAGCTAATCAATTTGTTATGTATGCCCCGCAACAACTGTTCTAAATGAAGAAATATTTTTTGACTGTTCCCACTAGGTCCAGCAAGATCATATATGGCAATTGCTTCCTTTCCTTTTTTCCAGGAGAGAGAATTTACTAATTCCTTACTTGAGATGTTCAATTCTCTAGTGGCTTCTAACAGCAACACTTTGGCAATTAATCTTAGAAAATGAAACCGCTCAAAATAAAAATGCTTCAAAACATCTTGCAAGATATTTTCTGGAAATGAAATAACTAATCCTGTAGATTTATCTGTAAAAACGGTTTCTGAAGAAACTTTCAGATGATTATTTTTCAAATCAATTGGAAGAAAACCTGTCATGGGATTATAGGAATTAATAACTGAAGGTTTTTGTACAATCTGTATATCACCGTATTGTATCGTCATTTTTTGTAATAACAACTCTTGAGTAAATCTACCGAAGGAAAATTCCGGGGAGAAACATTTGTTCTTTCCAATTTTAGAAACATCTAATGAATTCTGGTGGATAAGCATTTCCTCTACAACAATTGCCTTTCGTCTTTGATCTATTGTTTTTACAGACCAAAAACGTCCGTCATTTATTAGGAGATTGCCAGGCAAAGCTTCTCTCAGCACTTTTCGAGCATCAATGGTGAATAGAGAATCTTTTTCTTGTTGTTTCTTTACAGACCATTTTGGAGGAATTGCACGTAAACTATAATTCCTTAAAAAAAGTGTTAATTCTGCATACAAACCAATATTGAGATAATTATCAGTAATTGTTAAAATTCCATTTGCAACAAGCAAAGTAATCGCTTGTCTCATTGTTCTATTCATTTTCTCTTGAGTTATTTGATCAGGAATGGTATTACAGTATAGAGAGGTCAATTCATCAAGGTGAGTAATTCCGTAAGCAATTGCCAACAAGAGGAACCCTTGAGTTATCCGAAAATTATCTCGAGAAAAGATCAAGGGAGGAAGCTTCGCTTCAAGTAACTTTTGGGCAAGTTTTTGTGGATAAGCTAAAAAATACCCATCTTGCTCATTTTCAGCATTGAAGACGAAGATAAAGTATCGTATCTCTGAAAGGTCATTGTCAAAACGTAATCTACCAATTCTCTGCAAAGCACCTGTCAAACCTGTTATTGGCCAACCAATTTGTATGCCAATATAAAATCCAGGTAAATTTAATCCTTGAGCTAATAGCTCTGTTGAAATCAGATATTTGAATTGGTTTTCCTCAGCTTTACGAACAATGACTTGCTTTCGCTCGGGGGGTAATTGCGAATGGATACAAGCAATTTTGTTTTGATTCGAATCAGTTATTTCTTGGAGTTTTATACCAGTCGCTTCAGCAAGTTTTTGTTTGATTGTATAAGTTAGTGCTTCGTTTTCGCTAATGCTATCATTAAAGACAAGCACTTGACGATCTTTTCCGGTGGTTTTTTTATTACGCAATAATTCTTCTTGTATGTAACAATTAAATTGGTCAAAGTAACTTTTATCCAATGTTAGAACCTGTATTGTTCCTCTATGTGGCACACCAGAAATAATCTCTGCAGAGGGGAGAAAGTCGTCTCGAAAGCTAGCTGCTTCTGCGATGGTTGCCGAGGAGAGAAGCATGCGACACGTGGGATTCATTGCTTTATGCACTTGCACATAATTATAAACGTTTGAAAGCAGTAACCCAGAATATACATGAATTTCATCAAAGACAACGACTCCAGCAGAGGTAAGATGTTCAAAGAATCGCTGCTTGTTAGCTGTAGTTGTTGATTGTTGTGAGTCATTATTTGAGCTTTTCTGGTTTCGAACAATTCGATGAAACACTTTATCGAATGTCGCTAGGAGAATCTCAGGACAAGCTCGCTCAATACCTACAACAGCTTTTTGAGAAAAATCACCTGTATAGGAGCTATAGGTAATCCTCTTCCCTAATTCAGTTTGAATCCAAGTTAGATAGGTTGCTAATCGTGCTTCTTGATTTTGTATCAATTGTTTACTGGGGTAAAAAATAATAGCACTAGTGATCTTCCCCTGAAGGAGGAGTTCCAAAATAGCAAAGAGAAAAATCTCTGTTTTCCCACTACCAGTTCCAGCGGTAATAAGTAAATCCTTTCCTTGGAGGATCTTTGGGATGGCTTCTGCCTGAAACATAAACGGATTGCTCTGAAGATACTTATCTATTAGAGGTCCCAAGTGAACTAGTTCAACCGATGGGTCTGACCAAGAGAAATCAGCTACAGGATTTGTTGATTTTGGCAATTCACAGACAAATTTCATTGGTGGAAGAGTACTCTCTTTTAATTGAGGAATCTTATTCTCAGCATTCATCACTATTCCTCCCATCTAACTCCTTCTTTAGATAAAGAAAATTCTGAATATTATTTTTAGACAAAACTTGTTCCTCCCATCCGAAATAAATCTCAAAATCCTCAAGAGAAGGTAAATGAGAAAGAAGCTTACGAAATCGACCTCGGAGAAAAACAGGCAAATAACTAAATGGAATAAAGTCTACATCAGTTAAAATAGGAGACAGTTTTTCTCGAAGAATCCTTACTACTACAGCTTGGTCTTTATCAAAAAGTTCATCCCATTGCTCAAGCCAAGTCAAAGCAGACCGTTGGTTTTCTTCAAGTCTAATAGTAATTTGACCTAGAGCAATAGCTATTTTATCTAATAACTGGAAAAACCTTTGAAGATATAGTTTGTACGCTTCTTCGAGTGTAACTGTTTGGGAAGCATAGTACACCTTCTCAGAGAAGAACTGTTCAACCAATAACTCAAGTTTTGGTAAAGCCTCCTTTTTCACTGCATACAATATAGCCCCAGAAGGGGAAATGATCTCCTCAACATCAGCTAAGCCAATGGTCTTTGTAGCTACCGCTTGAGCAAGAAAATACAAAG
>JAUWKS010000038.1 GCA_030614005.1 Candidatus Heimdallarchaeota archaeon | reverse complement strand
AGGTATGGTGCCTTTTTAACTAGGCCCTCTTTCGTTAAACGTTTTAAGGCATATCTAACAGTTCTTGGTGCGAGATCGCATTTTAGAATTAAGTCCTTTGAAGTCAAAGGTCCCTGTTCAGATAAGAGAGTATAAATCGCCCTTGCAGAAGGGGGTAATTGTTCGGCTACAGTCAGCATTTTTATTTTTCATCTCCTAAGCAATAGACCATCTATTCTAATATAAAAGAAGACTGACAAATTCTTACCCTACGTCTAGTAAAAATCTTCTACCATCTAGTAAAATTATCCGCCAATTATCTTTCAATCAGATGTCAGCGTTCCGTAAAAATACGGAAAAATGCCGTTTTCCATCCTATTTTACCTTATTTCGCTCTTTTTTGAAAGAAATTGCGATTTATTTTCTAAACTGAACATTCACTACTGTATTAGAAAGTTGAGTATATATACCTATATTTTTTTTACCGTAATAACTTATGTAATTTTTTTCTTATTTCAAATTGAAGAGCAATGGAAGAATACAAATAATCTTCATATTTATCTATTGTTGGTCGTTCAATGTGGTAGAAGAAAATTCTGATTTAAGAGAAAGCGTTGCTTTCAAAGAATATCAAACTGGTACTAGGCAACAGATTAAAACACCTTGGGGGTGGATTATTATTGTTGGTATTATCACAGCTATTATTTCAATTTTAACAAATGCCTTTGCTTCTGCTGCTTTGGGAAATCCTATGGCACTAAATTTTGTCATTGGTTTATATGGTATACCTGCAGGGATCATTATTGCATTTAGAGATAAAACACTTAGTTTTCTGGTTTCATTTAGATATTCCAGCTACAGTGCGTTAGTTTTCACGTTCTTCTTCTTCATACTCGGAGTGATATTTCTAGTGGTAGATGTAGGATCAATAGGACAATTTTTTATTGGCATTGGAGGATTTTTCCTTTCTTCTTTAATAATTGGTCTTTATACCTGTTTTTCATTTGGCTTAGGTGCATTAATAGGAACCATTGCGCATGGAGTTAGAGATGATAAACGTTAGGTTAGCATTCTCATCCATTTTATCTAGCGATTTTTGTGCCTCCATAGCGATAAGATTAAGAATAATTGTTAGTATTGCTTTAGTGTAAAAATGAAAGTTAATTAGGAAGTGTACTATGTGTCCCCTAAGAGAAGAGAAGAAAAACATCGTAAAAAGAAATGGTTAGGACCATGGTTTAAAGCTGGAAGAATTTTTATTATTCTTGGTGCTGTCATCATTATTGTTGCAGCAATTCTAAACTTACTTGAAGTTGGTTTTGCCGATGAGGCATGGCAATCATATACTTTCGGTTTTTTAGGCATACCAATTTTAGCCTTTATTATTGCAATTGTATGTGGCGTGGTTTTAATTTGGTTTGGTATTGATAATCGATTTGCTTATAGTTTGAATCTAATTCTTTATGCAATTATCGTTATAGTGATAGCAATTGTATCAGGAAGTGTTGGAGGATTAATTTGTATTATTGGTGCAATTTTGATCTTCTTTGAAGTTGCAGCAAGAAGCTAAGCTAAATAAAATATTTATTTAATTCATTCAGTTCAAAAGGAAGAAGATAATGACCCATAAAAAGACCAAAAGAAAATTACCTCGAGGCACAAAAGAGAATATTACCCAAATTATTGATAAGCTCTCTATAATCATCGGAAGAAGAAATTGGCCTAAAGAAGATGCACGGGGAGCAATTACTGCTTCGCTTAATGATACAGATACGCGTATTGCAGCAGTTTCACTTAAAGTCCAAGAAATAGACTTAATTTGGGAATCAATAGGTGCAAAGGCAGCATTGATTAAAATACGAAAAAAAAGGCAAAGAGTAATTCGTTCATTGTTTGGCACAACGATTTTTGTATCATTACTTGTTATTATTGGAACAGTAGCAGCTATAATATATATTGATCATTGGGCTAAGTGGTTAATTTTAGGAGGAGCAGTTATTATCTTGTTATTAGGATCAGCAAGTTTTCCTAAGATGGTTATTGTCCCTTACATTGTAAATTATGATAAGCTAATACCAAGCAAATTTCAAAGTGAATGTGAGAAAATCAACGAATTTATCAAAGAATTACTGAAATACATCAAGTGAAAGAGCTCTTTGCTTATATTACCCTAATAGAAAGTTTTTTTCAAGAGAATAGCTAATTATTGGTATAGATTATTTTCTAGTAATTGAGAATCTAATTTCCGGAGGAAACTCATTGGTATCTGTTGGAGTAATTAAAGTGAAATGTGATGCTTGTAATGAAGTTATCACAGGTAAATACATCCATTTCTCTGACGGGTCAACCTTTTGTAACGATTGTTTCAAATTCCTTCCAAAATGCACAAGCTGTAAGAAACCAATAATTGGTGGTTCAGATGAATCGGTTGATGGTTTATGCTCGATTTGTTATAATAGATCCCCAAAGTGTGATACTTGTGGGAAAGCAGTCATTGGGAGCTACACTCGATTTGTTAACAAAACAATTGCTTGTGACGATTGTATGAGCAAATATCTAAAATGTGAACGATGTGGGCAACCGGTTGTTAAATATACAAAAATACGTGGAAAGGTTCTTTGTAAACAATGTTTAACACAAGCTCCTCGTTGCAATGTCTGTAACAACCCCATTGTAGGAACTTATTGGGTATTTGACAATGAAGTTGTTTGTGATTATTGTTACAAAATTTATGAGAGATGCAATTTATGTGGGATGCCGAGTCAATTTCTATTCACAGTCCACGATAAAAAAATATGCTATTCATGTCAAGAAAAAGCTCAAAGATGTACTTCTTGTGGTCTGCCAATTGTTGGTAAATATTTCTCCTATAAATATCAAAGTGGTATTTATTGCGAGTACTGTGAAAAACTCGCACCGCATTGTGACTCATGTGGTCGCCCTGTAGGACTACAATACGTTCAAATTTCCGATGGAAGAAAAATCTGTGTAGAATGCCAAAGAAGCTCAATTACTACTGAAAAACAATTAACAGCTTTGGTAGATAAAGCTGAGGCAGGATTATTAGGTTTAGGTTTGAAAATTAATAGTACTATTAATTTCCGTTTAATTTCAAAGAAATTACTAGATAGTCGTATTAAAGAATCTGGAGCTGAAGTTACCGCAGGACGTAATCTCGGTCTTTTCCAAAGAAAAGGCGAAAAAAGAAATATTTTCATTCAATCTCATCTGCCTTTGCAAATGTCTTTAGGAACAATTAGTCATGAAATGGGCCATGCTTGGCAATCTGAAAATGTAACAGAACCAAATCAATCCTTACAAATTCGAGAAGGGTTCTGTGAATGGATATCCTATAAAGTGCTTATGCGGTTTGGGTATCAGGGGCAAGCAGAAATGATTCTCTCGAGAGAGGATATTTATGGACGAGGTTTTCAAAGGATTTTAGATTATGAAAAAGGCCATGGCATTGTTGCTTTACTAGATTGGATTAAAACGGTCAAATAGTTATTGCAGAAAAACTAGTCATTTTCTTTTCTTCGAAAGATACCATCTTCAATTAATTCACCAGTGGGTTCTCTGTTAGCAACAACATAAAGAAATACACTAGCACTAACTTCATCTATCCAAATTGTTGCTCGAGAATACAAATGGGGAACACCTTCTAATCTATCGATTTTTTGGAGAATTCTATCTGTAACCTCGAATATTTCGACATAGATTTTCTTAAGCCCTTCTGAAGAGAATAGAAGAGGAAACCCACCATTTGAATACATCTCATATGGAATTTGTATTGCTCCACGGAATATTGGTACAAGGGGATTCAAATAGTAAAAGTAATTTGGAAAATTTTCTTTTAACGTGCCGTAAACTGCGAGTAAATGTTTTTCTTCAGCTGAAGTATTTTCTGACACATTTGATTGCTCCAATGCTAATGATAGGTTTCTATATTCAATTTAGATATTTCTTAGGTTAAAAATTGTACTATTAATAACTTGGTTTATTTAGATAGTTACAAAAAAGTATATACGTAATTTCTCCTTTTTCAGTTAGTATTGGTGAGATATTTTGAATACCTATTTTCTTTTATAGGATAGTTTTTCAGGTTTTGAGCTATCATTTCCTGCATTTGTTTTGCGAAACACTAATCTTGTAACAGTTGGTTTGGAAAAGGGTCCAATTACAAGTAAAGAGAGTTTGAAATATATGACAGATATTTTGATTACTGATTTGGATGTTGATAATGTTGATGCATTTATTATTCCAGGTGGTTCTGCATTAAAACACTTAAAAGATGGATCTCCTTTACAAGAGAAATTGAATCAGCTTAATGATAAGGGGAAAATTATTGCTAGTGTTTGCGGTGGACCTGTTCTTTTTGCAAATACAAATATTTTAGAAAATAAACGATTTGTTGTTGGCGGGGATCATAAATTACCAGAAAATTGGATGAAGCCCTTTACAACAGGCACACTAGTAAATGAAGATGTAGTTATTGATGGGAACCTAATTACTGCCAAAATGGAAGCAATAGTTAGTTTTGCAATAGCAATTGGTAGAGAGCTGAAAATTTTTGCAAATGAAGAAGAAGAAAAAAGAACCTTCAAAATGTTACAAAACATCAGGTAAGATTCTTCTTTTTTTATTGACCAATTTTTTTATCAAGATTGGAAGCTATTCTAAATAAATTCGCTTTCCTTATTACAAGATTTCTTAAATGTGCTCTAAACCATAGAATTAATGCAATAACCACAGCAGTCATGAATAATAAGAAGGGAACGGGAAACCTAGGTATTACAATTAACCAAATATTAAAACCTAAAAATAGTGCGCTCCCAATAACTAAGCCAATTGGTAATAATTCTTTTTTCTCTGTAAGTTTTGCAAGTGACCCTAGTAAGGCAATCAAAATTACTGGAGTAAAATAAGCCGTATAGAATTTGTAAACGCCTCGAGGCATGAATATATGGCTAAAAATCATATAGATTGCTATCCACTCATAAAATTCAACGCCATCCATTTTTCCACAAAAAGATCTCCATAACATTAATACTGCAATTATACTTGCTGAGAGAATCATCCATAGCATAGAATAATTACCAAATGATGTTATAGCTATGATCCAATTCGGAAAACCTAATTCCTGTAAAGATTTCGCAAAAGATACGCAGTCATTCGTTGCAGGGTGTATAGACGTAAATCTTAGTTCCATAGGTCTACCTGGGAAAAGCATGTGCCGGACGTATTGATAGGGGCTAATAAAAATCCAGGGAACGGAAAGTAAGAGACCTACACCTACAAATAATAACGCGTTCATTATGCTTTCGACAATCGCATCTTTTAGTTTTTTATTCTTAACCTTCTCACCTAACATAGCCATAAACAATGGATAAGTGAAAAATAATGCGTTTTGTTTAGTCATAGTGGCAATTGCTAACCAAAAGAATGCTTGCCACCATTTCTTCTTAGTAGCAAAATAAAAAGCAATCATTGTAATCAACGTAACTGGTCCAGGATTGAGCCAGTAAATACCATCATAGATTATATTTATCGGAGCAATCATCATAAGAATTCCTCCAACAAGTCCAATTGCTCGACCTTTCTTTTCTTTGAATAGCTCCTTTAATATTAGGTAGACAACACCAGCACAGGCAGCATCAGCAAAAATCATTGGCATAGCCATCCACAAGTTGCTCATTCCAGGTCGCCATGTTAATACTAAGAAATAAATGAATACAGGTGGGTAAGAATAGAAATCTAATACTCCTGGATCCTCATTCCATTGGTAAGGATACCAGGTACCATTATACCATCCTTCAATCCAAGTACGATAATAATAACCAAAATCAGCAAAACCACGAATTTGTACATATTGATTCAATTCAGGATTAAAGATGTCAAAGTGTAACCATCGATTCCAGATTATATCTGAGCCATAACCATGCTGTTCACGAAAAGTGTAAGATAAGAGAATACGTATAAACAAGGCTAATACCACTAAAACCAATACAACTGCAAAATCCAAGCTGTAAGCTGACCAATTTCTTTTAGTGAAATTAGATATGAATGTGTTATGTTTTTTCGTTGAAAAATCTTCGAGCTCGTTTACAGTTCGAACTGGTTTTCCTTCCGTACTGATTTCTTCTGTAATATTGGTCATTGCTTAATATCCTCTAGTTCTTCTTTCTATTAAACAAAAGCTAACTATTAATTTTTTTATAATCTGTTTTTCAAAATAAAGCATATCAACTTTAGAAAGGTTTTTGAGGTATCACTGAATTCAAGGAATATGTAAGAGAACTTGAATTCTTAATTGTAAATGGTGGAAACAAAAATGACAACTGAATCTCTGGAACAAGAATTAGATGATTCGATTTTTAATGGTATTTTATTTGCTATTATAGATGATTCAGGACCTCAATTGAGAATAAATGCAAGTACGTTGAATGACAGAGAAGCGCTTGCCACTGCTATTCAAGGAATAACAGCTGTTGGCTTGGGTGAAGAAAATATTAAAGGATTATTCGGTCCATTGCCAGTCCAATACAATTCGAAATACCAAGCACTGATTTATATCTTCAATATAGAAGCCACTACGAGCACCGATAGTGAGATTATTGAGAACGGACTTTTTTGTGCGATATTCATTATTTTCAAAAAAGAAATGTTTCATCTAATTGCAAATGTTTTCTCAATGATTGAATCTTTATTGAATGTTTATCAACAAAGTTTTCTCAAAACAGAAGAAACTCTGCAGTTAAATACATTACAATTGATATACGAAGATTTGGTCTTTAAATTAAAGATTAAACCAAGAGTGAGAGTTTTCAAAGTAGAAAATGGAATAACAGTGGAATTTGAAGAAAAAAAAGTAACAATAGATGGAGACTTAATTTTCATTATCCATGAAAAAGATAAGAAAATCTATTATTATCAATCAAAAACAGTTGAGAATAAAGTAAAAGAAAAAACACAAAATATTTTGAAATATATTAACCGTTCAGAATATCAAGAATCGTTCAAAAAACAAAATCTGAAATCAAAAAAGAAATTATTACTATTTCTTGAGGAAAATGATTTCACGATAATCAACTGACGACTTTCAATACGCCCTTTAGACATTTAAAAGCAAAATTTCACCAGTGAATGCTTGAGGATTACTCAGCAGGTTTTGCTATGAATAAAGTGCTAGATCGTATCTTTTCAATTAAAAGAGAAACAAATCTCTCAGATCAAAATCCGTCTGAAATTCTAACAAAAAGATATCTAGAAGTCTTCAAATCTAAAAAACACACGCTGAAAGGCAATGAAAGAACACTAATTATTATTCCGGGTTATTCTGTCGATAACCCACCCAGAATTGGGCATCATTTATACTATATTGATGCATTGAAATTTGATCCTAAGACAAACCCCCTAGGGTACAAAAGAATCTATTTATTTGATATCTATTCTCAAAAAGATGGCAGATGTAATTTTAAACATAGCATTCCAGAGTTAGCAGAAGAATTATTCAAAAGTATTAATACAAATCGAGATTCATGGGAGTTTCTAGAAAATGGCGAAATAGATTTCTTAGGCGCCAGTATGGGTGGATTAATTGTTAGGAAATTCATTCAAGATAAAATGAAGGGCAATAACCTTCTCCCTACCAAAAAATCGGGAACTCTGCGAATAAAAAATATTTTACTAGTCGCTACACCAAATAAAGGATGCAAAATTATTGATCGTTTGCAATCCCCACTTATTCAACGTATTTTACGATTATTATACGGAAAGAATAATTTTTCACAAAGTAATCAATTTCTTCAGATAAGTGTCGGAAACCAAGCAGTCTATGGAAAAATCAGGGCATTGTTTAATAAGAAAATATCGCCGAAAAATGAGTTCATTGAAGAACTAAATTCTCATCCACTCACTCCAGGAACTATTCGGTGGATGACAATTAGAGGCACGAAACGACAATGGTTCACTAAAACAATTTATCAAAAGAAAGCTCTAAACGATGGCGTTGTAGAAGCAGATGATGTAATACTCCCTGGGGCTGAAAATATATGTGATACTGATTTAGGGACAAATGATCTTTGGAATCATCGTGACCTATATGTATCGAAAAACGTTAGCACACTAATGTTTGGTTTGCTTGTTCTTGAATTGAATTTAGAACATTATTTACAATTATCAGAGAACCATCAAGAAGAATTCAGAAAACTGCCAGAGAAATTCTTAGAGAAACAATCAAATAAATCCTTCAATGATTTCCTTAAAAAACCAATTTCAGTTGCTGAGAAATGACCAAACTAACAATTCGCTGTCTTAATTACTGAAAATACGAATGTAATAATTAGAAAGAAGAAAACTGTGATAAATCAAAGTAGATAGTTAAAGGATTGGAACTTACAATTGGCATCGGAACCAAAAGAAAAAGCAGTAACAAAAAAAATTGCTATTCTTGAAGAGCAAATTGGTTATTGTACAGATTGTATGATTTCATGGTGTTTGAACAGAGGAAAGATAGTTTATTGCAGTCTAAAATATCGTGGTGTTCGCAGCTTTTTTTGTGAAAATGGCCACTGTCCAACAAAATTAGGCTAATTTTAATACCAAATGTTCACTTTTGGGTATTATGCCAATATTCTCAAGATATTAGCAAGTTAAAAAGCGAATTTTCATCACTTTATTGATAGCAAGGTGATAAGATCAAAGGATTGGTGAAAAATTGACTGTTTTAGATACTCAAGAAAAAATCTTAATGAGACGGAGATCAGCAGTGAAAACACCAAAAGTGACTTTTTGTACAGATTGTGCTATTGATTGGTGTAAAATTAGAAATGCAGTAACTTATTGTTCGCAAAAATATAAAGGAACTTCTTGTTATAGCTGTACTGATGACTACTGTAAGATAAAAAGAATTGCAGGATCTTAAAGGCAATTTACTTTAATGCCTTTAAAGTTCCTTTTTCATTTTTCAAGAAGCATTCAATAGATTGCTAAAAATATCAGGTTCAAGATTATCGTTTATTTTGTAACGCGATTGGACGATTTTAGTAATCAATTTGATTACTTTAGGAGAACAATCACCTTCGATAATTTTTGCATGACTTTTATTAACAACTAATTCGAATCCATCCAATCCCTGAAATTTAATTCTAACTAGTTCAGTTGATTCTACTTCCAAACCAACAATTGCATAACCAGCTTTGGATAATTCTTGAGTAAGTTTTATTAGATTATCTTTCATAATTTTACCTCGATTCATGGAAAGTATTCCATATTATTTCTTTATTGAGACGTTCACCTTGTTTTGATATTTCTCTGAAGTTTATTATCGTGCTTCAATATCAAAGAGAAATTTTGATTTAAAAACTACTGCTAGAGCATACTATTTTCCGTTTTTAGTTCTTTATGGAAAATCTCTCCGTTTATTCATCGGGGAAAGGTTATATTTAAAGGTTGATTTATTGACCATTATCGAAAAAATGATTTGACGCTTAATTAATTCTGAAAAATAAGCGTCTTAACAACTACTGGTACAACCTGTTTATTTGCCATTGGTTCACCGATATCGATGTAATCCCCTTCACGTAAATTGAGCTCATCAATTGAAATAATATTGGTTTTCAACTCTGTTTCACGTTTCATAACATTGCCAACGCTATTACCGATATCATCGGAGAACACTAAAATTAATGGTGACTTGTTTTTTACAATTGTTGGAACAGCATTTACTATGCTCATGGCAAATGATTTTAAGCGTTCATAAGATAATCCAATTGTTTTATGGAATGACAAAGCAACAGGTGCTTCTCCTTCCGTCATATCTATCCGTTTGTAAGCAACATCAATTGCATTTTTGACTTGTTCTGGTGTTGGATTATCTTGTGGAAGATAAGGAACAATAACTGGAATATTTCTTATTGGAAATTCATTATCTTCAGTTACTAATGTAGTAGCACCACTTACTTGCAATGAATATTGCCCTGCACCAATAACTGTAGCACGTATTAGCTCGGGAGGTTCGAGTAATTTTAATTTGGCGTTCTGATGTTGTTTCTTAATCTCTCGAGCAACTTCACGTCCAATATCATCAAAATATTCATCCGTTTTTTCAAAGACGTATTCTGCTACCCCACCGGAATAGGTAAAATAATCAACTTTGCCATCAAAAGTTAGCAGAGGCGTCATCATTAATTTCATAGTTGTTTCAGAAATGTGTTCTTTCTTTGTAATAACTTCTACAAGAGCTTCTACTAATCCTTTAGCTATGCGTTCTTTGTCTTTTTGAGAAATTGGTTTACCCACAACTAATTCAATTTCTAAATTATCGGCAATAATCTTTGCTGCATCTTCGAATTTTTCTAATATATTTTCGGAACCTTTTGTTACTAATAATCTTCCACCAACGTTGATACACGCAGTATCGATTATTTCTCCATTAGGAGAAATAACAGCTATGTTTGATGTTCCCCCTCCAGTGTCGATATTCATTATGGTTTTCTTTAATTCTTTCGCGCGTATTGTTGCACCTGATCCCATTGCAGCAATCACTGACTCGAAATTCGGTCCTGCAGTAGCAGCAACAAATTTACCTGCTTCTGCAGCTAATAAACCAACGATTTTTTCTGCATTTTTCTTTTTAGCAGTTTCACCTGTAACAATTACTGCTCCAGTATCAATTTCATCTTTTTCTATTCCAGCTTTTTCAAATTCACCATTAAGGATTATTGATAATTTTTCAAAATCAATTGTCTCTTTGTCAACCAATGGAGTTAGAAAAATATTTCCTTTGTAAATAATCTCCCGATTTACTATTTCAAATTTTTTTGACGAACGACTCATTTGTCTAACTAGTTGTAATCGAGAAAAAACCACGTGTGAAGTAGATGTACCTACATCAATACCTACTGAAGTTATGGATAGCTCTTGAACATTCATAATCCGTTAAATAATAAATTAATTTTTATCTATTTCTGCTATTTTGAAATGTCAAGTATAAAAAAAAGGGAAAAAAGATGGGCAAATAAAAAATAATTATTATTTTATGCCCAAATCCTTTAACATCTCGGTTTGATTTTTGTAACCATGTATTTTTGCTAGTTTCTTAATAGTTTCTTTTGCTTTTCCTCGAACTTCTTCATCACTATCTTCTTTCGAAGCAGTAACGAGTGTACTAATGGCTTTCTTCGTTTTGAGTTCTAATTGCCCAAGAGAGAGTGCCGCAGTACGCCTTACTCGAACGCTTTCATCTTCTAGAAGAATCTTCTCAAGTACTTTTGCAGCTCGTTTGTATTGCATAAATCCAAGAGAAATACAAGCCCAATATCGTATTGTTGCATCTTCATCATTTTCTAATAAATTAAGAAAAACATCAGCAGCTTTCTTATCACCTATTTCTCCTAAAGCATAAACTATTGCTCTGCGAGTTTCAACCTTTTGTCCTTTTTGTAGATAAACTTTCAACGGTTCAATTGCACTTTTATCTTTTAATCTACCTAAAGCAGTTGCAACTCGAACTGATACTCCGATTCCTTTGTCATCTTCAAGTGCTTTGACTAAATCTGGTACGACCTTTGTATCACCAATTAAACCCAGAGCTTCTGCTGCTCGTCCTCGGACCCAATCCTCTTTATCATTATTTAAAGCTTCAAGCAAGATGTCAATACCTTTTGGATCACCGATTAAACCCAATGCTTCTGCTGCATGCTCTCTTATTTCACCATCAGGATTTAATTGTAACATACCTACCAAAGTAATTACTGCATCAGTAGCTTTGAGTGCGCCTAGTGCACATGAAACTTCGGTAATTATTGCAGGATCTTTTGATGTTTGCAAAGCTGTAAGTAAAGGAGATACACCCTTTTCATCACCAATACATCCCAAAGCTTTTGCTGCAGTTTTTCTCATTACGGTTAGATGATCTTTCAATAATATTCTTTTCAATAATTCTATTGATTCAGTAATTTCTGCTTTTCCTAAAATTTTCACAGCATCCCTACGGAACTTCCATTCTGAATCTTTTTTTGCAATGTCCATTAAGAAATTTTGAACATTCGTCTTATCACTCTTTATTAATTCAAGTATCTCTGATTCTTTCTTATCTAATAAAAATTGTCGAATATCGTCTTTCGAGGTCAAGTTAATAGTCCTCCTAATAGTAGGATCCCAAATACATAAAGTACTGTTAGTCTTCGTTTTTGACGGATTCTTTTGTTTGCTTTCTAATATTATACTAACACCGATTCAAAATAGTCATTATTTCACTTCGGCAGTTCAATTGCAAGCTCATTTTCTTAATTTAAGGATATAATAGAGTTATCCCTTTTTCATTATTTCTATTTAAAGGAATTATTATAGCAAAAAATGAATGAAAGCTATACTTAAAAGTAATATTAGTTTATTTTTGCATTGAAGTGTTTTAAAAATGGAAATAGTTCTCCTTGGAAATTATGAAGGTTCTCAATTGGCAGCAAGCAAAGGAGGTATTGCAATAATTGTTGATACCCTTAGAGCAAGTACAACAATACCCGTAACTATGAGCAAGGGGATAACAACAATTTATGTTGCTTTGGAAGTTGAGGACACACGTTTAGCTGCAAAAGAATTCGGCAGTTTGTTAATGGGTGAACGAGGGTGCGAGATGCTCGATGGATTTGATTATGGGAATAGTCCTGTAGAAATAAGTAAATTGGAAGAAATGTCAAATAAAATTGTTTCATTTACATCATCAACAGGATCAAAAAGAGTTGTTGAAGCTATTGGTTCACGAGCAATTATTGTTGGGTCACCAATCAATGCTAAAGCGGTAGTTTCTAAAATCACGGGAATTTGCAAATCGTTGTCTAGCAATGATTTTCCTATAGTAATAATTCCCGCTTTTAGCGAAGGCTCGATAATAACAAATGAAATAACTGAAGATCAAATCGGTGGATTAGTTATTGCACAAGAATTTAAGAAAGCAGGATTTACTTTGTCCGGAGAAATTTTAGCTGAGCTTGATTATTTTGTGAAATTACTTGAAGAACAAACTCTATTCCAAATACTTCTGAATACATTGCACGGAAAAAAATTAGTTAAATTAGGATTTAAGGATGATATCAAATTTTGCAGTTATATCAATCAAATATCAGTTGTGCCAACTTCACTAAACGATATTGAAGAATTACCTAATGGTCAGAAAGTAGTGAAACTCACAGAAGACTAATTTTTATCAAAAGTAAAAAAACTAACTAGGATAGAATTTCTCCTATCCATTATTTGATTTAGCTTTTCAGCTTCGGGTCAAGGGCATCACGCAACGCATCGCCCATAAGATTAAACCCAAGCATTGTAATAAAAATCATCATGGCAGGGAATGAGGGCATCCACCAATAACTTAGTAATTGATCTCGGTATGCTGCTAAATCATCACCCCAAGATACAGCAGTTGGATCGCCTAAACCGAAGAAAGCTAATCCAGTAATGCTCATTATAGTACCAGCAATTCCAAGGGTAGTAATAATAATAAGTGGGGATAATGCATTAGGTAGAATGTGTTTGAATATAATTCTGGCATCTTTTGCTCCGAGAGCTCTTTCTGCTTCGACAAAGTCTCTCGCTTTTAAGCTTAGAACGGTACTTCGTACAATTAAACTTGTGCCACCCCAACCAAGTAGTGCAAGAATAGTTAATACAACAATGTAATAGCCTCCCTCAAACAAATCTGCTACTTGTCCAAAAAGAGCAACTGCGAATATAAATAAAATAAAATCAGGAAGACCCATAACAACTTCATTTATTCTTTGAACTACTTCATCAAATAATCCGCCATAGTAACCTGAAACAGCACCGACAACAGCACCGAGAAAACTTGTTAGAAGCTGCCCAGTAACACCTAATGCTAAAGATAAAGGTGTGCCAAAAACCATTCTAGAGAAGATATCATGACCAAGTAAATCAGTTCCAAATGGATATTGGACACTTGGTGCTAAGCCTTCATCACCTGCAATGATATGCTTAGGATGGGCAATTAAGCGCAAGTATTTCTCTGTTCCTGGAATCCAGATTTCAATAAAATAATTATGAACATCCCAAGGATCACCAGTAGGATTGGCAAGTCCAAACCAAGTATCATATATTTGTAGCGTAAAAGCAATAACAGCTATCACAAATAAAGCTAGTACTAAACCTAAACCAAACATTCCAAGTTGATCTTGTCTCATTCGCCTCAAAGTGATTGTCCAAAGGTTAGAACCCTCTACAAGCTTTAATTGTTCTAAAATTTCTTCTTCATGCTCAGTAAGAAGAGTGGTTTTATTTGCGCCTACTACTGCCATTTAATCAGATCCACAAAATTTAATGTGTGTGTAAAGAGGAAAATAGAGGATTCTTTAAGACTATCGCTTTGTATGAATATTCCTGAAGAGAGTTTTTATAGCTAAGAAACGTAAAAAAAACTAGGTGTTGACTTAAATGACAGAACATTTCAATTTCTTCTTTGTAAAAGCAGTAGGAAATGGTTCATTATTTGTTGGTCCAAAATTCTCTACAATAGAGAATGAAAAAGAACGAGAAGAGATCATGTTAACAGCACATAAACAATTAACTGATGCTGCAATAGACATTTCTAGAATGCAGAAGAATGAGGACTATGGCGAATTAAGCTTCTATATTAATAATCGCTTAAAAGACGCACTAGACATTCTGCATGAAATAGATGAAGACTATTAATTTTACAGGCATCTTTTGAAGAATGAGATAACAAAAAAAAATAAAAAAGATGGCGCCGGATGCAGGATTTGAACCTGCGGCCACCCGGTATCTGTAGCCTTCTATTCATTTTAAGGCTCTAACAGCCGAGAGCTCTACCACTGAGCTAATCCGGCAATATTCTGTTATTCTTTTGCGCGTAAACTTATTTTAAAATCTTTTGGGTTAATATGTGATTGCAAGTAATTTTTTTTCTTTCTTATTTTTCAACTCTTCTTTGCTAATTCCTTTGCTTTTTGGAAATTAGGTTCAATAGTGAGTACTTTTTTGTACCATTTTATTGCTTCTTCATAATCTCCTGCACGACCATTAGCAAATCCCATGGCGTTATTTTATTTCTTGGTTCTTTGGCAGGTGGCTATTTAGTGGATTTTCTTATGGGCGAATTTACCGTATTTGGTTATCATTTTTCTTACGCTCAATATACTGCCGTTTCAATTGCATTTGGCGTAGGTTTTAGTGGCAGATTAATTACTGCATTCCCATTTTTAGCGTTAAAAGAAGTAAAGAAATTCCCTTATTCATTGAAGGATCTTCCAAAAATAGTTCTTAAAAGTAAGAAATTCCCTATCTTAATGATTTCAATAGTGGTCTTCTTTGCGCTTATTATTGGATTTATGTTTTTAATGGGGTTTTTGCCGTAAAAACAAGGTTTATTTTTAAGGAGGACAGTGTGAATAATACTTGGATAATAGGAAGAAATTATAAACTTCCAACTATCGAAGATATCAGTGAAGTCTACACAGGTTTATACGGATAAATTTGTCATAAGACTTAAACAATACAAGCAAGTATTATTATACCAGATAAAAAGAAAGACAGTTTATTGTAAAAAAAAAAATTAGTCGGAGTTGTAAATTGTTGTCATCTGCAAGGGTACCATTAAAAGAAATATCGCTCACTTGTAAAGGGTGTGGAAAGGATATTTTCATACCAATTTACGTAGACGATTTAAAAACACAAGTAGGTGGGCTATGGCAAGTATCATACCTTCATGATGATCATGTCATTACCTTATTTTTAGATAAAAATTTATCTTTGAGGCAACATCGTTCCTCAACGATTGCAAGAAGCAGCAGAGAAGAAGCCTCTGCGCGATCTGCAGCAGCAGCAATAGCGCAAGCTGGTTCAACGGCTGCAGCAGCAGCAGCTTCTCCAGGATCACAAGCTGAAGCAAGAGCAAGTATTACTTTGATGCTCAAAACTTTCGGTAGAGATCTAGAGTATGTTATGAAACCAGTAATGACAGGTAAAACGGTTGTCGTTGTCGGTGATTTGGCTCTTATGGAGATTGCAATAGCTACTATGAAATTATTTGTTCATAAGAAAGATTTACGAATCAGCTGGTATGCTGAAACATTCTTTGATCCAAGAGATTACGATATAATTGGCATTACTCCCGCTCTCAGAGATTACTATGAATCTGAAGTAATCCTCGATATTGATGGGAAGAAAGTAGATAATGGTGAAGAATGTGATTATTGTCGTAAAGTTCTCAAAGGCTTAGAAAAGATGAATGAATCAAAAGCTGCTGTAGAACTCAAAAAACGAATTGTAAACGTTTATCGTAGTCTATTATGGATGCATCAAATATAGTTTGATTTTTCAAGCTATCTGATGCTTTTTCTAATTTTTTTCAAAGTCTTTTATTTTCAGAGCAACCTTTTTTGTACATAGCAAATGAAGAAAAAGGGTGCTTCTAGTTAGTACAAGTGCAATAGTACCAAAGAAAGCAAAAGATTTTATTGGTTCTGGATTAGATTCTTTTGCACGTTAAATAAAGTAGAATGTCTCATTTGAAACAAGAGTTAATGAGTAGTAATAAAGTAATTTGTAACAAACTTTTCTTCTTAAAGGAACCAATTAGCTAATATATAGAATTGATATATGCATAATAGAGAAATAATAAGTGGGAAGAATAATGCCTTTACAATTGCAAGATTTGCCGATTATTGTTGCATTGGCCTTTGGTTTTGCTGCTGCAATGATTATAACAGCAGTAGTTGTTTCAATAATTGGAAAAGTAATTAAACAAAAAACAAAAGGTGTAGAAGAAGAACCACCGGAATATCAGAAAGTTACTACAAAAACCTCAGGTGAACAACTAAACAAATTATATCAATATACGGTTTACATACTTGTATTTGAAATCTTTATTATTTTACTTATCTTCCCATTGTATGGATTGTTTGAAATATTAGTTCTAGCTGATATATGGCCATTTATCTTAGCAGTCCTAGTGATTATTTTCATTTGTCTTGCTGTTGTTGATTGGTCTAAACTGAGAAGCAAACGCACAGTTCAAAAAGATATGAGGAGATTTTAAACTCGCAGAGAGAGAAATTATGACTGAATCAAAAATAAATCGATTAAATCAATGGTTTGTACGTGGTATAGGGATTATCAGTGCAGGATTATTTGGTATGGTCTTTTTCTTAGTTTTTCTAGAAATAAATCAAGATTCCTTTTATTCAGGACCAAATCAGACAGAAGTAAACTATGCAATTATAGGGCAAGAAATTGGACGAAATCTCTGGACATTTAGAGTATATGATCTTCTTCTAATTTTAATAATAATTTCTTTAGCAATAATGGGTTCTTATTATCTTGTCAATTTTGAAGTGATAAAACAACCGCAAAAACAAACCCAGCAGCAAAGGAGGAGATATTATTAATGTTAGATTGGACCACACCATTCCCTTATACAATACTAGCAGTAATGATACTTTTTTGTATTGGGATTTATTCTTTGATTACAGCAAAAAAATTCCTTAAAGTAGTATTTGGTATTGTTTTTCTTTTAATGGCCGGAAATTTACTGTTATTGTCCTTTGGTGCAGCAAACAATCAGAGTATCACTTTCGCAGATCCTCTTGCGCAGACTTTAGCATTTTTCATTATAATAGTGGGTGCTATTTTTGTTATAATTGGAGTAGGCTTAGACAAGAGATTGCGTAAGGTTAACGAAGGATCAACCTTGCTTGATTTTGATTTCAGTATGCAAGAAGGGCAAAGAGTCGAAGAAACTAGTGCTCAAACAGAGGAGGAAAAATGAAAAATGAATGGCATTATACTTACTTGGGTTGCTATATTATTACCATTTATTGGTGCGTTATTAGCATTATTCCTATCTCAATTAGAGGATTATGTTACTGCAGAAGGAAAAACTAGATCTTGGATTCTTGTAATTTTCATTTTAATTCCAACAGCGATAATTTCTCTGCTTCTATTATGGCAAATGCATTTACATCTAAGTCAATATTTCCTTTGGTTACCCAATCTTTACTTGGGGATACGAATCAATGAATTATCAGTTGGATTTGCTTGTTTAATAAGTGCCCTTAGTGCTTTGCTAGGACTTTATTCTATCAATTATTTATCTGGAGATAGAAATCAAACAAATTATTGGTTTTTCTTTCTCATCACAGAGGGAGGAATGTTATTTGCAATCTTTTCAAATAACCTATTATGGATGTTTTTAGGTTTTGCAATCGCTAGTTTAGGAGGCTTTTTCCTTATTTCTCACTGGAGAAATAAGTCAGGAGAAGAAGGAGAAAAGGTTGGAAAAGCAGCGATGCGCTTCTTCATTTTCAACTTTGTTGGAGATATTTTATTAATAATCGGAATTGGTTTTATCGGTAAAGCATTCAATACTCTAGATTTTGAGAATTTGATGAATGCATGGATACGAACTCCCAAAACTATTATCGGTGGTACGAGTGGCAATACTAGATTACTAATTGAAATTTTCATAGTTCTTGGTGCACTCATTAAATCAGCGCAATTTCCATTACTTCTTTGGTCCTTATCCGGAGAAAAAAATGATGCAGACTTGGCAAAAGCTCCATTACCAATTTCTTCATTTCTTATTTCAGCAACTTTGGGTAATATTGGTATCTATATCATATGCGTATTCTTTCCAATGTTTTCGAATAAAGGTTTAGAAGTACACTTTGAAACTGAATTATTCAATAGTATACCATTTATAATCATTGGATGGGCAGCAATAATAACAATGGTTACCTGTTTAGTGGTGATTTTTACATCAAAGAACATTAATAGAATAATGATCGGTACCTCACTCTTTCAAGTGAGTTTAACATTTTTAGCACTAAGTGCAGGAAATGAATTAGGTTATCTTGCAACAATCTATCATCTTATTCTTGGATCAGCGGCAAGTGTTGCATTGACGATAATATTTGGAATGGTAATCGAATCTTTGCGAATAAAACAAATTACAAGAGTAAGTGGATTACGAAAACGATTTCCAGCTTTGCAAATATTAGGATTTATCTCTATTTTAAGTTATGTTGGAATGTTTCCATTTAGTACTTACTTTAGTCGCGATATGATCTTTGAATCGTTAAGAACAAGTGTTGTTCCATCGAGTATAGCACTCTTGATATTAGCAATGGTTGCAACTATAGTACTTATTTTTGCAGTAGGAAAATCATTAATGAAAATATTATTTGGTGAAACGAATGAGGAATACTCAGTTAGACCAATAAGCTTACAATCAATGATTTCAGAGGGGTTAATTCTATTATGGTCTTGTTTTGCTGGATTCATATTAATTATAGTGGATACTCCAACACCGAGATTTTTCAGAGGGCTTTTATTGAAAGACCTAGACTTAGGGTATGATTTCCCAATCTTTAGCAATTGGGCAATATCAATGATAATGCTTCTAATAATACCCTTAGTTCTTGTAGGAACGTTCTTTGCTTACCGGGATGGAATCGGAAAAATCTTTACTCCAATAAGAAACTTCAAAGGAACAAAAATGGTTATGTCTGTAATAGAACATGGACTTTATTTGGAAAAAATCAATGATTACTTGATATTAAAACCATTCAGCTTTCTAAGTAACTATTTTACCTGGACAAGATTGAAAGCTCCGGGAGGAATCATTCTGTGGGCTATACTATCCTTCGTTATCTTGGTATCTATTTTATTTGCAGGAGGAAGACCATAAAATGGCTATTGCAGTAAATATAATTCTCTTGATTCCGATATTGTTACCCTTCTTACTCGGAGTAATTATATTCGGATTACGAAAATGGTTGAAGAGTTTTTCTGGAGAAATTGCTGTTGCAGGAATTATTGCTGTTGTAGCTTTTCTTAGTGCTATTATAACTCAAGTAAAAGCAAGTACGACTAAAATTATCTATGGTGTTTATGATACATCGCTTGGTGTAGAATATTCCCCTCCAACTGGAGTGCAATTTAGAGGTGATGGCGTATCCTCTTGGATACTATTATTTTTAAATATCATATTGATATTTGTGTTGATTTATGAAACAGCAAAAATAAGGGAACAGCAAAACGCACCGATTTATATTAGCTTTTTCCTCTTGCTTATTTCTGGAATAAATGGAGTGTTTTTAACATATGATTTCTTCACTTTGTTTCTTTCGTGGGTCATTATTGGTGTGTCATTAATATTATTGATTACTTTCGATAGAACAAAGGAAGATTTACGCGTTGGCGGAGTGAAAGCTTATATGACAATAGGCTTTGCTATTGCTCTCCTCCTCTTAGCAGTTATTCTAACATATGGATTATTTGGCACTTTGAATTTTGCTTATATACTTGAAAATGAATTATTTAATACTAATTTACTGCAAAATCTGAATTTAGCTGTCTATTTTATAATTGCTTTAGTGATCATTAGTTTCGGTATTTTCGCCAATCTGTTTTTACTAAATATTTGGACCGCATCTACAATCCAAAATGCTCGCATAGGAGTGAAAATAATGGTTACTGGTTTCACAAGTGTAACCGCAGTATTCTCAATTATTAGAATATTAAATAACATCTTCAATCCAGGAATTATTTCGGGCACAAATTATTCCCTTATTGTTGCTGGAATAGGACTTGTAACTGCATTTGAGGGTATTTTACTGATTATTGGACAATTAATCAAGAAAGAAGATATCAATTTAATGAAAATTATTGTCTATACAACATTTGTTAATATTGGTATTCTATTAACAACATTATCATTTAATGGACTAGTAATTGTGGAAGGTCTAGCAGAAGTAAGATTATTACAAGATTGCCTTGGTTATGGCTATTTGTATATGGCAAATATAGTTGCAACGATTTTTCTAAGCTTTATTTGTATAGAAAAATTTGCTGGAGCTAACGGAGGAAGTTATGATTTAATCCAAATGAGAGGAGCAGGAAAAAACCTACCAGTTTCCGGGTTTATCTTTACAGTGAGCCTATTATCAAATGTAGGTATACTTCCAACTTTTGGTGGAGTAACAATATTTATGATTATTTATTCACTCATAAAAACTGAATATTCAATATTTGGTATTTTAATTGGAGTGGTGGTTTTATTACTATTAATCTGTAATATGATTGTGCTAAAATCCATAATACTAAATAAATCACAGAGAATTTCGCCAGTAACATCAGGAGTGAGTAATGATCTCTCTGTAACTACGTTTATTGGTGTTCTAATTGCATTAGCACTAATACTATTCGGATTTATTCCATCTATAATATCGAATGGAATAATCGAAGGAGTAACAGCTATACTAGTGAAGTAATTATATTACAATGGTACTGTTTGAAATAGTACCACAATTCTTAAAGCAATCTCTCTCTATACAAAATACCTATCCTTTGTGATATGATATGTTCTAAATGAAAAAACTGTTGAGTGTGTAAATTGGAACTAGCTGCAACTGACGAAATGAAAGCTTACTTTCAAGCTTTAGAAGATGAAGTAAATCGTCTATATGATGTTGCAAAAGAAGCTCGAAAAAAAGGTTTAGATCCTGAACTTGAACCTGAAATACACTTAGCAAAAGATGTTGCCGGTAAAGTTGAAGGCTTAATGGGCATCAAAGGAATTGGTAAACGAATTACCAGTTTAGGGAAAACAATGGATAGGGAAAATGTTGCTTTCAAAATTGCTCAAGAAGTTGCCTCTGGAAGATTCGGGGGAAATCAACCTGAAGAAGTAAAAGCCGACTTGGCAATACGAGCAGCACTAGCTATTTTAACAGAAGGAGTAACAGCAGCTCCACTTGAAGGAATTGCTAAAGTTAAAATAAAACGTAATGAAGATAATACGAGATATTTAGCAATTTACTTTGCAGGACCAATTAGAGCTGCAGGTGGAACAGAAGCGGCATTAACAGTGCTCATTACAGATTATGTTCGAAAAGAGCTAGGTCTTTCCAAATATAAAGCAACCAGACAAGAAATGAAAAGATTCGTTGAAGAAGTTGATCTCTATAATAGAGTTATGCATCTGCAAAGTCCATCCACAGCTGAGCAGATAGAATTTGCGGTGAAAAATTTACCGGTAGAAGTTACAGGTGAACAAACAAATCCAGATGAAGTATCTGCTTTTCGTGATCTTCCCAGAATTGAAACAAATAGTTTGAGAGGAGGAGCTTGTTTAGTTTTAAATGATGGAATAATTGGAAGGGCAATGAAAATTCTGAAAACAGTCAATACTGTTGGCTTGACAGGATGGGATTGGCTAAAATCCTTGAAGGTAACAAAAAAGACAGACGATGAAGATGATGCAAAAAACAAAACACAACCTTCGTATGGATATATCAAAGATGTAATAGCTGGCAGACCAATTTTCTCCCACCCATCAAAACCAGGCGGTTTCAGAATAAGATATGGTCATTCAAGAAATACTGGATTAGCAGGTATTGGCATTCATCCTGCAACAATGCAAATTGTTTTGGAATTTTTAGCACCAGGCACCCATATTAGAACAGAACGACCAGGTAAAGGCAGCGTAGTGATGCCGGTAGATACCATCGATGGACCTATTGTTTTATTGAAGAGTGGTGAAGTAATTCGTTTAGATACTTATGAAAAAGCACTCAAATATGAAAAGCAAGTACAAGAAATTCTTTTCCTAGGTGATCTTTTAGTTGGTTTTGGTGAGTTCCTTGAGAACAATCACCCATTAATTCCTTCAGGATATGTTGAGGAATGGTGGATACTTCATCTTGAATCTAGAATAAAATCAAGATGCAATAATGATGTTAATATCGCAGCTAAAAAATGTAATATATCAGTTGAGCGCTTAAATCAGTTTTTACAAAATCCGATAACTACTAGACCAACACAAGAAGAAGCATTGAGCTTTAGTTACGAATTATTAATTCCGCTTCACCCATTTTATACATATGCCTGGCATGATATTTCATTTGATGAATTTTTCGAATTAAGAACTGATATCCTTAAGAATTGGATACGAGACAAAGAATTAGTGGAAACAATCACAGCAAATAGAGATGCATTAGTTTTAAAGAAAGAGTTCAATTCAAAACGTATTTTTGAAAGAATTGGTTTACCGCATAAAGTGATGAAAGGTTGTATTGTTATTGATGAGCATAATTTAATTATTGATCACTGCATGCAATTACACAATGCGAAAATAAACTCGGATAATATTGAAAGAACAGCAGCTCCACCATTCGAATATATTGTACCATTTGAAATTAAATATAAAATACCAATATATTCTGGTGCGAGAATGGGAAGACCAGAAAAAGCAAAAGAACGAAAAATGAACCCTCCTATTCATTCATTGTTTCCAGTAGAAATGGAAGGGAAAGGCAATGCACGCTTAATTTTAGAAGCAGGAAAGAAAAAACTAATAGAAGTAACAATAACACAACGAGAATGCCCAAGTTGTAATAAAATATCTCATTTAGTTACTTGTCCAGATTGCAAAGTACAAACAAAATTATTAAGAAGTTGCCCAAGTTGTGGGAAGGAAACAGAAAAAGAATTTTGTGAAAATTGTAGAAAACGTACCGCATACTTTTCAACACGATTCGTAGATCTAAGTGCTGAAATTACTCGAGTGAAAAAAGTCCTTGGAGGGTCTATACCTTCTGGAACAAAAGGCGTTAAAAAACTGATGAATAAAGAGCGCCTACCTGAAATTCTAGAGAAAGGATTTCTAAGAGCACGGCACGATTTGAACGTCTATAAGGATGGTACAATCCGGTTTGATTCAACAGATATACCTTTAATGCATTTCAAACCCAAAGAAGTTAATGTAACCATAGAAAAATTAATTGAGCTGGGTTATGTTAGAGATAAAAATGGGGACCCAATAAAAGATGAAGACCAAATAATAGAATTGAAAACTCAAGATGTTGTTCTAAATATCGACAATGGTAATTTTCTTGTTAGAGTAGCGAGATATGTTGATGATATGTTGGAAGCGGTCTATGGAATGCCTAGATTCTATAATGCAAAAAAAATAACCGATATGATAGGACATTTAGTGATAGGATTAGCACCACACACTTCATCTGGAATAACAGGTAGAGTTATAGGATTTACTTCTGTGAAAGGAAATCTTGCACATCCTTATTGGCATGCAGCGAAGAGAAGAAACTGTTTTCCAAGTGATACTGAAGTTCTTGTTGATATCGATGGTAAAGTACAACGAATAAAAATCAAAGAACTATATGATAAGGAATTTGAAAATGAAACTGAAGAAAAAATGGTTAAAGTTAAAAAGCAACCGAAAAGAAACATCAAAGTTCATTCTTTTGATAACTCGAGGGGAAAAGTTGTTTTAACAAATATTGTTGATGTAATCAAAACATCTGCTCCAAATCACTTAATAAAATTCAACTTGAATAGCAACAGATCTTTTACAACAACTTCCGATCATCCAGTATTAGTTTATGATGATGGAAAAATAACTGAAAAAAGAGCATCTGAGGTAAAAAAAGGAGATTCCTTTGTTCTCCCAATTCTTGATTTTGTTGAAGAAGACATCCAAGAAATTGATTTACTTGAAGAATTCAGTAAAGTTGCTTTTCAAGATATTAAAGATGATTTGATGGTTAGAGGTATTAATTCCTTTGTGCAAGATATTGTGGATAAATTTGGATTAAAAGAACTATCTGAAAAGCTAAACATAAACAAAAAAACACTTTGTAATTATTATGGAGAAAGAGATTCTATACCTCTAGATGTTCTAGAGAAACTGCTCGATATGTGCGAATTAACATTACAAGATGTTCCTCCAAAATGTTCACTGGGCTTCAAAAGAGATCATACTTTCATAAATAGATTAATTCCTTTCAATGAAAGCTTGATGAAATTAATAGGTTATTATCTTGCAGAAGGATTCTATAGAAAAGATGAGAAATTGAGCTACCAAGTAGATCTCGCTGTATCAGAAAATGATTTACGTAAGGATATGCTTATTTCAATTAGAAATATTTTTGGAGAAGGATTTAGCCCAAATATTAATCCAAATAGGATTACAATTTCTAGTCGAGTTGTTTATAGATTTTTCAAAGATATTTTGCAGCTACAGACAGGTTCTTCCAATAAAAAGATCCCTTCTTTCCTCCTAAAAATACCAAAAGACAAAATCAAATTTTTAATTAGTGCTTATTTTAGCGGGGACGGTGGAGTAGACCAAAGAAGTGGAACTGTAGCATGCAGTTCAATCAGTAAAAAGCTATTGAATGATTTTGATTTACTGCTTTTGCGTTTTGGAATTTTCTCGGGCTATACAAGCCATGCTAGAGATTCTGGTACAGAATATAAATTGACAATTAGAGGAGAGAACGTTTTAGCTTTCAATACTAAAATTGGTTTCATCTCTGAAAGGAAACAGCAACTACTCAGTTCTATTATTAAAACCAAAAAAACAATCCCTCAAAAATTATTCAAGAACAACAGATTGCTAAAGGTAAAGAGCACAGAGCTAGTTAAATCAAAGACTGATTTTGTTTATTCATTAAACGCTGAAAAGTATCACTCAGTGTTAGTGAATGAATACATTTTGACACATCAATGTGACGGAGATGAGGATGCAGTAATTTTAATGCTTGAAGGATTTTTAGATTTTTCAAAGAAGTTTCTACCAATCACTCGTGGAGGTTCAATGGATGCACCATTGACTTTAGGATTAGTATTAAACCCTCTCGAAGTCGATGATGAATCCCATGCAGTTGATTGTATTACAAGATATCCACTAGAATTCTTTGAACAATCGTACAAATTTATTGATGCAAAGAAAATATCGAAGATTATTGATTTAATTGCAAATCGTTTAGAAACACCAGATCAGTATGAGAATTTTCACTATACCCATGAAACATCAGATATTGGCATAGGACCGCCGTCTACTTCATATTCTCGTTTAGGAAAAATGTCTGAAAAACTTGAAGCACAATTAAAAGTAGCTAAACTTATTCGTGCAGTTGATATGGAAGATGTCGCTGAAAGAGTCATAAACAAACATTTCTTCCCTGATATGATCGGTTGCCTTCGTGCTTTTGGCTCACAAACATTCCGATGCATAAAATGCAATACAAAATATCGACGATTGCCTTTATCGGGCAGATGTTCTAATTGTGAAAATGGTGGAAAATTGGTTCTTACTGTTCACAAAAAAACAGTAACAAAATATTATGAGACTACAAATAATTTGATAACACAATACGCTTTGTCAGATTATTTGAAACAAAGATTACAGCTGTTCAAAGAGTCAATTAATGAGTATTTTACTCAAGAGGAAAACAATCAGAGAAGTTTAACAGAGTTTTTTGGACAACCTTAACTGAAACCGTGTTCTCCTACCAAAGGTACAAAAGCAACCCCACACATCGAGTTTTTGGAGATTGTACCATCCATCAATTTCTTAGCAACAATTAATTCTTGATAATATCCTTTTTTACCGACAGGAATAACTAATCGACCGCCTTGTTTCAATTGATCAATGAGAGGTGGTGGGATTTCTGGTGCAGCAGCGGCAACAGTAATTTTATCATAGGGAGCTTTCTCTGGAAAGCCTAAAGAACCATCACCATGAATAACGGTAACTCGATCTGAATAACCTGCTTCTTTCAAATTCTCTCGAGCAAAATCAACTAATTTCTCAACAATCTCAACAGTATAAATATGCCCCCATTTTGTTTTATCCGTACCCGTTGGGGCAATAATTTCAGCAATAACCGCTGCATGATAACCTGAACCTCCTCCAATTTCCAAGCACACTTCACCAACATTTAAATCCAAGCATTTCTTACTTACCATCATTGCTACCATGTGGGGAGCTGAAATTGTTTGACTTGAAAAAATAGGCAAGGGGCGATCAAGATAAGCATATCGTTTCGGATTTGGGCCAATAAATTTCTCACGAGGCACTGTTCTAAAAGCTCTAATAACGTTTTCAGTTTGTAAGTAACCATTTTGTCTATAATGAGCGATAAGCTCATCTTTCCTCTTAGCTAACTTCTCATCATCACTCATAAGTATCAACAGCATGTAAGGTTATATTTCTGAGAAAATCAATATTTCGACCAAAAAGGATGAAAAAGCTATTGTTTTGATTGTTTTTTCAATAGCTTAGTAGTTTTCTAATCAAATCCCATGTTAGTTTAACTGTCATCATTAATTTTCAGCTTTATTGATCCATCTAAATCAAATTCTGTATTAGTTATGTGTGAATGAATTACACTGGGAGTAATTGAATGGATTGTGGAAGAAGAACTTCCTCTTCGAGAAAGAAGATTATTTGTTGCAAGATTTTATCGTAGGTCAAAGTCTTTAATTCTTTAAAGGATTCAAAGATTAATTGATGTACATCTAAAGTTACTTCTACATCAAAATCCTCATTGTGTTTACGTAGGAGTTTGATCAAGAACACTTCATTGTAAATGTTATCATCGATTTTCGTTCTGTTAATCCTCATTGGATAAAGATATTGTACCTTTAAAAATCGCTCAAGCAACTCATTTGCATTTTTGAAAACATCAGTACGACCGGAAAAACTTTTGATTTCTTTGTAATAGACGCTTTCAAATTCATTCAAAAAGGTCCGTAGGGGTTTCTTGAATTTATTAGGAGGTTCGCTTTCAAATAAGAGTGCTAAAGTACTGAATTCACTACCAAATATCCAGAAAATAGCTTCATCTTGACCTATTTGATTAAAGCTTTTCTTGGAAGATTGCCCTGTTCCAAGTAATTCTCGGTTAAAACTCGTTATTGCTGTTAGGAAGCCTGAAGTTAATGTGGAGTCAATTTCATTAGCGAAATCCATGTGAACAAGTGGAATGCCATCTTTACTGATAATCATAAGTGTTTGTAATTTTAAGAGATTAGTTAAATATTCTGTTTGATTATCTACATCTAAAACTTCTCTTGAAGCAACATATGGTTCAGCAGTTTCAGCACTTGCTATTGTTTCTTGTTGTGCATGCTTAGCATCAGCAGCTGCTTGTCTTCGAGTTAAACGTTCTTCTTTTCGTAATCTTCTTCTTTCGAAGCTTTTCTCGGATTTGAGATTCTTGTTAACAGCTATTAAAACAAAAAGGGTTAGTAAGAATATCACTGCTCCACCAATAACTCCCCAAGCCCAAACGGGAAATGATCGTGGAAAATCATTGGGATCAAGAGGATTGGTTCCTGCAGCAGCTTCTGCACCGTCTGAGTAACTATCTCCATCTGTGTCAGCATTATTGGGATCAGTTTCGTAACCGTCAAGCCCTTCATTAACCTCTTCCCAATCACTGAGAAGATCATCATCGGAATCTTGGTCATTTGGATCAGTTTCATAGACATCTACTTCTTCAACATTCGTTAAGTCGTCTCCATCGGAATCGAGATCAGCATCTGAAACAGTAGGATCAGTAAAATATTTTGTAAGCTCATCCCCATCGAGGAGTTCATCTCCATCTGTATCATTGTTTAATGGATTGGTGATGTATCCATCTGTTCCTGTTATCACTTCTTCTCCATCTAAGATGGTATCTCCATCTGTATCATTGTCATTTGGATCTGTTCCATAGACATCTACTTCTTCAACATTCGTTAAGTCGTCTCCATCGGAATCGAGATCAACATCTGAAACAGTAGGATTAGTAAAGTATATTGTAACCTCGTCCCCATCAGGAAGTCCATCCCAGTCTGTATCAGCATTTAATGGGTTTGTAATGTATCCATCATTCCCTAACGTAACCTCTTCTCCATCAGAGAGCAAGTCATCATCAGAATCGTAATCTGTTGGATCGGTTTCGTAAACGAAAAGCTCATCATAGTCATCAATTCCGTCAAAATCAGAATCTGCTAAATTTGGATCTGTTCCATAAATTTCTATCTCATAATAATCCGATAAAGAATCACTGTCCGTGTCAAAATCGATAATCTCTAATCCATCATTACTATCTGCAACGAAGGTAAGATTGCTACTTATTGTAACTCCATATGCTAATCCTCCGTCAAAGATTGCTCCGATAATAAATGGATTTGTTACATCAGAAGCATTTATACTAATTAACCCCTCTGAAAAGGCTGCGGCGTATACATAATCTCCATTAATTGCTATATCATTACAATTTAAAATCTCAGAGATAGAACTTACACTCTGTGGATTTGTTTTATCCGTAACATCAACTATTACAAATCCCTCACCTCCAATATCACCGAGAAAAGCATAATCTCCAACCACTTCTACACATGTAGTATACGTGGAAGTAGTATTCCATTGACCTACTTTATTTGGACTTTTTATATTTGAGATATCAATGATTTCTAATCCATCATAAGCATCAGCTACAAATGCATAATCACCAACAATGCATATGTCTAACGCAAACCCACCATCATATAATTGTGCAATCTTTGATGGATTGGTTTTATCGGTAATATTCAAGATTTCAAGACCATGCAAACCATTAGCAATGAAAGCGTAATTACCAATTACAGCGACATTGTATACAAATTCTCCACCATTATAGGATCCTATTTGCTCAAGGCTTGAACTATTAGTAATATTAACTATTTTGAAACCATCATTCCAACAACTAAGGTATGCGAAATTTCCTTCTATACTAACTGCTGCTACACTAAAATCACCAGAAAATCTTCCTATACCATAAGGATTCAGTTTATCACTTGAGTTAATAACAATTAAACCGTCACCATCATTAGCTAAGTAAGTAATATCACCTGCTACAGCTACTCCTAGTGCATCTCCTCCATTAGAAAATTCGCTTAGCTCAAAAGGGTTTGTTTTATCAGAGATGTCTACAAGCTCTAAGCCTTCCCTCACATCCGCTAAATAAGTAAAATTCCCCACTACATCAAGAGCAGTTATAAATCCACCATCATCAAACTTCCCAACATGGACTGGATCTTTTTTGTCAGTAATATTAACAATGTACAAACCATCCTCCCAAGAAGTTACGTACGCATAGTTCTCGACCACCTTAACATTTGTGAGTGTTTCTGATTCGGTAAACTCTCCAATTTTGACAAAGGAATAGTCATTTGTTATGTTATAGATCACTAAACCAATATCAAGAAATACTACGAAGGCAAAATTATCTTGGACGTCTGAACTACACACGTGTTCTCCAGTACTAAATAATTTCAAAAATTGTGGATCCGTTTTGTCAGTGATATTAAGAATAACTAAACCACCAGCACCATTTGCTAATAAAGCAAAATCTCCATCTATAGTTACCCCATTTGATGCTCCGCCGTCATTATAAATACCTACAAGTTGTGGGTTTTCTTTATCAGTGACATCAATGATCCTCAAACCATCACTATTGAGAGTTACATAAAGATAATTGTTGACTTTGGTTATACTGGTTGTATATCCATCTAAATTTAAGTAACTGACTTCTAGTGGGTTTTCTTTATCAGTGACATCAATGATCTTTAAATCAAAATCTTTACAACCAAGATAAGCATATTCACCATCTACAGCTAAGTTTAAGGCACCTATTTCGCCATATAGTTGACTTACAAAACTTGGTGAATCTGGATTACTTACATTAACTATTAGAAAACCTCCTTCTCCATCATTTGCTAGGTAAGCAAATCCATCTTCTACAACAACATCATGTACCAGCCCAAAATTAATGTCAAATTGCCCAATTTCCTCGGAGAAAAAGCCAATAGATTTTGTACTTATTGGAGTTGTAATGAATGGTTGTTCTAATGTTGTTTTCGTTTCTCTGATAGTACTTTTTAGGATAACAAAATCACTTTGATGGCTTTGATTATAAATAGAAAAGCAGAACAGAGCAACTATCCCTATTGAAAAGAAAATTATCTTGCGATGGTTTCCAATGTTTTTATTTACCATTATGAATTACCTCTCAGTAATCAAACATGTATATACATCTAGTTTATTATTCTTAAGTTATTTAATACTTTACTAAATGGAACAATAAAGAGTTTTTTTTAGTAATGGTTATTATTGGATGGTTGCTTGGAAAAAAAGAGATTATTATACTCATGGTCTATCTTGGTTAACGCACTCTTAAAGAGTTGGTGTTAACTTTTGATTCTCTGCGAGTCCGCCCAACTCCAGAATCATTCTGAAGGAACTTTCGTTTGACGTTTGGCTGTCTGTCGCTAAAAAACTTCTCTCGGAAGACTCGAATATCTTTCAAGAGTCGTTGCCTGACCACAAGGCGTTTCTGTGATAGTGCTAGTAGAGCGAGGAAGCGCTGCATTTGTGTTCCTGCACTACTGGTATCTCGATCTATTACTAGTCCACAATCACAACTAATAGTTCGTTCGGAGAGTTTGCGGTTCTCTTTTGCCATACAGTAAGTGCATAGTTTGGTTGT
>JAUWKS010000110.1 GCA_030614005.1 Candidatus Heimdallarchaeota archaeon | reverse complement strand
CAATCGAACCACTGCTTTGCATGGTTCTATGTCTGCTCTTATCGTTCTTTTTATCTCTTTTTTTACTCTTCGACATTTCCTTAACGGTTAAATCACCAATGATGATAGTATTCGCTTTGGTGTTTTCAACCACTTGCTTGCTTATTTTGTGCTGGAAATCTTTTTGCTGGTTCGCTTGTTTTGATATCATTTTGCTGAGTTTGTTGTTTAACCAGTACCAGCGATTAGAGTATTTTTTGCAATGATCTCTCTTTGATGTTAACTCTTCTATTTTTGGTTGCCAGTACTTGTCTACTCGTTTGTTTTTTATCGTTATTGTTTTTCCCTCGTGACTGTTCACTGCTGCAACCAAGTTGATTACTCCCAAGTCTATTGTTTGGTAAATACCATTGTCAAAATATTCTTGTGTTTCTTCTTCGTAAATTATTGATAAGAAAAATTCTTTTGTTTTGTGTTTTTGGAAGATGGTTACGTGTTTCACTTTTTTACCTTCAAAGGTGAATTTTCCTTCCATCTCAAATGTGAGGTCTACTTTGTCTTTTGCTTTTTTTGAAGGATAGAAATGAGTAAAGTTAATTTTTGTTCCTTCGATTTTGAATCCTTTCTGATTGTAATGCATGGTGGTAAAGTATTTTTTTCCTTTGAATCTCGGTGGTTGTGCATCCTCGTAACCATTCTTTCTTAGAGCAAAAAATGATTTATAATCAGCTTTTAATTGCTTCAGTGTTTCTTGTAATGTTTTAGAATAATTTTGTTCATAACGAGGATAAAGGGCTTTTAACTTTGGTAGTTGTGCTGATTGCTTGTTGTAGGTAGGTTTTGTTTCTTTGTCTCTTTTCTTCTTTGGCAAGTGCTTGTTTTTATCCCACCATTCTTTTCGCTCTTTGTTAGCAAAGTAATGTATTAATCGACAATTTTCTGCTAGTGCCCAGAGAACTTCTTCTTGCTCTGGAGTTGGTTTGATCTTTACTTTAGCTGCTAGTTGTAGCGGTTTTTTCTTTGGTGGTTTTGCTATTTGTTGTACTTGTTCCATTGCTTTCTCTAATTCGTCCTTTGGCAAGTCAGCTATTAGTTTTTTGTATGCTTTTCTTGTGAGGCGCCGTTCTTTTGAGAGCATTTTCGTTCAGTAAAGTATATATTAAGCTAGATATATAGCTATTTTCTAATGAGATTACCGAAAGTAATAATCGCTTACTTAAAAGAATAGCTAAACAATTAGTAATCTGTACGATTGTACAAAGGGGTCTTTAAGAAAGAGAAACTGTACTATTATTTCAGGAGATACTAGATGCCTGCCTTCTTGCATTGGGAATCGGATCCTTTACTACTTGATCCTACACCAGCAGCACAAAATACTTGGCTAACTGCAAACGAGCTACTGGAAAAAAGGCAAGGAGATAAATTCCAAACAGAAACAGGACAACTACAATTATATCCAATTATGCTCCGTAAAGTAGACTTTATTTCGGGAGAACGCATTATCCAATCCTTCCCTTATATACTACTAAATCAAGAGTGGGTTTCAAGGATACGAAAACAATCACTTGCTCATGCGGAGAAAGCACATCACTATTTTTTAGGCTCAAATATTTCAAAATCCATTCGAGACTGGCAGAAGCGAATTATATCATATATCGAAGAGCAACAGCGCCTTCCCTTTCCATTATTCCGGTTGGTTCCCTCCTGGGAGACATTCTTTCAAGGAAAACAGTACATCCAGTTTCAATCTGCACGAGGAGAAGGTTTTCAACTCCCACTCATGCTCACTGAAGAGCTAGCGTATCTTACAGGAGTAATTATGGGAGATGGACACTTAGCAAATTATTTTGTTAATATAATCGATAGCTCGAAAGAGCATATTGAGAATCTCGTTAAATCATTAGAAACAATATTTCAAACAAATATCGAATTTTTTGCTCAAAAAAATGCTCAAGCATGGAATGTCAATGTGCTTAGCAAATGGATTGTTCGATTCTTCAATTTTCTCTCCAGACAACCTATCAATGAACGAAAATATCCCCACTTGCGTGAACCGCTTCTTATTCAGTCTGAACCTGTTTTTCGCTCTGCTTTTTGGCGTGGATTGATGGATGCAGATGGGAGTTATATATCAACAATCAGTTTTGGTACAGCTTCAAAACAACTGCTAAAAGACTTTTCAAACTTTTTAACACTACACAACATCCTACATCGATTTTACACTCAATCAGTTTTTGGTGGAACAACATTTAGTCTCAATATTGCAGGTGAATCTAGAAAGCAGTTTGCACAACTCATAGGTACAAACCATCCACAAAAAAAACAGGATTTAGGAATCTTACTCAGTCGAAGAGTTAATCGGTTTGCTCGAAAAACTACAACATTACGTAAACAAGGAGTTTGGAAAGGGCAAGTAGTAGATGTTCAACAAAAAAAATTGACAACTGGGTATTTTAACTTCCTTTTGGTGCAATATTTCAGTCTATCAAATTTCGGTGAGAAAATACGAAAATTGCGTCGTTTACAAAATCACACTCAACAAGATTTGGCAAAAGAAGTCAACATAAAGAGAACATTGTTATCAACTTATGAGTTAAATATTACAACAATTCCAATAGCTAATCTAATGAAAATATACACATTCTATAATCGTTCATTATTAGATATTCTCAAAGAACATTCAAAACTACTCATTCATTCTCGAAGCTCCCATTGTCTAATAGATACTCGACCAAATGAAAAAATGATACAATTACTTTGAGGTTTACAATTTAAGGAAAGAGGGTGTATAATGAGTCTTGGAGAGAACAACAAGTCTAATGTAACTTATAGAGAAGAACTTGGTGATTATTTTGCCATAGATATAACATCAAATCGATTCCATAATTCAGTACTTAATAACTTTGTAAGAGAATTTTTTATTCTTAGGAAGTAATGTGTTGAATTTAGAAAATAAATACTCAATTGCTCACGCTTTGTGGCGTGCTCGCATCGCCGCTACTCATCGCTTACAGCGATTCCTCACGCGTCAGTGCGAATAATTATTGAAAATTTTTAAAAAAAATTTCATTCTCCTTAACGAAGTTTTCTATATATGATATACTGTTTTCATGAAGATAGTTTGTTAATATGATTAAAAGGTAATATTGAATCTTTTTATTTAATGGTAATTTTGTTGACTTGTTTTAAGCTCAGTCAATATTGACTTAATATAAGATTTCACTTTAGGTATTTTTACTAATAAAGCTAAAACACCTGCACCAATTGTTTTTGGGATATTGTCCTTTTGTGTTGCAGCAGTATTAATGATATTTGGTTTCATTTATTATTTTGATATAGAATTCAATTAGACTTTCTGATTAAAAAAAGAAAAAAATTAGAGGTTTATATATGGGTCACTGAGAAGGACTATAAAGAAAATTGTTAGATAAGTATGTAGAATAACCCCTATCGAGTTGAAAACTAATCCAATAATAGCTCTTTTTCTTCTTCCTTTTTTAACACTCATCGCTCCCAGGACAACTCCAACAACAACGAAAAGTAAGAAAACACTATTGAATATTATCCAACTAAGCAGACCTCCAAACCAAGATGGGAGTAAATCAAATAACATTGCAAACCAGGAAAAAAGACCAATCTCAAAACAACCGATTACCAAAGATATAGTTGAAAGAAAAGGGTAATGAGTATCAAGTTGGTTTATTCGAGGAATGGTTTCACCACAAGAGGAACAAGTAGTACTCTCTTGATCAACATTCTCACCACAATTAGCACATTTTCGTTTCATATTAATCACCTAATTCTTCTAAATAGTTCTTTTTTTTCATTATTAATTTATTGTTATTTTACCCATTGAAGTAAAAAAAAGATAAATACAAGGACATATTTTAAATGTAGAATGAATGACTGCCCCAATAAGTTAGCGTAGTCATTTCTGATACACCTGGATGAAGAGTATCATTAAAATATTCCTCGATATCGTCTCCGATAACGGTAACACTGTATGGATAAAATAACAATAAATTGCTAAATAACCATTCAGCTTCACAATCCTTATGTCCGTCATGATCATATTGCCAATAAGCATACCTGTAAGAAGGTTGTCCATCTGGTGTCCAAGCCATTTGATACCCCAAAGGGATATAATACCATATTTCTAAATGATTATTATGTTCACCAGAAGACCAGCTACCCATTGTATATCCTCGACAAGAATCAAGCCAAAGAAAAACATAAGTACCATCATTAGTAATTGCACCGATTTTAGTCTTATGTTCTCCCGCTGTTATGACGTTTGTCCATCCAAACCAAAGATTGTGGGATTCAGAAGTTAGAGTAACATGGTATCCCCATTGAAAGCTACCATTGACAATGTACAAATACAATTAATCTTTCACTCATATTAAAGACCTTTGAACCATAATTTGAAATAATTGTAAATTATTAGTTAACTAAAAGAATCCATAATGATTTTTATAGCAAAATAAAATGAAAGTTAAGAATTGCTTGCTTAAAGCAACTCTTGAAAATGTTTGGAAAAAGCTTCAATCAAATCACAGGTTCGGGATATATCTTTTAACGAAAGAATGCTGATCGGACTGTGAATGTATCGACAAGGAACTGAAACAACACCTGCTGGTATACCTGCTCGAACAATGTGTATTCTACCGGCATCTGTACCGCCATAGATTGGTTTTTTATATTGCCAAGGAATGTCGTTTGTATTTGCTAGTTCTTTTAGTTTGTCAAGTAATTTACTATTGACAATTAATGATTTATCTGCAACAGTAATTGCAGGACCACCTTCAAGTTTGCAAGGGCAGTCTTGTTCTGAAACACCAGGAGTATCTGCTGCAGTAGTATTTTCAATAGCAATTGCTATGTCAGGTTCAATAGAGTATGCTGCTGTAGTTGCTCCTCGACCACCAACTTCTTCTGCGGATGAAAAGCTAAAAACAATTGTTCCCTCTGGTCTGTTTTTGCTCAATCTTCGAAGAGTTTCAATTAAAACAACACATCCTGTTCGATCGTCAAAAGCTTTCCCTAAAACACGGTCACCTGCTAGCTCTTTGAATTCACCAACAAGCGTTCCAGTTGTTCCAACATCTATGCCTAATTTTCGAACTTCTTTTGCCGAAAAAGCACCAATATCTACTGCTAAATTATCTGCACTAGGAACTTTTTTTCTTGCTTCCGGAGACATAAGATGTGGTGGGTTTATACCGATAACACCGTACACAGGCGGGAGTGCTTTGTCATCAGGCATAAAGATAACCGTTTGGCTAGGGAAGATAAGATCAACAAATCCACCAACTTTGGCAAAATAAATAAAACCATCAGCTGAGATATGCCTAACCATTAAGCCAATTTCATCCGTATGTGCGTCTAACATTAATACTGGACCATTTTTTTTGGTACCATTCAATGTGACAATTAAATTTCCTAAATTATCTATTCTTGTTTCATCTGCTAAAGATTCAACTTTTTGCTTGATTGCTTCAACAACTCGCTCCTCTCGAGATGAAACGCCTACTATTTGTGATAATTCTTTCAAATCTTCTAGTATTTGCTTGCTCAAAGAAATAAACCTCAGTAATCAAATTATTATACAGATTTCCTTAGACTTTAATGGTCTATCTTGGTTAACGGATGCTTAAAGCATTTCTGTTAACTTTTGATTCTCTGCGAGTCCGCCCAACTCCCCTGGAGGGGGAGAAACTTTCATTTGACGTTTGGCTGTATGTCGCTAAAAAACTTCTCTCGAAAGACTCGAATATCTTTCAAGAGTCGTTGCTTGACCATAAGGCGGTTCTGTGATAGTGCTAGCAGAGCGAGGAAGCGTTGCATTTGCGTTCCTGCACTGCTTGTGTCTCGATCTATTACTAGTCCACAATCACAATTAATAGTTCGTTCGGAGAGTGCTCTGTTCTCCTTTGTCAAGCAATAACTGCATCTTTTGGTTGTTCTTCGTTCACTGATCCTTATTACTTTCTTACCTACTCGCTGTGCTTTGTAGGTTAAGAATCCAGCGAAGCGACCAATCGAACCACTGCTTTGCATGGTTCTATGTCTGCTCTTATCGTTCTTTTTATCGTTCTTCTTGCTCTTACTCATTGCTTTTACGTTCAAGTCACCGATGATTATAGTGTTTGCTCTGGTGTTCTCGACAATCTTTTTGCTTACTTTGTGTTGGAAGTTTTTTTGCTGGTTCGCTTGTTTCTTGGTCATCTTCCACATTTTATCATTTAACCAGTGCCATCGATTAGAGTATTTTTTACAATGATCTCTTTTGCTTTGTATTTCCTCTATTTTTATTTGCCAGTACTTGTCCACTCGTTTATTTTTAATTATAAACGATTTTCCTGCATGGCTATTCGTCGCTGCAACGATATTAATAAGTCCGAGGTCTATTGTTTGATAAATACCATTATCGTAATACTCTGGAATTTCTTGCTCATAAATTATTGAAAGGTAGTACTCCTTTGTTTTGTGCACTTGATAGAT
>JAUWKS010000045.1 GCA_030614005.1 Candidatus Heimdallarchaeota archaeon | reverse complement strand
TTGCCCAAAGCTTAGTAGCTGGCTTAGGTGTACAAGCAACTTATGATTGCTGGTGGGAAAGTAGTGCAGAAGCGACCTGGCGAACTAGTATGGAACAACCTTGGTTAGAAGCAGACATCGGTGATCGAGATATTGCCATCCAATTTTTCTATATTAGGGCTAATATTGATTATTTTGCCCATAATGCTCTTCGTCCACAAACATTCAATTGGTTCTGGAGCAGTAATTATTTCGAACCCAAAGGTTACTTTGCAGGTCCTTTTGATAGTTTACTTGGTTGGATTATAATGGGCTATCTAACTTGGATAGGCGCATTAATTCTTTGTGGAACAATTATCTGCCCTGGTGTTGGTACACTAGTATCCTTAATACTTGCCTTTGCTATTACCATTACGGTAATGATTTATGCTATTGTGATCTATCTGATTATTATTGGCATAAAGAAATGGACTTCAACTGAGCAAGACATTGTAGATGAAATTCAAAATAGTAATCCTACAAATGGTGACTAGAAAGTTACCATTAGGATTACTTTTTCCCCTTTTTGAGGGAAAAATATTCATTAAAAAGTATGATAACTAATTACAAGGAATCAATATGTTCAATTATCAATTACCTATTAAGAAATTAGCAGCAATAATTACTATTACCTTAGTTATTGCTAGTTCTTTTTATAGTGTAAAAACCATTAATTTAATGAGGAAAACTGAAACGGAGGTTGTTATTTCAATGGATAGAAAACTAAATACTCAAGAGTTTGACTTACAAGATGCTATTTTCGGTCAAACGAACCTTAGGTTCTGGTATGGACCCCATGGTTTTAACTCAAATTTGTTACAACTAAATGATCCTGTAACTTATCGTGCTGGCATTGCAACTTTTACTACTTATTTGCGTTGGCTGAGTGCTTGTGGTCAAAATAAGTTCTTTGATGATGTTCCTCAAGGCATTCGTTTTGATTATATTAATGACTCAACCGAGAAAATGATAACTATTTTTTCCACAGAACGAATTAATAATGCTAATCTTTGGGCTCATTGTTGGGGTTTGGTTACATTGAAACTGCTTGGTCGTTTAGATGATGTAAATTCTTCTCGAATGATCACTAATATTAAGAATAAACAATTGCCTGATGGTGGTTTTCCTAGTCTTACTGATAGTAGTTATTCTGATTTGGAAAGCACTTTATACGCAGTTTTTGCTCTTAATGCTGTTGGTGAGCGACCTTTAAACACTTCTGCTGTTAAATCTTTTGTTGACCGATTGCAAGTTGGAGAACATATACAAGAAAGTTTAAGTTATAATTTTCTTCCTCATGAACATACAACAGTTGGTGTTTCTAATTTTGAGACCGTTCGAGCAGGAACTATTTTTCGCATATTGGATTTCCCTCTCAATAACTCTGATAAATTATTACTTCAATTTAACAGTCTTTATTCCAGCTTTTTAGCAAATTACTCCTCTTTGAGTGTTGATGATCAGATTGGTGGAATATATGGTTTAATGAAATGGTCTTATATTTTCCCTGAAAAATATGCTGAGGTTTGTGCTACGTTTAAACCTCTTGCTTTGTCCCTTCATGAAACACTCCCAGATGATTCCGAGTGGCTCCATATTCCTCCTGGAGCGGATAGGTCGAAAACTCGATTTCCACTTATTATGGCAAGACTGGGTAGAAGTAATCCCAGAATTGAATGTCATATTTCTTCTGGTGGTTTTATTGTTACTAATAAACAACAACCATTTATTCTTCGTGTTAACAACACTGGTCCTTTATGGTATGCTATTTCAACCCAGTCTCTAACCATCCAAGGAGCAATTGCTGATTATTTGTCGATTACTAATTTTTCTACAAATAATTTTCAGTTAAACCCTAAAGAATATGTTGACATACCATTTACAATAGAGAATAAGACTTCTGCTTCATTAGATGCTTTTCTGAATAAAACAATGACTATTTCTCTCTCCCTTAAAGCTCCTGTTATTGCTACTCAAGAATATTATATTGATTTGGAGTACTATAATTGTTCCTTAACTTTTGAGATGTCACTTATTAAGGAACCAGCTTCAAATTCCGACAAAGGTATGAATCCTTTTGTTATATTGGGATTGGTAAGCATTCCAATAATTACTGCAGGTATATCTATTGCCACTATTCCGAAAATCATTAAAAGGAAAAAAACTATAGAAGAGAAAGATTCAGAATAATCTATTTCTATGTTAAAGAAAATTATCTTGATAAAAGTAGAAATAAGACTATCGGTGCTTTGTTGCACACTTATCTTTTTCGAGATTTTTTACCTTTAAAGCTTTCGCAAAAAGTGATTTTTAATTCGAAGTGTTATTTTATTTCTACAATTTAATAGTGAGTACTTTGTGTTTAATAGTAATCCTATTTTGAATCAATAAACTTTACTTTTTCGTTTGATACTTTAATGATAGGTGTTAGTGGTTTTCTCTCTGCTTTATATTTTTCAAGTATACTGATGTCCTTGGGTGAAATTGCGGGTATTAGTTCAGCTTTAATTGTAATCGGTATTTTGAATTTCACATCACATTGGCCCTTTTTTATTGCAGAAACTAAATCTCCATCATTTGTTAATTCGTTGTGGAATTGAGTGCTGATTTTACCTACTCTTTGAATAATATGTGCGTCACTTCCTCCCACTAAAGTTATTTTCATCAATTTTGCTGCTACTTCTGCAGCCCTATTTTGTGTAGATTTAGTTCTACCATTTAATTCAATGCCATCAAAATGATGTTCATAAACAAGGTCTCCTATACTTGGAGCTGAAGCTCTAAATGGATGAGCACATATTGCTGCCCCGTCTCTATCCTTGATCCAATCAATGGTCTCAGCAATAGATTTTCGATAGATTGGTTTTTCATCAACACCATAAGCCAGTAAATGCCCTCTATTAGTAGAAATTTCTACTCCAGTAAAAACCTTCACTTTGTATTTTTTTGCTAATTCTTTAGCTTTTGAAATCGCTGCTACTGAATCATGATCAGTAATTGCAATGCCATCTAGACCTATTTCTTTCAGTTTTTTAAGGAGAATACCTATTTTGATTTTAGAATCGAAACTTGTATTCGAATGTACATGCAGGTCTAGAATCATATTCCATAAAGACTCCTCTTTCGATGCAGTGGAATGATGCTCAGAATTTAGTAGGCACTTTTACTTAATAACATCTAGTTTAGAGGCAAAAAAAGAGAGAAAGAACCTCTTTTTACAGTTCCTTCTGTTGTATAAATTGAATAGCTTCATCTAATGACTCTGCAATAGGGAGTGTTGCTCCTCTAAGTCTCAACTCTTCTTCCAATGTTGCAGTTAATTGTTGGGCTGCATCCTTAATTTCAGCAAGATTTTGTGATTGTAATAATGTGCTAATATTGTTTGAGATATTCTTTGATAATTTTAACATCTCTTCTTCTACAGAGTAGAAACCATTTCTAAGCCATTTTTTGTTTTGTAATAATAGAAATGCCCAAAGGTAAAATTCAGCGTTTTCATTAGCAGCCATTAATCCTCCGATTAAATCTTCTTCTTCATTTGCTGAAAGAGTTTTATTTAACCATTCAATTATTCCTGGCCATTCTTTGGCAATTCCTGCAGCATTTTCGTTAGGTTCCAATTCTTGTTCGTTTAACCAATTTCTGATGAGAATTTTTACTTCATCAACAATTGTGCTTCCAATAACTAAAGCATCTTCTGGTTTTGCTATCAGAAATTTTTTATAATTTTCAACAAAATCATTTGGTAAAAGTTCAAATATTTCAATCTCGAGTAATTGTTTGCCAAAATTATTCAGATAATAGTGATTGTTTAAAGCTGAAAGAATATGAGCAAGTTCATTTACAATGTCATTCTTAAGAAACGAGATGTCTAAATCATTTTTTTCCTCGATAGCTTTCTGCATTCGCCATAATTTTCCGTATAATTTGTCATAATCTGTTATAGCTTTTTTGAGTGTTCGAGGTCCTCCCTCAGAAAGAAATCTTTTCAAATCCTCAAATTTCTTCAAAATTTTATCTGATTTACACCAAACAACTTTGGATGCGAAGATTGCTGCTGCTGCAACACTCCAATAACTTGTTTTGCCCATAGCTACCTCTTCAGCTTTCTTCCAAGTCATTGGCCAAAGACAAATTGGTTGATTATCCTGAACGAATTCCCAAACAACCCACTTCTTATCGCTTATTGCAATCATATCATAGTCAGAATATTTACTAAATCTTCCTTGAGCAATGCCACCATAGACAAGTATTAAATCAATACCAGAGACCTCTTTTGCTAACCTTTTTGCTATTTCTCCTGCTTGTTTGAGTTCTTGAGTCACGTTTTCTTCACCGACAAATTCGTTACACTGTTTAAGAATTGATTAAATTCATACTAGAAAAATATTTTTAAAGGTCAGTTATACAAAAATAGTAGAGGAATTACAATGAGGAATAGTGTTCTTCTTAACTGGTAGAGATTTTACTTCTCAAATGAGTTCTCACTGGAAAGAAGGCAATTTTGCTCGAAGAATTTCTTACTCTTTTATGAAGTATAACACTGAAAGAATTATTATGAGAATCAGTGGTAGCGACCAGTGCAGAGAAATAGTCAAAGCTATTTTTAGCTATGCAGTTAGCTCTAATAATAATAAGAGTTTTAAACTATCTAAATGCTGTTCTGGCATTGGTGTCTCAGAATGTATCACAAATATAGGCGTTTGTGAAATAATTATTGTTGGAGGCAAAAAGAACAATGAGTGAATACGATCCAAGCAAAGTGGAGCCAAAATGGCAACAACGATGGGCAGATGCAAAAGCTTTCGAATCAAATGTTGATCATTCTAAGAAGAAATTTATGACTACATTTCCGATCGCTTATCTTAATGGTAGCATCCATGCTGGACATGGATATACTACAATGAAAGTCGATTCTTATGCACGCTTCAAACGTATGCTTGGTTTCAATGTAGTCTTTCCACAAGGTTGGCATGCAACTGGTCAACCAATCCAGGGCGTAGCCGAACGATTGAAAAAAGGCGATGAAGTCCAAAAACGAATCTTGCGTCAAAGTGGTATTACAGATAAAGAATTAGATAAATTCACTGATCCACTACACATATCTAATTATTATAAAAAGCATGCTAAAAGAGATTTCATTCTTTTAGGGGCAAGCGTAGATTGGCGTAGAGAATTTGTTACCACTCCTCTCTGCCCGCCATTTAGTAGGTTTATTGAATGGCAATATGAAACTTTGAAAGACTTGGGTTACGTTAAGAAAGGCACTCACCCTGTTATTTGGTGCCCTCATTGTCAGAGCCCAACTGGAGATCATGATCGATTAAAAGGTGAAGGAGTATCTCCTACAGAATTTATTGTTATAAAATTCCCATTTGAAGGTGGATATTTAGTACCAGCAACCTTACGTCCTGAGACCATTTTTGGTGTCACAAATATGTGGATTCATCCTGATGGTGACTATGTAGAAGCTGAAGTAGATGGGGAAAAATGGTTTGTAAGTGAACCTGCAATCATCAAATTAAAGGATCAACTACACAATGTCAAAGTAATTCGTAAATTCAAAGGTATTGAAATCATTGGTAAATCTTGTCACACTCCTGTACGAGAAGAAGATGTGAAAATATTACCCGCTACTTTCGTGGCAGTTGACCATACCACTGGTGTGGTTATGAGTGTTCCAAGCCATGCGCCTTTTGATTTTGTTGCCTTGAGAGATTTGAAAAACAATTCTGATATGTTAACAAAATATGGCTTACCTGATGATTTTGCAGATGATATTGATTTAATTTCAATGATAAAAACAGATGGTTTAGGCGATCATCCTGCAAAAGATATTATCGAAGCAATGGGCATTGAATCACAAGATGATCCTAAAACCGAAGAAGCCACTCAAACAATTTACAAAGAAGAATTCCATAAAGGAGCAATGCGTGAAAATTGCGGTAAATATGCCAAAACCAAAGTTAGCGATATCAAAGATATTCTAATAAAAGATCTCAAAGCTGATAAAATTACTTCTTTATTGTTAGAACCAGCTGAACCTGTTATCTGTCGATGTTCAACCAAAAACCATGTTAAAATCTTGAAAGATCAGTGGTTTATTACCTATGGAGACCAGAAGTGGAAAAAGATAGCTATGAATCATCTGAACAAAAAGATGACTATTTATCCTCCAGAAGCAAAGCAAGCTTTTGTATATACGATCAATTGGTTGCGAGATAAAGCATGTGCACGTAAAAGTGGCCTGGGTACTCCTTTACCATGGGATAAAGAATGGTTAGTGGAAACATTATCAGATAGTACAGTGTATATGGCATATTATACAATTGCAAGAATTATTAATGAAAATGATATCAAACCAGAACAATTGCCAAACGAATTGTTTGATTATCTTTTCAGAAATAAAGCAACGATTGAAGAAGCAATCGAGAGCTCTGGTTTAGCCAAAGAAATGATTGAAGAAATGAAAGAAGAGTTTGATTATTTCTATCCTCCTGATTTCCGTGCAAGTGCAAAAGAATTGATCTTTAATCATTTCACTTTCTATATCTTTCAACATTTGGCATTATTCCCCAAGAATCACTATCCATTAGAAATTGAAGCAAATGGGATGATATTGATTGAAGGCGACAAAATGAGTAAAAGTGGAGGTAACTCTGTAACCCTCAAAGCACTAATAGAGAAATTTGGTGCAGATGCAACACGATTTGGTTTGGCTTATTGTGGTGAAGGATATGCTGATGCAAGTTTCCGATTTGCAGATGCAGAAGCAGCTGGTCGAAAAATGAAGACATTGTTCAACGAAATTTCTTCGACAAATTTCTCTGATGAAGAAAAGAAAATTGATCAATGGATTATCAGCCGCTTGCAAAAGAAAATACTTGAAACAACAGAACACTATCAAAACGTTCGCACAAGAAGTGCTGTTGGTTCAGGATTCTTCGATATACTAAACGATTTGAAATGGTATGAGGCGAGATCTGTAAATGTTAAAGGTCCTGGTTATAGAGAAGCATTATTGACATTAGTTGATTTAATGACTCCTATTATACCTCATTTTGCAGAAGAAGTGAATGAAATTGTTAGGAAACAAAAGTCTGGTTTTGCATCATTTCGACCTTTCCCCAAAGCAGATAAAAAGCGCATCAAAAACAAATTGGAGCAAGAGGAGCAATTGGTTAAAAATGTCAAAGAAGATATCGAAGGCATCTTTAGCGCAATCAAGAAACAAGAGCAGAAGAATCCATCAAAGATTGAAATATTCATTGCTCCAGAATGGATGAATAAAATATTGAAAATCCGACGTGGAAAACCAGAAAATTTAATCAAAGCAATTATGGAACATGATGACATTAAGAAAAACGGTAACAAAGCTGTCAAATATGCTCAAAAATTAACTAAACATCCTGGAATCGATTCAACATTGAACACCAAATCAGAATTTGCTGCTATCACAGATGCTATTGATTACTTTAAGAATGAATACAAGATTAAGGAATTCCAAGTTACTTACTCATCGAAATCAACTCATCCTAAGGCAAATGTGGCAGAACCAGGTCGTCCTGGTATTGCTATTGACTTTTCCTAAGGAAGAATCCAACTGCTTCCCTATTTCAGGAAGCAAAAAATTCTTTTCTTTTCACTGCTTTTTTGGATAAGCAATTGCCTCCATAAAATCGGGTAATATTGCATTGAGAATACAATCAGATTTTGGTATGTAAGGCTTAAGATCGATAACTGGAGTATTGTGGAATGCGTCTGACCTATCAATGTAGACTTTATTTTCTTCCACCGCTAAAATTTTCACTATGGTCAAACCAATAGGATTAGGTCGCATTGGTGCTCGACAAGCAAAAACTCCAGTAAGAGGTGAGTTCTCTCTATTTCCATCAACGCAAGGGTGAACTTGAAGTCTAGCTCTGTCTTCTTTTGTATCCTTCCCTTCTATCCACCAGATAGTAATTAAATGTGAAAATTTACTCAGATTTAGCAAACCAGGTTGATATTCTTTGGTAATTTCAATCCAAGTTTTAGTTTCACTTTTCCGTATATAACCAATAGGATTCACTTTAAATTCATTTTTCATAGTTTTCTCCTCGAATTTGTGATTCTTTCAATAGTTTTTAATGATAGTTCGTACATCATCTTAATATTAAATCTTTTAAAGCACAAAAGCTATTATTGCTTTAATCTGAGGTTGTAATTCTATGGCAAGCAAGCAACGATATAATACTACTTTATGGACAATTGTAATTATCTTTTTGGTGATCTCAGCAAGCGGGATATTGTTTCTAACGTTTTATATTCCACAAGGATCCGGAGGAAAAGGTGTTAAAATAGCTATTTTAGATACAGGTATAAATATGGATGCAAAAATAGCTGGCTATAAAATCTCAAACCATTTAGGTGATAGGGTAATTTTAACGAAGAATTTCGCAACAACGGAATATGGTTTTGATAAAAATTACACTATTGTTGATGATACAGATGTTCAACATGGAACCGTTATTGCATTAACAATTGCAGGCAAAGCAGATGGAATTGCACCAGAATCGGAGTTAATCATTGGTAGATGTGTAGATTCCGATGGCTCCGCAAGCTATGAAGCATTATTAGCTGCTTTTCTGTGGGCTGTAGATGAAGCTGAAGCTGATATCGTTAATATTTCTCTTGGTGGAGAGATATTGTACAATGATACTATTGTTGAAGCTATTAATCGAGCAACCCTAGAAAAAGGTGTATTAACAGTTGTTTCAGCTGGGAACAGTGGAGATGATTTACGGTACTCACTCTCTTCGATTAATGGTCCAGCAGATGCGTTACAAGCTATATCCGTTGGTGCTGTTGATTATCTTGGTGTTTCTTATTACAGTAGTTTAGGACCTCTAAAAGATCACCGAATAAAACCCGATTTGCTTGATTCCGGTTTTGCTTTGAATGTTCTTGGAACAAGTTTTGCAGCACCAAAAATTGCTGCTAAAGCCGCCCTGCTACTTTCTTGGTGTAGGGAGCAAGGATATGTTTCATCACCAGGATTACTTAAAGCTGCTTTAATGCGAAGTGCTGATGCTAATGCTGAGTATCTCGCACAATATGGTGGCGCGGGTTTTCCAAGTGTTGAGGGAGCTAAAAAATTAATTACTGATGCAACGAAAGTAAATGATGTACCTATTCTTTCATACATTTTACCTGGGGAGTTACCCTTTGGTATCTCTAAAGTTTTTCAAGAAGACATCTGGTCTTTCCCATTAACAGTAATTTCCTCACAAGAAATGGTTTACACAATTACTTCTAATATTATCACACCCAGTGAATCAATATTATCGATTGCAAGCACTTTTACAAATAATCAATCTGGTATTCTAGATTGTTATATTGACGTCCCTTCCGATTTCACTCCAACTGACAATTATTTTGAGCAAATAAGATTTGAAAGTCAATATGATGAAATTATACATCTAAACATTTCCGTAGAAGTACTGGAACCAGTAGTGCGTATCGGATTTGATGTTTACCATTCCTTATGGAGTATAGATCATCTATTAGGTCAATTCCTTGAAATGAGAGATTATCTCGCTGATGAATCAATAGCATTAATTGAACTTGGATCTCCTGAAAATTATACTGATTTAAGTAGCTATGATGCTGTGATATTACCTGATCCAAATTCCTATGGTTTACGCTTTAATTCAACCAATCAAATCGAAAATTTCTATAGACCATTTTCTAATGATACTATTACTGCATTAGTGGACTTTGTTAACGATGGAAATGGCTTATTTGTATTAACAACAGATGATGACTCATCCAACCTCACTGAAACTAACCGCTTATTACAAAATTTCAATATTACTGCAACTGAATTTAGTATTCCTTCATTAGAAGTAGATCCTAGTGATGGGAACTATGATGTAGTTGAAATAACAAACTTTTTGCAAAATCACCCTGTCACAGCAGGAATTACAAGTATTGACTATTATGGAGCAATATTGAATATTACTGGAGATAATGCACAGGAAATTGCTTGGGGTAATGACGCATTCAGTACTTTACGACCAGTATTAGCGGGATTTAATACTTCTCTCTACAGTTCCGGAAGAGTATTAATTTCTGGATCAAATTTCATGATCGATAATTGGGGCATAAATAATAAATACGAAGCGACAGAAAATCTAGAATTTCTGTACAATGCTATTTCATGGATAACAAATACAACATTTGACTTGCATATCTCAAGTAACCCATCTCAAAGTGATGTTTTTACTATCTATAAAAATTCACCAAAACAACTCGGAATAAACACTGTTACAATAATAAATAGTGTTCAGTCAATAAGTATATTGAATTTTGGAATCACTTTGAATGTAATAGCACTAGCTGAAGAAAAGAAAAAGAAATTCTTTTCTTTCTAATATTTTTTTAGAATAAGAAAGCAATGGACTTTTTCTTTTTATCTGCCCATTCAATATATCCTTTTTCATGCATGAGTTTGAAAATCCTTTTGAGATCTTGTTGAGGTATAGAACTCCAAGGTTGTCCTGCATCTTGAATGTCAAATAATGTCATTACTCTATCTGCACTTGCAGCTCTCCCTGTTTTAATACTCCACTCATAGATGATATCTCCCCATTCATCAAGGGTTCGCCAATACAAACGTAATCGTATTTTCTTCTTATCCCACCAGATTCCCATCTCTTGAGCAACAATGTAATCGCCTATTTCTTGAAGTTGTTCTCTATCTAATCTTTTCTTTGCTGTTTTATTATTGAAAGGATAGTTTGAGCTTTCTTCTTCGACATGGATAATGTGTTTGATATTTATTCTAGCATATTCCATAATAAAGTTAGACCAATCAGAACACCAGGAATCAAGTTGCTTTTGATGCTCTGGTGTGACATACATCCAGGGTTTATTAATCCATTCCGGTAGTATCTCTTCTAGCTGTCTTTCGATGTCTTGTCCAAGATCAAAAAGATCTTCTCGAGATATTGCCACATCAGATTCAATTAATTGTTCAATTCGAAGCATTGCATTGAATATCTTTTCCTCTGTTGTTACTGGGTTCTCAATTAAAGAAATAGTAATTGTTGCTTCTTTTGGTGGTTTAATTTTAGTTTTAGGTTTCTCAGCGGGTTTCTTTTCTACAGTTTTTTCTTTTTTCACTTTCTCCTTCACTGCAACTTGCTTTGTCTTGTTGCCTTTGGACTTAGTTTTTTCTTTACTTTTCTTCTCTTTTACTGACATAACGCATTCCCGCTGCATTTTCTCTAAATAACAGAATAATAGTGTAAACAATTCATTTTAAACTATTTTCCTCATACTGTGTTTATTTACACTGTGTTAATACTTTATTCATTTTGTTTTAATTGTAATAATATTTTTTTACATTTTGATTGAATATTAAGTATATTATTTTTAAGACATATTTTAATGTTTAATAATAGGCAATTTATCTGCGCTCCTGTTGAAAAATTTAGAAATCATTAGAATGGTGTCTAACAATTTCCAAAGAAAAATCTTTAGCTAATTGCTAGATGAAGATAATGGAATTTGTTCGAATGATTGTTTCAAATACTTCCGAATTCTTCAGCCCAATCTCTATATCTAAGTAATTCTTCAGGGGCAACACTTGGTTTAATCTTCTCAAATGCTAACATGTAATCCTGCACTGTTACAGCTCGAGCTTTTATATCTGGGTCATCTAGGGCACCTGAAATATCGAGTTCTCTAACAGGCATCATTACTGCTTCACGACAAATTAATTGAATATCTCTTCCAGAGTATCCATCACTCATTTCACCAATAAGTTGGAAATCTACTGTGTCCTCAATTTCTATTCCTTTGGAATGAATCTCAAAGATTTTCGATCTTGCAGGTAAATCTGGTAAATTAATGTAAATTCTCTTTTCAAATCTGCTTCTAAAGGCTGGGTCAATTTCCCAAGGAAGATTTGTTGCACCAATAACAACTACTCGGTCTTCTTTCTTGGAAGTCACACCACTCATTTGAGTCATGAGCGTTGTTTTCACTCTTCGCATAGCATCATGTTCTCCGCCTCTCGTGGAGGCTATACTATCTATTTCGTCAATGAATATTAGAGATGGTTGTTTTTCTTGTGCAGATTCAAATAACTGTGTAACTAGCTTTTCTGATTCACCCAACCATTTCGAAATAATGCTTGAAGCACTGACATTGAAAAACGTTGCATCAACTTCAGTAGCTACAGCTCTAGCAAGTAATGTTTTTCCAGTTCCTGGGGGACCAAATAATAGAATGCCTCTCCAAGGATTCCTTGCGCCAGTAAATAAATCGGGTCTTTTCATAGGTAAAATAATCGCTTCTCTTAGAGCTCTTTTTGCCTCTTCCAAACCTGCGACATTGCTCATCTTGACATTTGGTTTTTCCACAATAATGATTTCATCAATTGCCTCTTCTAATTCATCTTTTTCTTCATCTGAATCAGATGAATCCCCTCCGCTACTCTTCCTTGAACTCCTTCTCTTTCTACTCGTATCCGCTGGTTGCATACCTTGATCTTTCAATTCCTTTGCTCGAGCAAGATATTCTTTTGATTTTATATAGTACATATTTTTTAGCTGGGGATTACTCGTGAAGCTTATAAGTTGCTGTAGAATTTCTGCAGCTTTCAGATAATTTTGAAAAGCTGATTTATAATTTCCAGCTTGATCTTGGTCATATGCTTTCTGTGCATATTTTGATGCATATTGATACAATGATGAATTAGCCACTTTTGTTCACGCTCGTTATTTCATAGAACCTTCTATCTTATATATTTACCAATATAGACATTTTTCTCTTTTCTCTAACTATTCAAAAACTCTTTGTAACTAAGATATCCTAGTGTTTCTCCTATTAAAATATATTATTTTACATCGTTTATTCTAGATAGTGATTATTCTTTCATTTTCAACGCGAGAATTAGATCCATAACATTTGTTCCTGTGAATCCAGTAATTATTAAACCATTAACCTTTTTGTAGAAATTATATGAATCATTGTTAGTAAGGTATTCTTGTAAATCTAAATTATCTCGTTTTGCTGTTTTGATAATGCATTTATCCATGAGTGCTCCTGCTGCTTCAGTTGGACCATCTTTTCCATCAGATCCTATAGAAGCTATTACTATTGTTTCAGATTTCTTTAGTAGAATTCCTGAAGCTAATGCTAATTCTTGATTTCTTCCCCCATGACCTTGACCAGTTATTTTTACTGTTGTTTCACCACTGGCAATAAGCAAAGTATTCTTCTCCGCATTGTTAATTGCAGTAGTTATTTTAGCACCTACATCTTTCGCCTCTCCATTTATTTCTGTAGAAAGAATTTTACAATTTAAGTCAATATCGAGTGCTGCTTCTTTCATAGCGATACATGAAACTGCATTCGACGCAATAATGAAATTTTTTACTTTCTTAAAAAATGGTTGTGTTTTCTTTGGAGTTTCCTCAATTTCATTTTTCATTCCTTTGTCAATTATCTGAGCTATTGATGCTGGTATTTTTCCTTTTAGATTATATTTTTGTACTATTGTTTCTACGTCTTGCCAAATTGTATTATCTGGAGCCGTTGGGCCTGATGCAATAGTATCTAAATCATCACCAATAACATCACTGATGATTAGTGAAATTACTTTTGCCGGTTGAGCTATTTTTGCTAGTTTCCCTCCTTTAATTTTTGACAAATGCTTTCTAATGGTGTTTAATTCATGAATTGTAGCACCCACTTTTGTCAAGAGGTTAAACATTTCTTGTAAATCTGCTAGACTTATTGTCTCGAGAGGTAATTCTGATAGAGCTGAACCTCCTCCACTTATCAAAGCGAGAACAATATCATTTTCATTCAAATTTTCAACTAATGCTAAAATCTTTTTCGCACCAGCAATGCTTCCTTCATTTACGTAAGGATGTCCTGCTGTTTGCAGAATTATTTTCTTTAATGGATACTTTTTCTCAATTTCTTCTTCTGGTACACAAACCAAACCTTGAGTAATGTATTTTCCCAAAAGATTTTCTACAGCTAAAGCCATTAAAGCAGAAGCTTTTCCAGTTCCAATTACAATGATTCTTTTGTTTTCTTTTAGATTTATTTTAGAATAATCAGGTAATATCAATTTATCATCTTTGACAGTTAGAAATTCTCTTACTACTTTCTCAGGGTTTGCTGCTTCAATTCCTTCCTCAAGAATATCTAAAACGATTTTTCTTGCTTTGAGTATCTTTTCCTCACAACAATCTGATAGTAAAATCCCTCTATTTTTTATATATTGATGTTTTTTCCGAATATTTTTCCCCTCGTATATTTCTTCATTATTAACTTCTATTTTAAATTAAGAGAAGATTCATTAATTACTCTTTCAGTTATTTATTATTGATTATATATTATTGATGGGGTTGACAAACAATTTCAAGCAGATTTCAAAGTAGAACAACAAATGCTCTCTTTAATCAACGGTTCTTTTTAGGCGCTTATGCACCTATAATCCTTGAGTTTATTGTATATGCAATTTATTTAACAGTAAAAGGTATAGAGTTCGATTTTAGAACACTTATTTTATGGGCATTTTTGCTTATTGCTCCTGCTTTATTTTTATATATGGCATCACCAATGTTAATCTACTTTGTAAGTGGAACAGCAAAATACTATGAGAAAAACCTAAAAGAAAACTTAGATTCCCTATTTATTTTTTCAGGTGATGAAGATCATTTAGCTGATAAACAAAAAATGAAGATTAGAGAAGAAATTAATGGTAAGTTAATCCCTCAATTGGTAAATGACGTCAAAGGTTTGTATATTGATTCGTATATAAGTCGGTCTCGTAGTGATAAGAAAAATAATTTATTGAGCAGTTTTGAAACGTTATTTCTGTTTTCCATTCTTTGGTCTATTTTATCCTTAGTAGACTTTATTGGAATAATTATTCTTCATTACACACCAATCTCTTTAGATTTCATTTATATTGATCAAATAACCAATAGTATAAATGTAGCAATCTTTGCTTTGCTTTTTGGTTCTTTGACTATTCTAAGTGACTTGCTAGCGATTTATTCTCTTAACCGTTTAAGACAATTAATGCTTGAAACTCTTCCAATTGTTATTTTTGTTGATGAAGAAGAACAAATTAAAAGAAATAATTACATTAGAGCGCTAAGCCAATTTCCTACTGAAAGCTTAGTAGGAGACCGATTATTACGCAAGCATTCGCGACGAATTGATGGAATCTATGAACAAGAGTTTTCTGAGCATCTCTCAGAAGCATTGCGTGTATATGCTCGCAATCAAGTTGCTAAACAACAAGCTTGGAGAATATATAAACCAATATTAGATGAATTAGAGGTAACTGCTGAACAAACGGCTATAATCAAAAATCGATTCTTTGATAGTCCTTTCTATGACATTGCTCGAGATGTTTTTAGTTATGATCATGAACTTAATTCCCTCAAAACAGATATTGAGTACGTAAAGAATAGATTGAATATGTGGGATGAGATTTCTGAGGAAGAAAGAGCAACTTCGCTAGTTTTTCTCTTTAGATCGACTGAACAGCTTTTCAAAGGTATTTTAGATAGATTTGATGCCCCAATTGAAGTTCATACAAATTTTTCAGTTATGCTCCAATTTCTTAAAGACAAAGCTTTGGTAAGTGAAAAAGAAGAACAATCATTTAATAAAATAAGAAAGAAAAGAAATACTTTAGTTCACCAATCTGGTCGTTTAGTGTCAATCAAAAAGAGTGAAATTGAAAACTTTCTCCAAAGTCTTGAAAGTGTTCTATTAAAAGTTGAAAAACGATTCAAAAAAGCCGAGAGTAATAGCTAGGACCAAGTTTTAACAATAAAATTCAGTTCTAGCGAAAAACTTTTTGAATAGACTTTGCTCCACTTTTCATTAGAGAACAAAAGAATGTGATATTATGTCAGAAAAAAAGAAAACAACTTCTACAAAGAAAACCACATCCAAAAAAAGTAGTGTAAAAGCTACTCCTAAGAAAACATCAACTAAACCAAAGACTGCTTCAAAAGCTAAAACTTCAACTACTAAGAAATCTGCTGTCAAGAAACCTGTTGCAACTAAAAAAACTTCCAAAAAAGCAACAACGGTAAAAGCTAAAATAGTGAGTTATAGAAGAAGCAACCGATTACAAGTCACCAATCAAGCAATTGCATTGATTTTAGATGACGTTAATCATAAAGCATTAGTGGGTAGAAAATTCACTCTTAACTTTGAAGGTAGCGATGCTATTGCTAAAGGAATTGTTTCTGCAACCCATGGTCAAATTAGAAACAAGCGGGTTAGACTTCGATTTGAGAAAGGTGGCATGGCAGGAATAGCAATTAATCAGATAGCTGAAATTCATATTTAGAAAAAATTCTTGAGAGGAAGAGATCATCTCTTCTCTCCGAGATTAATTTTATTTATTTTAAACAATTTATTATTACATTTCTGGTAATTCTTTCTTCCAAGCAGTTAGGAGATCAATAAGCATTTGTTTTCTTTTTACTCCACCACTTTTTATTTTATAGACTTTGGTCATACCGGGAGAACCCACATGTTCATACATTTGTTCTATGAATTTATCACATATGTCATTAAACGAACTTGTATCATTGATCGCCTCAATATATTTAATGAAAACATCGATAACTTTCACAAGCTCTGGGCTTGGAGTTCGATCAATTTTAACTGGTTTTTTACTTCTTGATTTTCTCTTTGTATATGCTGGTTTTGGAGTTTTTACTTCTTCTTCAAGTTCGGGTTGTTCTTTCTCACCATCATCATCTTTTGGTTTAGCTTTTTGAACACCTTTGCCTTTAAGAAAATCACTTGGTTTTACAGAGCGCTCGTCAGGATCTTGATCTATTTCTTCAGTTGTGGGAGTAGTTTCTTTTGTTGAAGTTTCAACGGGTTTTCTTTTTGCTGGTTCTGGAATAGTTTCACGTGATTTTGTAGCTTGTTGAACTGGTGCTTCACTCACAAATTGTCTTCTTGCCATTGAAGCTATTTGAGGTTCAAATATCTTCTCAATTTCATGAGCATGAATAGCAATTTGATTCAGTATTTTTTGTTTAGTGATATGCCTATTGTCAATGATTTCACTAAGCTCTACACCAAGAAAAGCTAGAAATTCCTTCTTGAAAGGATCATCTACTGTTCCATAAATCTCATCTAATTCTTCAATAATTTTTTCAATATTCTTGAGTGTTTTATCTGAACCTGACCCTTTTCTCTTTTCTTCTTCAAACTCTAGAGCAACTTCTTTAAGTTCTCTTTGAAGATCTTTCATACGCATTTCTAATTGACTATTCTCGACTTCTAAATCATTTGCTTCTTCGAGTTTTTCATCATATTTCACTTTAATCTTCTTTAGATCAGTTGAAAGCGATTCATTAGTTATTTTGAGATATTTACTTTCTTCAGTCAACTTGATGTTTGTTTCTCTAATTTTTGCATCAGCTTGAGGAGCTGCGGATAGATTCTGTAACTGATTTTGTAATTCTTTTGCTTGAGCTGCAGCTGTCTGATGTTTACTCTTTAGAGTAATGTTTTCCTGTTTAAGAGTGGCAGTTTCTTCTTCCAATTCTTCATTTCTTTCTGAATATTTTGATACCATAGAAATCATTCTAGGAGCCATACCTAAACTGATTTTTTTACTATCAAGTAATGAGATTAAATTCTCTAATTCAAAATATTTCATATCCTTTTCTTTAAGGAGATTGGAAGGTCGAAGTAGTACATCAATATCTTCAATGAAGAAGCTCAAATTTTCGTACCCGAATTGTTTTGCCTTTTTCTCCAATTTAGCCAGTTGTTTTTGGTTGAGGGAGGAAGATTCTTCGCTCATTTTTTTCACCACGCATTAGGAAAGAACGTTATTCTAATAATTGAAAAAGCTTTTCTTGATAAAAAATCTACCGAACTTCTTTATTACCTTTCGGATTGTGCTATTTTCTCTTTAATTTAGTCTCATACTTATACATTTAAATATGGTAGAGAATTTTCCTAAAAAACATTTAAAAGATTAAGACAACAATTGTGTTTATCTGTAAAGTTAAAACTATTTTGTCCTTTCATTAAAGTTTAATAACTAATCGTTATTATTATTCTTATAAATAAATTGAGGGTTATTATTTGGTGCTCCCAAAAGATTTCAATTTGCATGAAAATCGTCTCTCCAAAGAATCTTTGGAAAGCATAGAATTTCAATTCGATCGTTTAGGGAAAGACTCCAGCGATATCAATGTTTTTCTGAAAAAGTTTACTCGAATATCAAAATCAACAGCATTACCTTCTGATGATTATGAGATTGTGTATTTAGCTGCTAAAATTGCTTATATGCTTTCAGATTATGCTTATTTTGAATCAGAGGGATTTAAGGAAAAAGAAATGGGAAATGATGGTGCTCGAATTTGGCAAGCTTTAGCAAAAGCCGCTCAAGGAGATATTGATGAATCAATAAAAATGTTAGAAGACATCAAAAAAATAACTGAAAATTCAGGTGATATCCTTCAATACATAGAAACTCTCGGCGTTCTTGGTCAAATATTGATTGTTCGTGGTTCAAAAGATCAAGCTCATTTAGATAAGATAATGGAGAGCATTGATAAATTCGAAGAGAAATATAAACACTCTTTACCAGATTTTAATCATATTTTTATGCCTGCATATTTACTTAAAGGAAGATTTATGACTCTTCAACTTTCACCCAAAGAATTAATTGAAGAAATTCAAATTACATATAAAATTGCTGAAGAAATAGATAATGCATATTGGATGGCTCAGCTTCAATTAGATCTTACAATGGGTTATTTAAGTCTCAATGATGCATCTGAAGCCAACAACTATCTTAAGTTGGTATTTGAAACACTTAAAGAAAAGAGATTTTTAGCACTAGAAGCAAAAGCAATTAGAATTCAAGGCGAACTATTTGAGAAACAAAACAAGACTGAATTAGCTGAAAAAAATTACTTGAAAGCTAAAATAGCATACACAAAATTGAAAGATCAGATTGGTGTGTCTACTTGCGTCTCGAAATTAGCAAATCTTGCTTTCAATCAAAATCAACAAGATAAAGCTGAACAATATTATACTGAATCATATGCTATCTCTGAAAAAACAAGTGACTTCTATGCTATGACTGTTTCTCTAAATGCGCTTGCTAGATTTGCTTCAATAAAAGGGCAATATGCTGAGTCGTTAGCAACATACAAACGTGCATTAGAAATAGCAAAAGAGAATTCCTTTGAGGTGCTTCTTCCCTCTATTTATAGTGGTTTGGCTTTTGTTAATTTTATTTCAGGTGATTTCTGGTCAGCAGTGGAGAACAGAAGCAAAGTTGTTATTTTCAAAGAAAAGATGAATGCAAGTGAAGAAGAATTGCTACTCGAACATATGAAATTAGGGCAATTGAATGCAATTGTTGGAAATTTGGATGCGGCATTTGACGAGTTCGAACAAGCGTTAAATTTCTGTATGAAACTTGGTAAAAAAGATGATTTATATTTTGATCTTCTTAATTGGTTATTTGAAATTTCTACTGCACTCGGAAATTTGTCATTAGCAGAAACCTATGTTAGCAGAGCTGACCTTTTTGCTTCAATTCATAATTCCGAAGAGGAAAATGTTCAAGCTTTAATATCTCGAATAAGATTCTTAATTCAAAAAAGAGAAATTACAAAAGCTGATAGTTATTTAGAAAGTGTTTTTGAGAAAGCATTAGAGTTTCCATCTGCATTAACAATGGCTTTAGCAATAGTTGAGAAGACCAATGTTTTATTACTCCAGTATCAAGAAAAAGCAGATGAAAGTCTTTTTGAAGAAGCTATGGGGAAGATGGAAGATATGGTTTTTATCTCATTAGATTTGGAGTTCTTACCACTAACAATGTATGCTAAACGTGCACTAGCAAAAGCTCTTGCATATGGAAATAAATACCAAGAAGGTATTGAAGAAATAGATGAAGCTTGTGAATTAGCAGAACAATTGGGAATGGAGAAATTTGCTGAAACAATGAAAGCAGATCAAGATGATTTGAAAAAGAATATGAAAAAGATAGATTCAATGAGTGAGAAAGCACTCGAAGAAAAACGTCAATCATATTTAACAGATGTTTTTGCAATATTAACACAAACTTTCTGGCTAGTAAGTGCATCAGAACATCAACAAATTTGAAATAATTATTAGAAATTGATTCTGGATACCAGAAAGTTTTTTGATTGTTTTTCTCTATAGAATCATTTGAATTACTATGACTGATTTCGAAATAATTTGTCAAAAAGTAGATGAGTTAATCAACTCTTTAGGTGGTTACTGGTCCAAAGAATGGTTAATTGAACCTGTTATAGAGGAGCTAGGTGAATTCTCTAAAGAACTACAGATTAGTGCAGGTTTGCATCCTGGTAAAACCACATCACCTGAAAAAATAATGGAAGAATATGGTGATTTGCTTTTTGCAGTAATTGCATTGGGTAGGGGATTAAATATTAAAGTTGAGAAATCGTTGTTGAATACCATTTCAAAATATACTCAAAGAAAATAGCTATTGACTTGTAATCAAATAACTTTAAAATTGAGTTAAGTATTGTCATTTGTTAGAAATAGTTGTTAAATTTCGAATGATAAGAGGAATTGTACTATGAAAGATGAAGTTTTGAAAATAGCGCAAGAAATTAAATCTGAAATAATCGATATTAGACGTCAAATCCATATGAACCCAGAGCTAGGTTTCGAAGAAAAAGAAACATCTGAGCTTGTGGTAAAGAAACTAAAAGAGCTTGGAATTGACATAAAAGCAAATGTAGCAAAAACTGGTGTTATCGGACTAATTAAAGGTGGCGCAGGTGATGGTCCAACTATTGGAATTCGAGCTGATATGGATGCTTTAGCATTACAAGAAGAAAATGACGTTCCCTATAAATCTACCATTGATGGAAAAATGCATGCTTGTGGTCATGACGCGCATACAGCGATACTCATTGGTGTAGCAAAAATTCTAGTAAAATTACAAGACAAGATTAAAGGCAACATAAAACTATTTTTCCAACCTGCTGAGGAAGGTTTAGGTGGAGCAAAACCTATGGTTGAAGCTGGTGCACTAAAAAATCCTGACGTTTCAGCTGTTATTGCTTTACACGTTGATACAGAAACTCAAGTTGGTCAAATTAAATTTAAAGATGGAAGTTTGACTGCAAGTGCAGATGAATTCTGGATTGACATTGTTGGAAAAGGTGGACATGCAGCTTATCCTCATGAAACTAAAGATTCGATTTTTATCGGTTCTCATTTGGTTAACTCTATACAGACAATCGCTTCAAGAAATACTAACCCCGTATATCCCGTCGTTGTTACTGTTGGAACATTTCATGCTGGATCAGCGTTCAATATTATTCCCGAAACTGCTCGCTTAACAGGAACAATCCGAGCTCTATTACCAACTGTTAGAGATGAAACTCACAAATATCTTCAAAGGATTGTCAAGGGAACCGAAAAAATGTTTGATGTTAAAATAACTCTTGAAATAAAAAGAGGTTATGCACCTGGAATAAATGATGCAGGTCTAAACATTATCTTAAATGATGCTGCAAGTGAATTGATTGGTACAGAGAATGTAATAGAGGAAGAATATCCTGGAATGGGTGCAGAGGATTTCTTTGATTTCAGTGATAACTATCGCTTGCCAGTAACCATGTTTTGGCTTGGATCAGGTAATAAAGAAAAAGGCATAATTGCTGTTTGTCATAATCCGAAATTCGATATTGATGAAGATGCACTGACAATTGGAAGTACTATATTAGCATTAACAGCAATAAAATATCTAAACAAATAACTTAGCAGTTAGAGTCTCCTTTCGAAGATTTTATTTTTTTTGCGAAATGTCCTCATTAATCAAATTTATATGTGGAATGCTAATACAGTAATATTAAATAATCATCAAAACTTCCAAAGAAAAAGATGGTGATATCAACTATGTCAGATAAAGAAATGCAAGTTTCAGAAGCAGATTTGAAAGGCGTGAACCTAAAGGAAACACAAACCAAAGCACAAGAATCAGATATGAAATTAATGTTCAAGTGTGATGACTGTAGTAAGACATATGACTGGCCTTTATGTTGCGGTGAAATAATGGAATTAGACGGCGATAATCTGGTTTGTAAAGTAGAAGGTTGTGGAAAATCCATTCCTGTACCTGAATGCGATGGGCATAAATGTAAACCATTTATTGCAAAAACATAACTGTATTATTTTTATCTAATTCGCAAAAAAACACACTATTCGTTAAAAGGAAATCTGGGGAACTTTTTTCTCCCCACCTTTAAATTTTTATTCTAACGGTTTTATCGACCATTAAATACATTTTTTTTGTTTAAACTTCTAAATAATGTCAATAATTTTGCTTATTCTTTTGATAGCATAATTTGGTTTATGATCATTTTGCAACTGATCAATATTTACCTTCTGTTCGGGATCAAATAAAACACTAACCATTTTCATTTGATTTGCACCTAAAATATCAGATTCAATTTTATTTCCAATATACATAATTCTCGTAGGATCTTTTAAAGTTAATTTTTTCATAGCGCGTTTGAACCCAATATTTGATGGTTTCCATGATTTAGGATTTTCATTAATTACAACTGTTTCAAAAAAATGTTGAAGGCCTAAGTAGATTAATTTCTCCCATTGTTTCTCCTTTATCCCATCTGAAATAATACCTATTCGGTAATTTTTCATCAAAGTAAGTAATGTGAGTACAACATCAGGGAATGGAAGTAATAATGAGGTCTTTGTTTTGTGATATGCAACTACAGCTGCTGCAATCAATTTCGGGTGGGTTTCGAATCCAAGTTCCTCAATTAAGCGATCAAAATGATTAGGATAATTGGAACCATATTTTTTAACAATCTCCAATAAATGATTGAAAGCTTCTTTTCGGTTGATTTCTAATCCTGCTTCTCGTAAAGCTCTAATAGCATTCATTCTCGCTGTTTGAGACATCAATGTACTATTGAATAAAGTATCATCGATATCAAATAATATTGCATCGAATTTTTTGAGTTCAGACAAACAGTAGCACCTTTAGTTATTATACTTAAACTGACCTATAATAATTGTACTGAAGAAAGAAAGTTAGTAGAAGAAGGTTATTTCTTTTTGGCAGCATCTTCTTCATCTGGGTGTCTAAAAAGCTCACCTTTAATATATTTTCTAGCTCGTTCCTCGTATTTTTCTTGACAAATTGGGTTGTCAAAGTATCGTTTTCTGCCAAGGATTGCTTTTGAAAATACTTCTCCGGAAAATTCTCGATGACAATAATCACAACGAATAACTAAATTTATGGGTGAACTTGGCAGTTCTATTGTTTTACACAAAAATGTCTCGAGATTAATAGATGAAACAAGTTCAATAACTGATTCCCCTGGTAATAAATTAATATGTTTGATAAAATCTAATTTATCCTTATCATGCATATTGTGTGTGACAACAATTAGGTTATAATGACCTGAAGTAATTGTCATATTAGCAATAAATGGGCTTTTGTATAGCTTTTTGGCAACTTCATCTAAATGACTTGGTTTGATTTTTAATAGAAAAGTCATCGATGTCCCTTTCATAATCATATTTTCATCAAGAATAATGGTGAATTTCTCGATCAGCCCAGTATCGATGTACTTTTGAATTCGTGTTTTAATTGATGGAATCGTTAAATTTGTTTCTCTTGCAAGGGCTGCATAGCTTGTCCTCGAATCCTCTATCAATGTTGTTAATATTCGTAAGTCTGTTTTGTCCAATTTGTGCATATAATTGCCCTCTAGAAAATAGTATTGCTTCAGTTTTTTATTAACCCTTTGGATAGAACTCCTCATGATTATTAATACTTTATTGAAAATAGTTTAAATATTACCAATTTTTATCAAAAGTATTATAATTAATTCAATTAAAGGGTGTTTGATAAATTAGATAATTCTGAGATGACATTATTTGAAAAAACTTGACCTTCGTAGTGATACTGTTACTCTGCCTACTGAAGAAATGTATGAGGCCATAAGAACTGCTAATCTTGGTGATGATGTTTATAGAGAAGATCCAACGGTCATAGAATTACAAGAAAAAGCAGCAAAAATTCTGGGAAAGGAAGCAGCTCTCTTTGTTAGCTCTGGAACAATGGGAAATATTTGTGGTGTTGTTGGACAAACAAAGCGTGGAGACGAAATAATTCTTGAACAGAATTCACATATATTTCAATTTGAGCAAGGTTCTTCTGCAGTGATAGGTGGAGTTCATACGAAGACTGTTCCAGGAAAAGAAGGATATCTGATTACTCCAGAAATGTTGGAAGAAGCAATTAGATCTCCTGATTCTCATCATCCGATTTCTTCTCTTGTATCTTTAGAAAATACTCATAATCTAGCTGGGGGGAAAATTTGGACGATACAACAAACACAAGATTTAATCAAAACAGCAAAAAAACACCATTTAAAAGTTCATATTGATGGTGCAAGAATTTTCAATGCCGCAGTAGGTTTGGGTGTTCCTGCACATGAGTTAGTAAAAGGGGCAGACAGTGTTATGTTTTGTTTAAGTAAAGGATTAGCGTGCCCTATAGGTTCTATTGTTGCAGGAAGTCAAGATTTTATTGATCAAGCTTTTCGTGTAAGAAAATTAGTCGGTGGAGGAATGCGACAAGTAGGTATTATTGCTGCACCAGGGATAGTTGCTTTAGATACTATGATTGATCGTCTAGCAGATGATCATGCAAATTCAAAGACTCTAGCTAAGGGTTTGTCAGCAATTGAGGGAATTACTACTCGTGAAACACAAACAAATTTACTATTTATTGATATCAGTGGTTTGGGTATAACTGGACAGCAATTCAAAAAAGATTTAGCAAAAAAAGGTATAATTGTTAGTAGCAGATGGGATTCCGTATTTCGTTTTGTAACTCATTATGGTATAGAAAAAGAAGATGTAGAATTTATTATAGAAACTATTGCTAACTTATACAGTAAGAAATAATCATTAATTATATTAAAAATCTACTCAGAAAAGAATTAAATAGTAACTAACCAACTAAAAGTTGGTCTGATTAAATCAAAGTCAATAATCAAAGCAATATCATCTATGTGATGAATAGACATCGCACCAAAAATAACATCGTTGGGAATAGTCAATGGCAAAAATCTTTGTAACAGGAGCTACAGGTCAAGTAGGTAGCCGGGTTGCGGAATATATAGTTAAAGAAAAGCTGTTAGGTATAACAAGGGGAAAAGATGTTATCTGTTTAGTACGAAATCCAGACAAAGCTAGTTTTTTGAAAGAGCTTGGTGTAACCATCATCAAAGGTGATTTACAAGACAGTGATACAATTTCCTCAATAATGGATAATGGTGTAGAGTTTGTTTTTCATGTAGCAGCAAATTGCTTACTCAATCAATCGTATATGGAAATGTATATTCCAAATGTCCTTGGAACAAGAATTTTGTTAGATGCTTTTATTAAATCAAAAGCAAAATGTTTTATTCATACTAGTTCAATTGCTGTTTACTCTTCTTTTTTAGGTCGAAAAAAAATCTATTATGTTGATGAAAATTATCCAATAGGTTCCTTAAAAGGAGATCCATATTCAGTTACAAAAAGAATTGCTGAAAACCTTGTTTCTTACTATTCAGAAAGAAATCCTGGAAAATATTTCATTACCACTAGATTAGGACCTATTATAGGTAAAGGAGATAGGCAAACTATTCCTGCTTTAGTAGATATTATGTCATATAGATTTTTACCAAAATTAATTAACGGTGGTAAAGATTTATTTTCAATTACATCTCCTTATGATGTTGCTCGAGCTCAAGTTTTTCTGGCTTTAAGAGCTAAATCTGTTTCAGGGCAAGCATACAATGTTGCAAGGGATCCAACGAATTATCGCCAAATGATGGATGTTGTAGCTAGTTATTATCATCGAAAACCTCCGAGTTTTTCTATGAAATATTGGTTTTTCAAATTTACGTTGCCTTTTCTGAAAATGCTAAAAACTATTTTACCGAATGTGAAAGTAATTAAGAATGCAACTTCACCTGTTACAGTAAATTACATTGGAAAGAGTTACGTATATAGCTCTGAGAAAATCCAAAAAATTGGTTTCAAATACATTGTTTCTCCAAAAGAAGCTATTTTAGAATGTTTGGAACATCTGGATCCAGAAAAGAAGCTAGTAAGGGCTTCAACTGCTGTCATGAAATATGGACAAATAGGACATGGAGAAGAATAAACGCTTGAAGATCAAGTAATTTTGTGTAGCACGAGGAATACTTTCAGCAATCTCCAGAGAAAAGGACTTTAAACAAGGAAG
>JAUWKS010000043.1 GCA_030614005.1 Candidatus Heimdallarchaeota archaeon | reverse complement strand
TTTATTCGTTTGAGGTTATCTGTTCCGTAATATCGTCTATTACGATCTTCAAGATCATCCTCATAAAATCCTACATTTAGTGGTTTTTCAGTCATTTTTTCACCTCTTTATCGTGCTGTATATTCAACCCAGTTTACTTCAATCAAATCCTTTTGTTTTTCTTCATTAGTTAGTACCATATATGTCTTGTAGTAGCCAGATTTTGGATCTACTAGAACGAATACATTGTGCTCTGCATCATAAGGAAAATTCAGAAATGTATTATAATCTGTTCCTGAAAAATGTGGATTAGACCCAAATGGATGGGAATGAATTATACCCACAATTCTTGGACGATTTTCACTTTCACCGTATCTTTCATCAATTAACGTAGTGTATTGTCTTACGCCCTCAGGTGTAAATTCTGCAAATACCTGACTTTGGTTTGCTTTGCCTGTGACCCAATCAACTACTTTGACGTAATTCTTTCCTTTGTATTGCATCTTATATCCTAAGAGAATTCCAATTGCTTCATTTGGAATGGCTTTCTTACACATAACTATTGTTTCATAAACGACTCTATGTAGAATATATACAGGATAGATCTCATTTAGTGGATATTCCTCTAGAATTTCCTCTGCAACCTCTTCAGTGTCAACAGACCGAGATTCTTCTTCAATTTTTTCGGAAGGTTTTTCCTCAGGTGCAACTTCACCAAGTAATTCGGAAAGTAGTTTTTTCTGTTTTTGTTTTTTTTCTGTCACCTGTATTCCACCTGTTGTTAATTTCTAAAATTCCTTAACCAATTTTCTCCCAAGTAATGAATTTGCCTCGTCTTCTTTTAGTCATCACAAATCCGAAAGAGGACCACATTTCTTCTTGTATTTTTGGAGGCTCTAAACTTAATTCATCTTCCTCCTCTTCTTCTTCCTCTTTTTTCTTCTCAATAGTAGCATAAAAAGGCATAAAACCCATTTGTTCATCTTCAAAGAAGAGTGCTTCTAACAATCCACCGGTTATTCCTTCTTGTTTGTTTGATTCTGCAAATAGGATTACTTCTTCAACTGGAATAGGTCCTGGACTAAGCTGGTGTTGATCCATTCCGAAAATAAAAGATGGACAAGTGCCATTCATTTTTAAATCAAACTCTTCGATACATTTTGGACAGATAAATGACCTACAGACTCTGCACATTCTCCAACCTGCTTCTACAGCTTCTTTTAGCGTGGCTCTACCATTGTGTCCTGCACATCTAACCGAAACAGTAGTAGTAGTTACAACGGCCATATCATCTTCACCTCATTGAATTATAGGAGCATACCTTCTGTTCTATCAGCTATTTCTTTCCGCCTTTCAGAAGAAATCTCAATCTTTGTTCTAGCACCGTAGCGTATTTTGTTTCCCCCTCTTCGGACATAACCAGAATTATCTAATCTACGTAAGATTTTCGTTAATGTATATTCAGAGTAGTATCCTCTTTTTACCAATCTTTCAATTAATTCTGTTGAAGTAATTGGTGTTTCTTCCCTTCTTCGGTGATCAGTTTTTTTCTCTATTAAGAAAATGATTGTTCCTAAAACTGCTTGTTCATCTAATGACAATTCATTTGGAACGACAAATATCGACCGTAAACAATACCATTCTTGATTATTCTCAACATATGAAATTAGTTCCAATCCTATTCTTTTTACTTTTTTACCAAAATCTTCAAGCAGTGTTTCAAGTTCCATCAATGATAAACCTGTCTTATTGCGCAATTGTCTTTTCTCTATACCAAAAGCAAGGGCTCCATTTTCTCTTCTCCAACGCGAAGATAATGCTACAAATAACTGTGGATCCATTTCTCCAAAATCTTCTGCTAATTTTTCTTCTACTTCGGAAGAGCCTCTGGTGTTTTCCACTGCTTCGTCGTAATCTTCTAGCCTGTTATCAATCATAGCTTCTTACTCCTTCTTCTCATAACTACACTCTGTAGCTGCACCATTTTTGGTGTAATTACGAGCGATTGACTTTCTAAATGTTCAAAGTCAACATCTCCGTCTTGTTCTACGGTTATAAACTTGAATCGATTATCTTGCTGTTTTACAAGTATAATTTGTTTTTCTCGCACCATCAAGGAAATCAAATCAGCATAAAGACTGGTAAGTTTTCTATTAAAATCATCTTTTGAGAAAATCTTTCCACCAAATTTCTCAATGATCTCCTTTTTCAGTTTTGCTTTCTTGTCTTTAGTCAATTTTCTGAGGGGCAAGTCATCAATTATTGCAATGCTGTTCTCATCAAGGATATTATCTTCAATCAGTAATTCTTGACTGGTGCCCTCAATAATTCGAACATCGGCTCCGGTCTTATGAAGGTTAAAAATATCCATTTCTATTGTGCTATCGCCTACAGCAAAAATAATTGGTTGTAGACGAATCTTCACTTCCCAAGCAATCATTCGTAATCTATCTTTTTCAGTCGTTCCTTCTAAAGCGACTTTAGCATCTCGTGTCCTTTGCATTTTTGTTAGAGATTGATAAACGCGTGAATCCAACTGTCTATGACGTTTTGTTGATATTTTCATATATGCATTAGATACTTCTTGGCGATCTTCTTCACTTTCAGCAATTTGAGGAACTTCATCTTTATCGAAAAACGACTTGTATTTTTTAGCGACATTCCATAATTTTTTCTCTATATTAGACACTGAAGATACTTTTTTCTTTGAAGATTTAGATTTATCTTTGACCTTTGGTTCTGAGATATTTTCTCCTTTTTTAGCATCATCTGTTGAAGATTCACCTGAATTTGACTCTATTATAAATTCAATATTATTAGTATCATCTTCAGTGTTCAACGTTCATCACCTTCATTTCTGAAACAACCACATGATGTATACTTTCCGAGAGCTTAACATCAATAGCTTCTGGACATAAAAGCATAAATTGTGGTATAAAACGAGAGTTTTCATTGGCTAATTTTTGTGTCCTTATTGCAATACTAAAAGCTAGTGCTTTATTTTTCTCATCTAATCTTTGTGTAAATTCATCAATTGCATGAATTGGTGAATCGGTGAGAGTATGCATAGCTAGAATTAAGCCTTCTATTGCAAGCACTTTTTCTCCACCACTTAATTCACGGAAGTCCCTAAAATCGTCTCCCTTTGTAATTGCTTCAATGTATAATCCAGCTTCATCTGGTTTATTGATATTTGTTACTTTCAAACGAACCTTATCAAAAATTCCTCCAAGAAGTAACTTCATAGCTCTTGAGATATTAGTTATTATCTCTTGCAATTCACCATTCCAGAAGGCCAATCTTGCCTCTAAATCAGCACGCAATCGAGTTATATGTACCTCTCTTTCAGTCATATATTTTTTAAGAGATTCAACCTTTGTTTTTTGATCTTCAATTTTATCTTCATCGACATTACTTATACCGATTGACTCAAGATGTCCCTCTATTCTATTGAGCTCATCTCTAATATCCGAATAGTTTCTAATTTCTTCAGGGCGTTCTCCCTTTCTCTTGGCGGTTTCTTCTCGTTCTTTTTTCTCGTCAATAAATTCATCATATTCTGCATCATAGCTAAGTTCGAGAGTTAACAACCTCGACCCTTTTTCTTTTAAGCTATGTTGTTCGATTCTTAGTAAATCGATTGTCTCCTCAATTTCATTGATTCTTTGTGTAATTTCTCCCTTGGAGTTTTTGAAAGAGGTATATGCAGTAGTAGCAATACTCAATTCAGAATCTAGTTGAGTATAATGCGATTTAAATTCAGCAACTTTTGCTTCAATATTAGCAATCATTTCATTTATTGTTTCAATTTTACCAATTATCTTTTCATCAGGCAATCCTAACGCTTGAACTTCTTGATGTAATTTTGAAATCGCACCCATTGTTTGAATTTCATCGAATTTTAGGTCTCTCCTTTCTTTTTCTAATTTTGCGATTTCTACTCTTATTTTTCTTTCATTTGAAAACGAAATTCTGGTTTTGCCAGTTTGTGGTTTTAATTGATATCCTAATGGATTATTAATTGGCACGGGCGGTCTTCCGAAACCACCGTGATATAGGTAATAACTTTTACCTGATTTAGTTAAAATATTAGTTTTAATTATCTTTGCAATACCAGTTAAACTATTTGGATCGTATTTATCTTCAGCTAATGCATTTCTCGTTGTTCGTTTCAAAAATCCAATTGCATATGGATCACCATCTATCAGGTTGGCAGCTATGTTATAAATTTCCTTAAACTCGGGTTTCTTTATTGTAATGGAAGCTCTTTTTGCATCTTCTGCAGATACTTTGTATACTGATAATGGTGGCTTCCATCGAGGCCAAGTTTCGTCATAAATCCGTTTTGCTAACCTATAAGCATCATCTGTTTTGGCAATAAATGCATAGAGGTTACGCCCAATGATTGTTTTTACCGCCTTTTCCCAAGATTTATGCCCATCTTTTATCTTAATTAGAGAAATTATGGGTCCAGCAATTTCATCTGATTTTGATATCTGCTTTACTTTTTGCCGGAAAATTTGTGAAGCGTGAACCATTTCATTTTCATATTTGGTTAATCTTTTCCCCTCGAAAACTTCCTCATTAGAGGTAAATGAATCAAATTCTGGTTCATCAATAATTTGCTTTCGTAAAAGTCTTAATGCATTTTCGGCTTTCGAACATTTCTCTTGCAGGATTGAAAGTTTCTTTAATTTAACTGCGAGAGCTTCTTGCTTATCTTGAATTTTAAGATCCTTGGCACTCAAATCCTTATTTGCTAATAGAGCCTCCATTTGTTGTTTTTGCTCAGAATATCTTGCAATTTCCTTTTGAAAACTAGCAATATTATCTTTGTCATTTTCTAGCTGGGTCTCAAGAGTTATTACTCGTCTATTTTTTACTCTTTGCTGTTCTTCAAAAGAATTTAATTCATCATCTAACGAATTTAATTTTCGTCTAAGAACGAGGGTCTCTTCATCCTTCTTTTGAATGGCGGTTTCATTATCGCTTCTTTGTTTTAGAATTTTTACCCGTTCTTTATTTAATCCCTCTACTCTTTTTTCTAATCGTATAACATATGACCAAGCCATTTCATTTTGCAGATTAGTTTTCATTATCATTAGTTTCTTTTTTTGTTTTAGAATATTCAAAGCATCATTCCATAGATTGAGGAGCTTTCCTTCTGTCTCCAACTTTCGCTTTAAAGGCTCAATTTCCTGAATGCTTGCTCTAAGAGAGTCTTGAGAAGCTATTACTTCTTCTCTGTATTGTTTAAGTCCGGTAACATCTAATAAAACATCCAATTTTCGTTTAGCGCTTTTTGAAGCAAACTCATCTACTGTGCCTTCTCCTGTAAATGCTAATCGATTGTCTCCTCGAACACCAATTGATTCGAAAATTCGTCTAATATCTCTTCTAGAGACCAAACGTCCTCTAATAATTGTTCGCGAGTTGTTTAATGAATAAATTATCGAACTGTCATTTCTAGATATTTTTGCATTTATTTTGAAACGATCAGAATTAATTACTGCATTCAGGTCTTTATCCATAGTAGTAATTGCTCTACGAGAGTTTATTATTGGATTTGCTAATTCAAGGGTTACTTTCGCATGTTTGCCATTTTTCCCAACCAAACTGCCTATCCCTTTAGCCTTTGCTCGAGTAGGAATGTGCCCAATGCAAATAATAATCCCATCCAATATCTGCGTTTTTCCAGAACCATTCGCACCAGTTATCAATGTAATTGACTCTTTAGCAAGGTCAACTTCAGTAAATTCATGTAACATTAGATTATCGAGCGTTATCTTTTGGAAGAGTGTTACTTTGTTATCCATTATTTATACCCCATAACGAGCAGATATTCTTAGATTAATGGGAACTATACCCTAATGAAGCTGCCTTTTCATTAGATGAATTCCTAATTAGGCCCCTAAACCCAATTCTTCTTTTCTTTCTTCATTGCTAAATGATTCTACTATTTCTCTTAATTTAAATAATAATATCAATGGAGTTAACCGAAAGTATTCATTCACTTAGGGCGTTTCATCTTTTAATGATAGTTGACATTAGTCTGAAATATTGTTTACAATAAAAGAAAGTTGGTAATATGAGAAAAAATGGTCTTGTAAGAAAAAGAGAAAAGAAGGAAAAATCCTTCAATAAATTTCTACGATTATTTTCTTAGTTTTCTAAAAGCAAATGTTACACTTGCTAATCCTAGAGTTCCTAAAGCAATCCAAGCCAATGTAGATATTCCAAATGGAAAAGTAAAGCCACCACTTGATGTAGATGTTCCAACGTTGGTTGCTTCAGCCTGTAAGGTAAATGAACCGGATCCTGAAACTCGTTTTATAACGATGTAAGCAGTCATATCAGATGAGGGGGTATAGAGAATATTCTCAGGTAAACCTGTGCCAGCAGAAGTGCTTGATGCTAAATAACCAAGATATTGACTCATATCTTGAGCAGGATCATAGAGATAAAGGTCATAGTCTGCGGTTCCATCCATATCAATACCTGCTGTAAATTCGATTCCACCAACAAGATTAACTTTTCTTGCCCAACTTTGAACACCAGTTGGAGAATTACTTAGAGTTTCTGTGACGGTATTACCAGCAGTGTATGTTGATAGAAATGCTTCGATTGCAGCATCACCATGCACTTTGCCAAAACCTTCGACTAAATCAGCATCGCCTCTATTTAGAGAGGGTTCATTATAATAAACAGTCAGTTCTTCACCGTAGGTTACTTCCGTAGCAGTGCCACAAAGATAATTCTTAATTGCAAGAACATCAGCTTCTGAGTGAGTCCAATCGGCACCCATTGCATCTATTAGTAGAGCAACTAAACCCGCAATGTGAGGTGTTGCCATACTTGTTCCTTGATAACCTGCGTAGTCATTTGAATTAACATCTGTTTCCCAATACGTAGGAGTAGCTGTATTTCCTATTTCTATTACATCTGCATCATTAGAATCTGCAGCAATAATAGGATGAGTATCTTCATCTGTTGATGCGAAGTATTGATATGCTCCTCCAGGAGCTACTATATCAGGTTTTCCACTGCCAGAAACACCATTTGAGGAGTAGATAGCAATTTTATCTACATCATCAATTGCACCTACAGTAATTGCTTTTTCTGCTGTACCAGGAGAATTAATAGTTATTCCATCTGTAAAACCATTTCCTGCTGCAACAACACATACATACCCTAATCCAACTAGGTTATTTACTGCAGTATCAACTGCTGAAAGAATGGAATCTAATCCTAGAGACATACTAATTACATCGATGTTATATGTCAAACCATTTGCACTTATCCAATTTAGTGCATCCAATAATATGACACTAGTACCATAACCAGAATCGTCGAGCACTTTCAAGCCAACAACATCACAACCTGGAGCAACACCACGATATTTGTTATTACCATCTGCTGTTGATGAAGCAGGTCTTGTTATTGTATAGATAATTGCACAGCGATCAATTTCGCTATCTACATGTGCACCAATTAACATAGGATAAAAACCAGGGCTTAATGACCCAGTAGTAATTGAACCAGGCTGGTTATTATAATCTACAGTGACATAAGCATCATCAAATGCACCATTATTATCAACATCAATCATTACAAAAAGAGTGTCTGTTGGACTTGATGGACCCGGTTCTTCTTCCCAAGTGAAATCAACAGTCACTGAACCTGTAGACTCAACTTCAATATAAACAACATAGCCACTGCCACCAGGTAGAGCTTCAGGAACACCAAGTGTACCTGTTACTTCTACAGTTGAAGCAGTACCACCAGCTGCACCACTACCTGCAGCTATACTTGAACAATGAGTTCCATGACCATTTTCATCTGTTGCAGTTACATATTCATCACCAGGAGTGCTAACATCAGCACCAATGAAATCCTTCCAATAGGAAACTTTGCCTGAAAGGTCAGAATGACTATCATCAACTCCAGTATCAAGAATGGCTATTGTAGTACCTGAATCACCTTCGTAACCCAGTGTATCCCAAACATATGGACGAACATTGATTTGTGGAACACTAGTACTTAGCTTTGCACAAGTACGAGCATTTCTTGCAACAAAACTTACTTCAGCTATTGTTGATAGTGCTGTAAGATCTGTCGATTTTATCCTAACTGCTGCACCATTTATTAAAGTCCAAGTTGAAAGGACTTCTCCTCCAACTGCTTTGATACTTTTGATTATCGCTTCATTTACAGGTTCATCAAAAGTAACGATGGTATCATAATAGGTGCTAGTAAAACCTTTTGAAACAATTTGTTCTAATTGATCATCAATTTTATTTCCATTTCTGTCTAATGCAGCATTAACCTCTACAAATGGATCATAGGTAGCTCTTTTTTGTGGCGTTAATTCAAAGGTAGCGATATTTGTTGCATAAACATTAAAGATTATTGGAAAAGTAAACAAAATGAAAAAACAAATTGCTATTAATTTACTTTTTTTCATAAGAGAGCCTCAATTTAACTTTTAATGAAAAATTGACCTATTTATCAAATGACAGATGAACTTCTAACAATGAATGAAAGAAGTCATACTTGGGCTAATTTTTCATTACTATAATATATCTAAAGAGATTACTTCCAATTGAATTAAAAAACACTTTGTATTACGCATTTTCCCAGCTAACTTTTAATGATTATTTTGTTAAAGAACCTAAAAGCAATATCAAACAACGAGGTAAAACTAATATAGAACATTGAATTAAGAAAGTGGCGTTTAGATTTATTCTCTGTAGAGCTGAAAAGATTCAGATAGCAGTTATACAATTGTAACTGTTTTTTGAATCGCAATTGAATATGAGGTCACAACTATTGACTAAAAAAGACAAAACGGGAATTATAGGATACGGTGTCTATATTCCGCGCTTTAGAATAAAAGTGGAAGAAATTGCTCGAATTTGGGGGCAACCAGGAGAAGCAGTGAAAAAAGGTCTAGGTGTTCTCGAAAAAAGCATTCCTGATATGGATGAAGACACAATAACAATTTCTGTTGAAGCCTCACGTAATGCTATAAAAATGGCTAACACGAACCCAGACGATATTGAAGCTGTGTATGTTGGATCTGAAAGTCATCCTTATGCTGTTAAACCAACTGCGACTATTGTTGCAGAAGCAAATAGGATTACACCAGTTACTACTGCAGCTGATCTTGAGTTTGCTTGCAAAGCTGGTACAGCTGGAATTCAAATGTGTCTTGGTATGGTGAAAAGTAACCAAATTAAAGTTGGATTGGCCATTGGAGCAGATTGTTCCCAGGGCAGACCAAGCGATGCACTTGAATATACCGCAAGTGCAGGCGCATGTGCATTACTTATTGGCAATGAAAATGTTATTGCGACTATTGATCACACAGAAAGTTATACTACTGATACACCAGATTTCTGGAGAAGAGAAGGAGCAACGTATCCCTCTCATGGTGGAAGATTTACTGGGGAACCAGCCTATTTCAGACATGTAATTTCTGCTGCAAAGAGCATAATGAAACACACCAACACATCACCAGATGATTTTGATTATGTGGTTTTTCACGAACCAAACTCAAAATTTCCCTTAGCTACAGCTAAAATGTTGGGTTTCCCAAAGGAAAAAGTTGAACCAAGTCTTACAGTTAAGTATATTGGAAATACTTATTCCGCATCTTCAATGATTGGTTTAGCTGCAGTTCTTGATATCATCAAACCCGATGATAGAATACTAATGGTTTCCTATGGATCAGGTTCTGGCAGTGATGCATTTATCTTCACAATAACTGATGAAATCGAGAAACACAGAGGTCTTGTTCCTACTGTGCAAAATTATCTCGATCATAAACAATATTTGGACTATGCTTTCTACACGAAACATAGAGGTAAAATTAAGATACACTAGGAGGAAGAGAAAGCATATGAAAGAGATAGCAGTTGTAGGTGTAGGAAACACCAAAATTGGAGAATGGTATGATATTAGTCTCCGTGAATTAACTGATGAAGCTATATCAAAAGCTATTCAATCAGCGAATATTGATCCTAAAGAAATCGGAGGCACTTTTGTAGGGTCTATGTCCTCAGGAATATTTAACCAACAAGAACATTTAGCCGCTCTAGTAGGACCACACTCAGGTATTAATGCACCTGCAGTACGAGTGGAAAATGCCTGTGCAAGTGGGGGATCAGCTTTACGAGTTGCAATGATGGCAATTAATGCAGGTTTTTATGATACGGCATTAGTTGTTGGTGTTGAGAAAATGACTGATCTCATCGATATTGGGGATGTCACTACTGCATTAGGAACTGCAGCAGATGGCGAATGGGAACTTGGCGTAGGAGCTACTTTTCCAGCACTATATGCACTAATAATGCGTGCACACATGCATAAATACGGCAGCACTTTGGAAGAATTTGCTAGTGTATCAGTTAAAAATCATAAAAATGGTTCACTTAATCCTGACGCACAATTTAGAAAAGTAGTCACAATGGAGACAGTAATGAATTCGAGAATGATTGCCGAACCAGTCAGATTATTTGATTGTTCACCAGTAAGTGATGGAGCTGCAGCAGTCATTCTTACAGCAAAGGATGGTGCTAAAAAATACACTGATGATCCTATTTATATCAAGGGATCTGGTGCTGGAACAGATCACATAGCCCTCCATATGCGAGAGAGCTTAACGTCTATGCAAGCAACTAAAAGAGCCGCGGAAACAGCTTTCAAAATGGCTAAGATTACACCAAAAGATATTGACTTTATAGAAGTCCATGATTGCTTCACTGTAGCAGAAGTAATTACTCTTGAAGATCTTGGCTTTTGTAAAGTTGGGAAGGGTGGAAAATTCTCTCTTGATGGAGAAACAGCTCTAAATAGTACTATTTCTGTTAATCCTAGCGGCGGGCTTAAATCAAAGGGTCATCCAGTAGGTGCAACAGGTATCTATCAAGTTATTGAGATATTCCATCAATTGCGAAATGAAGCAGGTAAAAGACAGGTGTCAAAGAATGACATTGGTGTGACACAAAATATCGGTGGTTCCGGAGCTTCATGTGTCATTAACGTCTTTTCAAGAGGTGCTTAAAAAATGTCCGTACCACGTACTTGGAGAAACAGAAGAGCGCTTTACAGTCTTGAAGGATCAAAGTGCCAAAAATGTGGGAAATATTATTTCCCTGGTCGCACAAGATGCCTTGATTGTAATACCAGTGGATTAGAAAATCACAACTTTTCTGGAACTGGAAAAGTTGCAACCTATTCATGGGTTTACACACCACCTAAAGGATTCAATAATAGAATACCTTATTGTTTAGCTATTGTTGAATTAGACGAAGGTCCAAAACTAACAACACAACTAGTTGCGGTGGAAGAAGGTGATGTTGAAATTGGAATGCCTGTAGAATTCTCTTTTAGAAAGATTTCATCTGAAGGAGATGAAGGTGTTATTACCTATGGTTTCAAATTCAGGCCTAAGAATTATCCTAACCACTTAAAGAAAAAATAGCTTTTCAAAAACAAAGATTGGTGGATTGTATCCGACCAATTTTCTCTTTCTTTTATTTTTTTCATCTTTTTGTATGTTATGTAGAGAAAATTGCTTTCTTAGATTAGTAATAATACTTTAAATAGGATTTTACTATTTAATCGTATATTGAGTGTAATATCACTTTGAGCTGACGCTAATGGGAACATTCTTGGAACATTTTAAATTAAATATGAAGTTTATAGGGTTCAGTAAGAGATTAGCAATAATTACTGTTATAGGATTGAGTATCAGTATAGCTATGATAACCCAGAATATCTTATTTTTAAATAGCTTTAGGGAGAATGCATTCAACGAATTTTCCAGCAGTACAACGGAATCGTATATTGCAGTAAACATGGACCATGTTGGTACCTATGGCACAAGTCTCATTACTATCATCGAGTCAGCAGTAGACACACAGATGGAAGATGTGGATTTTGATGAAGAATTATATGATCAAGAATGGTTTACTTACAAAGACTTCTTTCTAATGTTATATAATGATGTATATCATGAAAATGAGTTTCATGATACATTTCTTGTGGGAATAAATTCTCTTTACCTTGAGTCACTTGCTCCATTAATTACTGAAGGAAGTGCACCTAAATATGGAGAAGCAGTAATAATAACAAATACCCAAACTATAGAAGAGACAAATCTAAATGTAAATGATACTTTTGAAATGTATGTTCCTGTGGAAGAATCGGGTAATCCTTATATTTCCTTCAATATGGGTATAGGGCAAGCTGGTGCATATATCGACTTTGCTGGAATTATTAATTTAGATGAAATTGTTTTTGGGAGCATTGAACTTCCACCAGAGCTACAAGCATTAATCTCAATGGCTCTTTCATTAGGTTCGGAACTTATAATTACAGATACACTCACTTGTGTCTCAATTGTTCATAATATTGTACTGTCGAGAAATGATATATCTGTTTCAGGGAGAATTCTTTTCAATCTACCAGCATTCAATGTATTTAAGTTAGATGACATAATTAGCGATTTGCAAATTGTTGTTAATAATCTTCAAGAATCTCTAATAGAAATCATTAGTGTATTTTCTAACAGTTATGAATTAGAGATTAATTCTAGAATCATTCCCCTTCTCTCTACCTTTAAACAAGAATATCGTATTTTTCAGATTTTTATTCTTATATTCATGCTTCCAACTTTAGGAATATCACTTGCTTTAACAGCATTTGCTACAAATCAGGTCAAAAAACAGAGAGATTTACATATTAACATCATGCATCAACGTGGTTCATCAAGAGACAAACTCTTTTCATTTATGGTTTTTGAGCTTATTATCTATGCTCTCTTAGCAGTGTTGATTGGTTTTCTAATTGGTTGGCCATATACTATGGTTGCACAAAAAAGTGATGGATTCTTCTCATTTGGAGGAGCAGCAGCAATGTCAGTACCAAACATTTGGATAGTAGTCATTTGTTTAGGAGTTGGTTTTGGTATTGCAATTCTATCAAACATATTCTCTCTTTGGAAAAGAACGAAAACAACTATTGACGAAGCTACTCAAGAGCGAATAGAAAAAAGTCCTTTCTGGGAACGATTTTATATAGATGTCTTTATTTTAATCATTGGTACCGCCCTATGGATAATTGCTTCATCCAATATTATTGGATCATCTGCTACGGCAATTGAGTTTGCGTTTTTCTTTGCAGCACCAGCGCCAATACTAATTGTAACTGGAACAGTAATGTTTGCTACGCGACTTTATCCAACAATAATAAAGCTCTTTTCGGATCTGCTCTTCAAAATTCCGAAGATGGAAATCAGCGCTGTTTCAGCAAGAAATGCCCTCAGAAGGAAAGGGTCAACAAACAGAACAATAATATTGATGACAATAACATTCACACTAACGGTAGCAACGATCATTATACCAGATTCATATAGAGCTTATGATTTAGAGAGTGCATACTATACCTTAGGTGCAGATATTGTTGTAGATAAGGTGGATATCCTAAATCCAAATTATAAACAAACAGTAGAAGCAATTGAGGGAGTGGAAGCATCAACTTATGTTGGAATATTGGAACTTTCAAATTCTGAAAGTGATTTGGTGTATACAATAAAAATCCTCGGAATAGAGTTAGATAATTTCTCAAAAGTAGCCTACCAAGAAGATGAATATACAAATAATCGACAAATTGAAAATGTACTCCAGTCGATAAGCAATTATACTGATGTAATAGGACAAAAAGATCAAATGGACTTGCTCAATTTAGGAGAGAATTCAACTTTTATTATGGAGAATTTAGCTGACATTGGGGCAGATGTTGTTATGATAAACTATCCTGTTAATTTTGTGGACTTTTATGAGTACTGGCCTACTCTGTATACTGTTCAACCATCAACAATTTCAAAGGAAATCCATATTGGACTGCTTGCAAATATCTCATTACCTTTCCATATTGCCAGACATCAAAGCGATGTCCAAGGAAAATTACTAGTAAAAGTAAAAGAAGGGTATAGTATTAGTGAGGTAGCGCAAACTATCAAAACAACTACAAGACACGAGACTGCTAATGTTGAAGATATGCTACTAATCTCAGCGGGAACATTGAAAGCAACTGTTCTCTATGGTTCATTAAATACAAGTTTCATAATTTCAATGTTAATCTCAGCAGCTACTTTAATGATAATGATGACAGTACAAGCAATAGAGCGAGAAAAAGAATTAGCTGTCATGAAATCAATGGGTATTAGCTTCAGACAATTATTCACATTCTTCTTTTCAGAAGCATTGGTTATACTGATTTTTACTATGATTGTGGGTGTGAGTCTAGGTTTTGGCACTTCGGTAATGATAATGAAAGTGTTGAGAATTGGATCGGTTTTTCCACCACATGAAAACATCTTTCCATTAGCAAATATCGCTTGGACGACATTGGTAATATTTGGTTGCGGATTGGTTAGCACGATTATTCCAATAATATTGAATTCCCGCAAAAAGATTGGCGGAGCATTAAAAGCCATTTAGGCTTTTTTCCCTTTTTTTTATTCATTATTTTATTCCTTTTATTTCATTTTGAGAATGAAGAAGAAAGTGGTTTTCTGTACAAATACAAGAAATCATTTTTGAAAGAATTCAAATGGAGCAAAAGAAAAAAATGGTAAAATTATATAGTGTCCAAGTCTCTCCCGCAATTAGGACAAACGGTATCTGTAGGATAAACAGTATTTCCACAGCGTCTACACCGAGAAACTCTTTGTCCTGAACCACTTGGTTGTTGAGGGGGTGCAGCAGCAAGAGGTTTACTGCAATTTGGACATACCGATTGATGGGGGTAAACTATAGCATTACAACGTTCGCATCGTGCAGTTCCAGGAGGAGCTTTTCCAGTAGCAGTTGCAACTTGTTTTGATTTACCAGCAGGTTTGGGAGGAGATAATATTCGATCACAGTTATTGCACCTAGTTTCATAATCATATACAATAGTACCACATTTTGCACACTTAGCAAACTTCGCTTTCTTTCCATCTTTCTGTTGAGGAGGAGGCGTTCTTTGTTGTTGTGGAGGGGGATAAGGAGCTTGAGGTTGATATGGAGACTTTTGTGGTGGAGGAGGAGTTGAATAAGGTTCTGCAGGACGATATGGTGTAGATTGAATAGGGTTTCCACATCCAGGACACTGTTTATCATCAGAACGTAAAACTGTACCACAACGATCACAGACAATTTTAGAACCAGCGTGAACAAAACCTCGATTAGTATTAGCAGGAGAACCACTAGAAGAATGGTGTGCATAACCAGGAGGGGGAGGAGGAGGATAACCAGCGGGAGCTGTCGAACGCGGAGAATCTTCAATTATGCCGAAATCAGCAGGAGAAGGAGATAACTGGCTATTAGAAGAACTCTCATCATCAGCTAATTTAGGAATTACACTACCACATTCAGAGCAAACTGCTATATCATCGCGGTTAGCAGTACCGCAACTTGGACAAAAAATTGTCGTTTTTAATAACCTCTTTTTTTCAATTGTATCTTCATATTAACTAGGGAGTAATTAAATATTACCAATTATTCAATTTTCAAAAACAAGTAATCTTTAGAGAATTTAAGCATAAATAAATTGGTAATATAAAAAAAAAGAGATAAAATCAATAGTAATAGCTGATTTTGGGAATGTTTTCTTTTTCTTTAAAATCCAAGAAAGAAATGTTTGCAAAATAAATCCATACACAAATTGCACCACAAATGCTTTTTACTTAGCCACGAAGACGAATTATGTTTTTTATTCATTTCTGTTAGTATTAACTAACAAGAAAGATATCAAGTATACTTCTTTACAAATATGGGAAAAGAATAAAAACTAGTAAGCTTTAGTGAGAACAAAATTTCCGACAATACGAAGGAATGAGAAAAGAAAAACTCAACCTTCTCAGAATATTACCAACAATAAAAAAGATGATCTATCTATGGGAAACTCTGAATATGATATTATAGTAGTTGGCGCTGGATGTGCGGGGCCGGCAGCAGCAAAGAAAGCTGCAGAGCTAGGCCTGAAAGTTCTTCTTTTAGAAAAATCTCAGAAACCTGGTGAGAAAAACGTTTCTGGCACCTGTTTGAATATGGCAGCATTAGTTGATCCTGATTTACAATATTTAATGAAAGGACCAATTGAACGTGAAATAACGGAAATGCACACCTATATGATTACACCTGAAAGAACAACAATGATGCGTGAAACTCCAAGTGAAGGATTAATTTTACTTTCAGTAAGAAGAGACGAATATGATGCTTGGCATACTGAAGAAGCTAAGAAAGCAGGAGCAGAAGTTAAGCTATCAACAACAGTAATGGACATCATTGAAGAGAATGGAACTATTACAGGAGTAGTTACTGATTCTGGTGAAAAATACTTTGGAAAAGTGATTATTGATGCTGCAGGAGTAAATTCAATTATAGGTCGAAAAGCAGGACTGATTCCAAAGAGAAAAGGTGACAAAATGATTCTCTATACCATCTTGAATGTCTGGTTGGGAGAGGAAGTTGTCAATGAACGATTTGGTAATTCAATCTATTATTTCTTAGGACCAAACACACAACATAAGACATGGCCGTGGATCTTTCCAAAGAAAGATGTTGTAACTATTGGTACAGGTGGATATATGGACGACGATTTATTCAAAGGAGATATCAAATCAGTAAATGATTATATGCAAAATCTCATCGATCTTCCAATAATAAAAGAAAAACTGGAAGGTGGGAAAGTAGAAGCATGGGGATTACATCTCGAATTCGATGAAGAAGTCGAAAAACGAACAAAGGACAGATTGATCTTGACGGGTGAAGCTGGAGGGTTCGTTATCCCATTTTTGGGCGAAGGTATGCCTGAAGCATTATTTACTGGTATTTATGCTGCAGAAGCAGCAGCAAAAGCAATAGAAGCAAATGATTTCTCTGCGGAATTCTTAGAAGAGCACTTTATGAGTAGAATTAATGAAAATGTCTTCATGCAAAGTTTCCGTTATATTGCTGATTTGAATAAAAAATCAATCATGTCAATGCCAGATCAAGAAATTGCAGCAATGATGCAAAATGTCGTCATTGGTGGAGGATTCATCAGTAATGCAATTCATACAAGCTGGATGAAAGGAGCAGAAGAAGACGATATGGGTCTAGTGCAAGATGCAAAAGACTTCTATGATCTTATTCAACCCTACAGACAAGTAGGTTCTGAATCAGTTGAAATATACAAAAAGATGAGGGCTGAAAAATGAAAGTTGATATGAAAGTAGACTATTATCCTGGCGATACGGGTGAATTCATCAAAGTAGATGAAGAAAAATGCACTGGATGCGGTGATTGTGCTAAATTCTGTACAAGAAATGTTTGGGTAAAAGATGGAGAAATCTATCGACCAAAGAACTTGAAGGATTGTGCTGAATGTGGTGCTTGTTGGAATATTTGCGACTTTGATGCAGTTATCTTTGGTGAACCTAAAGGAGGAACTGGCGTAAGATTTGAGTTTGGATAACATATCCAATCATCTCATTTTTTCGGAGGTAAATTAAATGGTTACAGATGAAGAGATAATAGCTGAAATGAATAAAGTTCGAGAGAAAATGACGAGCGATAAACTTTCTAGACATTTCAAGAATTGGAATAAAACCATGCAGTATTTTTTTACAGATACAGAAGAATATTGGTACATTAAACTAGTTAATGGTCAACCAGAGGAACCGGTAAAGGGTCAAGTAGAAAAACCAGAAATTAGTTATAAAATTGCGACTAGCGATTGGTTAGACTTGATGCATGGTGAAGTAAAAGGTTTGAAGTTATACAATAAAGGTAAGATCAAAATTAAAGCTTCAATGCCAGATATTTTGAAGCTGCAAAAATTAGATTAATCTTTTATTACCAGAATCATAGCAATATGATTTTGGGGATTTCACTTTTTTCTCAAAATTTATCTAACAATTGTTTAAATAATGTTTTTTATATCTCAAATTTTTGTTGTTTCTTGAATATAACTTTCAATTATCCATTCAAACCTATCTGGAATCTCTATTCTAAACTTATTATTTTTTAGAAATCTATTCATATATTTCCATCCCAATTTTTCATCAACATATGTCCATAAAGCATATGTATAATAGAATTGTAAAAGAAGATTAGTTTCTTCTTGTATAGTTTTACTTAAATTTTCGCTTCCAATTATAGTTAAAAATTCTTCCCCCACCTTTAAGAAAAGCTTTCCTCTATCAATAGTATCCTCAAAATTAAGTTTCTCTCCTGAGTCTAAGTTTTGATTAGCACCATCCATATCTTGTACCAATTTAGGAATTATTTTCAGTTTTGATTTTGAATCTCTAAATTTTGCTAATGTTTTTAACACAGATATTTTTATTGATGTGACTTTATTGTTCAAAAATATGTCATTCAAACAGTTTATTACCTTTTTTTCATTTTCCTTGATACCACTTAATAATTCGATTAAAATAGAATATTTATTGACTTGTATGAGATCCTCAAAATCATATTTTCGTTTTAGCAGTCTTATAACACTGTTTAAACCTTCATCCCCAAATTCTAATAAACACATACCAATTTTCTTATAATTCGAATCATCATTACCATCATCAAAATAAAAAGGGTAAATATTCTCTAGAATTGTTGGTGAAAAATCCATTCCAATCTTACTTTTTTCTAACATTTTCCATGCTTCGAATCTATAATTTCCATTTTTATTATCAAAAACAATCTCTTTCAGAATAGAAATGACTTTACCCTTAATTTTCGTCAGATTTTGATTTCGGTTTAATTCAGTAATTATCTCATTAGTTGATTCTAGAAATTGATTGACAGTCTCTTCATTACTTGAATCTTTTAACCTTTCAATTAGTTCTTCGTATTGTTCAACATCAAAATCTTGTTGAAAAATCTCCTTTATCTCTTCCTTATTCGTAAATTCAAAGCCATTTTTTTCTTTCAAAATTTTACCTCATCTTTTTTCAATTTACATTAGCAGAAAAATATTATTTTTTTAGTTTATAATTGTTTAATAATACCATAATCTAACATATGGGAAAAATCTGCTGATTCAGATATTTCTTTATCATGAGTTACAGCTATTATGGTTATTTTTGAGTCAGTCATTTTTTTTATCAAATCCCATAGTATCAAGCTATTTTCATAATCTAAAGATCCCGTAGGTTCATCTAGTAGTAATAGATCAACATTTTGAGCTAAAATTGTAGCTAATGCAACTCTTTGTTTTTCACCGCCACTAAGCTTACTCGGAAGATTCTCGGAAAATTGATCAATTTCTAATTTTGTCAATAATTCCATAGCTCTCTTTTCAGCTGTTAAACAACCGACTCCTGATAGAGAACACTGTAATTCAATAATTTCTCGAACTTTCAAGGTTAGAGGGAGATAAGGTGCTTGAAGAAGATAACCTATTTTTGATCTGATAGCATATAAATCATCTTTTGGTGATTCAACATCAATTTTATTTGAAAAAAGAATTCGCACACCACTTGATTGGTGAAGAATTGTAGAAATAATTTGAAGTAAGGTTGTTTTCCCTGAACCTGATGGACCAGTAATTATGTGGAATTCTCCAGAATTAACTTGCAGATTAATGTCTTTTAAGATAGTAAATTCACTTTGTGATTGAGTTGGAATGGAGTATTTTACATTCTGTAATTCTACTATTGCCATTTTTCGATTCTCCTTTCAACAATTTTAAACGTAGGGTTTTTGCCAATGATTGACATATCATGTGTGGCAATGATAATCAGAGCATCATACAATTCATTCATTTTGTAAATTGATTGCATAATTAATTCCTTAGTTTTATCATCTAATTGTGAAGTTGGTTCATCACATAAAATAAGGGAAGGATTATAGATCATATTGCATGCTAAACTAAGTCGGCGCATTTCACCTCCAGAAAGATGGATTGCTTTTCTCTCGAGAAGGTGTAGAATCTCAAAGTTTCTTGCAGTTTCAAGAATTCTTTTTTCTCGCTCTTCTTTTTGAAGAGAAGAATATAGTATTAGATTATAATCCATATTTTGTTTAACCGTCAATAATAATGATAGATACTTTGCAGGAAATTGATCTATAAAACCTAAACTACTCAAATATTTAGTTTTATTTCTTCCTTTTAAATGATGAATGGCAAGTTCATTTAAAAAAATCTCTCCAGCATTAATTGGTTCAAGGGAGGAGATTATTCTAAATAGAGTGGTTTTTCCAGAACCAGAAACACCGATAATGAAATTAGGTTGATCCGAAGTCATCTCAAAAGAGGCATTTGCAAATAATGGGATGTTTGTATCATCTTTAGAAGGATGAGGAAAGATTTTTGTAAGTTCATTAGCTTTCAATATTTTCTTGTTTTCAATAATTTTGTTCACCTCATTATTCTAAATGTCGATAAATTAAACTTAAATTAATCCGACGTAAGTTAAAATATTCAGCAATTCCTTGAACGAGCAATAAAATAGGATAAGATAATAGTAGGAATAAAATATTAAATAGAGTATAATGGGAAATAATCAATGTTTTTATTCCCATAAAACCAAAGCCAGTGAGAAATATAAAAGATAATCCTTGAAGAAACCCGAATAGTATTAGAAATGCTGAAAAGATAATAAAAACTTCAATTAAAAGATAGGTCTTAAGTGGTTTTCGAAAATCACTATTAAAGGCAATTAATCCTAGATTCTTAGCATCAGAATTCTGATGAATACCATCAATATTCGAATAAATAAACAACGAAATCCAAATTAAAATAAATAATTGAACAACAACAATAATAGGTCTAAGAAAGACATGTCTAATACCTGAAAATACTTCCGGGTTGAGATAATTTATTTCACTAACACCAAGTTGTGAAATCATTGGAACAATTTTCTCAACAGTTGAGTTGATATCTCTTTCAGAAGTATGTAATTTATAGTATACACTATAATCAAATTGCAAATCTTCTAAAATTGATACAAGAAGATTATAATCCATTATTATTGAATATCGTTGAAGGCTATTACTGGAAGAATAGGTTATACCAGGCCAAACATCGATAAATCCTTCAATTGTAAAAGATAGTGAATTATTAAGAATGTTAATACTATCACCTTGACCAAAACCCATTTCTTGAAATTTTCTAGTAACATAAATTTGATTTTCAGCTATAGTTTGAGGTTTCCCTTGTGTAAGCCAACTTCTTTTGTTCCACTTTTCGAAAAATTGAAGATAATCTGTGCTATTAATCCCAATAAGTTCATTTATTCGATCCCCTTCATAAGTTCCATTGACAATAGCAATATCATCATCAATTAAAGCAAAATCATAAGAACTACTACTATTAGAAAACTGATAGAAATTTGTTAACTTTGTATAATCGATGATTTCGGGGATATTTTTCAAGTTAAGTTCTATTTCTGTAGTGTTCAAGGGCGAACTTTGCAATTCTATTTCCCCACCTGTCCCCCAAAGGAAACTTGTTCTTTGAGCATCAGCATTAAAATTTGCATAAAGAAAGGCAGTACTAATAATTGTCAACATAAGAGTGTAAACAAGGAGTTTAGAATTTAATTTATTCTTCCACATTTTTAGTAAGGCAAAAAGGGGTGATATCTGTTGATCCTCTTTCTTTTTTCTATAATAATAGAGTTTCCTCGATAGATAAACTAACAGACGAGTGAACAAAACGACTAAATAACATATTATTAACGATATTATTACAAAAATAGCAAAGACTAATAGAAAGATAAGATTCCTATTTACTAACCAAAGAACTAGAAATACTAGTAAAATAAGAACTAAATAGAGATATTTTGGTACTTTCCTAAATGGTTTATAATGCTTTTCTTCTGATTGCTTGTAAATTAATCTATGAAGATAGAATTCAAAATCTAAAAATACAGCAAAAATAGTACCAAATATAACAATACTAACTATACTAACATCAATAATATTTGCTTGTGTTAGAACCAATTCTATATTAAATAATGATTGAAATTGGAGAAGAGGATAAATTAACAATAAAGCAAATCCAACTCCAAGAACTACAATAAGAAGGCTTTCTAGAAATAGACTAATTAATCGCTTGGGCCATTTTTGCCCTGAAAAAAGAATTCGAAGTTTTTTGTTGCAATTGACATCTTGCATTTTAGCAATTGCTACTACTATAATAAATAATGAAAAACCCCATATTGTTATTTGTAATCCACGAATAAATGAATAAACAGTACCAATTAATTCAATATTAGACCAAATATATACATTTAGAAAAGATAATTCAGCAGAAGGTTCAAGATTATAAATACTAATTTGAATTTCCGTTTGAAAGTTTTCGAGTAGCGTTTTTGAGTCAATAGACCAAGCCACTATTTCTGCCTGGTATTCTTCGAACTTGAGATAACCATTAAGATAATAATACTCATCATTTTGAGTGATTGAGTCATCGAAACGAGCTATATACTCATCAATTTGGAAGAAGAAACAAGGATAATAACAAGTATTATACGCATTAGGCCAATAAGATATTTCAAACATAAAATTATTACTAAAATAAGGGAAGTTTGAATTGAAATTATCATAGGTAATTATTTTATTTGGACATACTGTAGTGTTTTTTTCTTTTACGGATATTAGGGAGGTACTTAGAGTTTCATTTTCAAATTCAGTAAGTAACATTGCTCCGGAAGAGGAAACATTATCAGTGCTAAAAGCTTTAAGTGAATTATAGAATAAAGTAGAGATGCCAACTAAAACAACCCGATCGTAATAAGGATCAACAGGAGTGTTGTTTAAATATAATGCCTTTTCCGAAGTATAAAGATTAAGAGTTTTTAACTGAACAATACCAAAAACATCTAAAGAGGCTTTTTCTACAGTTTTGTTGAAGTTATTAATAAATGAAGGATTATTAGTATGCCCATGAAATTCAATATCAGGATAAATATTTTCCTTAGCAGAAATCTCACTGTCACTATAAAGTCCACTTAAATGTTTACTAAGAACATGAGGATTAATTAGTTGTGGAAGTAAAGCAACTACAAATGAAGTTAAAGAAACGAGACCAATAATTATTATTACTTTGAACAGTAATTTCCTTTTACCTAAAAGATCATAATAGAATCCCTTCATGTAAAACCTTCCCACAAAAGAAACTATCTAATATGCTATATATCTATTTCCACATTGCAAAGTTGAAAAAAAGGAAAAAAGAGATTCAAATAACAAACAAAACAAGAGAAATAGCAAATAGCTGGCGCAGAATGATTTATTCGAAGTATGAAAGCATCATTACTTCATTGAACATCCAACTAAACAAGGAAATTTCATCTTCGTATTACTGATTAAGTATAGAGATGAAATAATTAAAATTGATTTTAAAAGGGTGTTTTTTCTATAAGAATCTTCTATTTCTGAAAGACAGGCGAAGAAACAGAAATAATTCGAGGCTCTTTTTCGATGACTTGCACCAATATTCTTTGCTGGACTATTTGCGACTTTGATGCAGCACTTATAGAAGAACCTAAAGGTGATACAGGAGTAATATTGGCATATAATTAAATATCAGAGCTGAAATTGCTCTGATAGTTTTACTGTTTTTTTCTTTAGAGTTTCGGGACTTCTTTTAGATACGAAGCTTTTCCATCTAAAGCTTCCCAGAAATAATTTGCTTCTTCTTGAAATCTTTCAGCTGTAAAGCTATGGTCAGCGATTTTGTCCATAAATGATGGAGTTATTTTTCCTTCTTTTATGATTTGTTCACCCGATTTTCGACATAAATCAGCTATTAGATTTTTCCTATCTGAAAAAATTGGTTGAACGATTGTTTCTGCATTGGGTAAGTAGAAACCACCCATCATATGTAGACTTTGATTATGTAGTTCAAACAATTTAAACGTAGAAATCAATCCATCAAAATTATGCTTTAGATCTGGAAAGCCTGCAGCACTAAACACTACAAATCCATGCTTTCCTAACTCAGGATATCTATCAGGATGCATTGTAACACCAAGTTCGTCAACTACCATATATGGTTTTAAGAGGGGTATTAATCTGTCTAAGAATCGTTTCAGGATTCCAGTTACACTGAAAATATAAAGTGGCGAAGCAAAAACAATCAAATCAGCTTCCCTATATTTCATCCGAAGAGTAGACATATCATCTTCGAATATACATTTGCCAGGTGTTTTAGTCCAACAGGTATAACATCCAACACAATCATTTATATCGTAATCTTTCAGCTTAAAATATTCAACTTCTGCTCCTGCAACTTCAACGCCTTCAATGAACTTATCCACCATAAAACTGGTTTTACTTAATTTTTTGTTCCTTGGACCACCATCAAAAACAACTACTTTTTTGATTGTTCCAGGAGAAACAGTGGAATATTTAAAGTCAACATTTTTCAGAGTAACTCTAGCTTTAGCTTTTACTTTTTCTTTCTTTGTTGGAGAGAATAAATTACTGAACTCCATTAATATTGACATATCACCTTCTACTTCGTATTCTTTGTTGATAAAAGCCTTTGATCCAGATATCTCATTATTTGAGATACCGAGCCACAATTCCGAGGTAGCTTTTATTGTGGTGCTTGGGGAAGGATGTACACCACTTGTGTATGTACAAATAGAATTTTTTATGGTAAGATAGCCTTCTGTAGGTTCCTCCCCAGTAAGGAGAAATTGCATTACTATATCCAAGTCTTTAGCTAATTCTTTGTTTAAACCCAATGGTTGAGCTTCAAACAACTCTTTGATAGATGAAAATTTCATCTGATCATTAGGTATTTTATCCATTAGTATCGTTGGAAGTTTTATTGTTGCTGGAATACCAATTCCAGTCAGTATAATAATTGGTAGAATTATTGATAATGGCAATTGAATCGCTAGTTCATTTGAATATTTTATTATTGTTAAGAAAAAGGCTCCAGCAAATAGTATTGCCCAAATATAATTGATTATTAGATTTATTTTCAGAAACTTTTTACTTTTAGCAATAGCTACTGGGAAATCTCCTTCCGAGAAACTATAAGTGAACGGCTTCAGCTTAAATATTGGTGGAAAGAATGTTACACTAAATAGTCCTAAATATATACTAGCAATAACATTTTCTATGTAGAGTTGTCCTACTGATGGTATAGTAAATACAAAAATACTCCCTAGTATTGCTATTACTGAAATTCCATATACAAAATAGTCATTTATTTGTAGGATAATTACTATTATCAAGTTTATTGAGAGTAAAGAACCAATTACTATAACAGGTATTCTTAGTTTTTCAATATCATAGAGAAAAACACCAGACAGTATACTCAATATTGTAAGAGCAATAAATGGCAAATATTTGAGTACTGAAATCAGTAGTTTCTTCATTGTTTTGTTCATTTTTCTTAATCCTCAAATTCATACGTTTAACTTTGCTGTTCTATCTAAAGAGACATGTTTAAGAGAACAGTGTTCTTTTTTAGGTGGGCCATCAAAGTATTTAAATATTGTGAATAGTGTTCTCTTAAGTGAAGCAAATGCCTGTAAATGAAAAGAACAGTAGAAATCGAAGTCCAGATAAGAAGGAAGAACAGTTACAGAAAATTATCCGAAAAGGACTTGTATTATTTATCAAAAATGGGAGTAATATGAGCATGCGTGAACTAGCTAAACAACTCGATGTTGTTGTTAGTGGGTTATATAAATACGTGAACAATAAGAGGGAATTATGGTTTGCATGCAAAAACAAGGTATTTGGTCAATTATCAGAAGAATGGAATATTCTAGAAAAAGAACATACAGGTAATGATTTAGAATTAATAGGAAAAATTGGCGAATCATTTCTTGGCTTTTCAGTCAAGGATTATCCATTGTTTAAGTTTATGTTCCTACAAGATCCACCTAAATCAAATAGAAATAAACCAGGACCGTTTGAATTGGAATACAATCGGTCGGGTTTTACGAATTTGTTTGAGGTGGTTTCCCGCGCAACAAAATCAAGAGAGTTAAAAACTTCTAACCCTATGTATTTCTCCTTAGCATTATGGGGTTTTGTTCTAGGTCCGGCTATTATTACTTCTCCGATGCATGCACATTTCTTTGAAGGGTTGCAATCTGAAGTTTTTGAAATAAAAGAATTTCATCATTTCATTTATCAGTTACTCAAGAAAATACTAATCAACGATTGATTTTATGAGTGAAGTTTATTCTCAAAATGAAAGTTAATGAGTGACCATGGAAAAAGCAAGCAACAATTGGAAAGATATTCTTTGAATACCAATGACTAGCGAAGAAAATTCGATGTAGATGCTAATATTAAGAAAGTTAACGTGTTTTTTATTATAACAAGCTGAATATTTTGTGACTTTGGATTGATACACCGAATAAATCTGTAGGTAAAACCTCTGCAATCGTTTCTGTTATTTCGAACAATTTTTCATTAGAAATTGGTCCTACACCATTTGTTGGGGTAACGGGCTGTATAACTATTGGTAAAACTATATCTCTCATTTTATCAGCAATCATTCGAACATCGTCTATTGAGGTGCCTTCTGTGACAACTAGTTTTGCAAAGGCTTTAACAAAATGTTCATTCAAGATAGCTAATGATTTTAATTCCTTTTCAACAAGGTCTTCCCAATCACTGTTTTTGATACATTTTGCACTTCGATCTTTAATATCAACACAAGAATAGCTGATAAGATGGGCTACTTTTTCAATTCGTTCTGGGAAATAACCTGCTGTTTCAAGAAAGATTGGTAATTCCAAATCGTACAAACGATTAACTATTTTGTAAAAGAAATCCTCTTGATAAGTTGGTTCTCCACCTGTAAGGGATACTGAGTGAAAATCCTTTGTCGATAAATGCAATATTTGATCGAGAACGAATGTTTCATCTACAGGATTTGGATAAGTAGTAAATTTCCATGTCCCCGGATTGATTTCTACTTTACATTCAGGGTATTTGGGGTCTCTGGATGCTGCTGAATCACACCAAGCACAGCGAAGGTCACAACCTGCAAATCGAATAAATATTTGTCTTCTACCGAAGCAGGAACCTCTCACAGAGCCTCCCTCTCCTTGGTAGGAACTAAATATCTCAACTAAATGCCCTGTTGGTTTGTTATCGTTTTCATCTTGGTTTGGATTCATTTTTTTCCCTCAGATAAGGTAATTAATATTATTACTTACGATTTTTAATTGTTTTTTTGTTAAGCATACTTTGTGGGGTCA
>JAUWKS010000062.1 GCA_030614005.1 Candidatus Heimdallarchaeota archaeon | reverse complement strand
TTTAGCTAAAGAGGTTACTGAAAGTATTGTCCTTTATTTAAAAGAATAGTTGAACAATTAACTATTCGTACAGCTATTCTAAGAGGCATTTAAAAAGAAGAAAGGGTATTGAATTGTAGGAGAATCACTATGCAAAATTATTGACATTTCTATGAAAAAAATACTGGCTTTTTTTCTTTGACTGTGGAAAATTTAACTATTAGTTAACGAAATGATATCATAATAAATTATCCACTCCACCTTTTAATTAGTAGCTATCTAATATAATAACAAAATAGTAAAGATAAAGTTAACATAAGAATGTTAGTTTTTACCGAAAATACAATAAAAATTGATGCATTGAGATAGTATCAAAATGATTAAGGCAATAAAATAAATAAGGCAAAAAAATCAAAATTGCAATTGGTGAAGAGAAAGCCTTCAAAAAGACTTATCCAAAGAACTTGAGTATTTGTGAGGGAGAATAGGATTTTTGGAGGAAAAAGACAAAAAGAACATATTCTGAGTCTTAATCATGTTCCCGGAAGACTAGAAGACGGTCAAACTTGTCGCCTCTTCACCTTCTTTTATTTACACTGCAAAAAAGAAGAAAGTGCCTTTTAATTTAGTTCCCTACTACAATCCAATGGATTTCTTAATGCGACCTAATTTACGCTTGGAGTGATTTTTCGGAATGGTAGCAACTCTAGCAACTGATTTCTTGTGCTTGACATTTGCAGAGAAAACGGTATTCATGCCATAAACAAATCGCTCTGAATGGTTTTCCCAGGTGCGGGATGAAATGAGTTTCTGCCCATTCATTGCAATACGCTTACGAAATGATTCATTCGTAGCAAGTCGAAGCAAATTTTCTTTAATTTCAGATGGATTAAGTACATCATAAACAAGAAGGGCATTTTCTCTATCAATTATATCCGGATCATGATCCATTGCAGATGTGATAACAGGAACGTTGCACGTCATAGATTCAAAAACTGTAAAGCAAGAGGACTCATTAAGAGTGGGAGTGACAAAAATATCACTAGTAGCATAATGACTTTGTAGTTCATTCTCAGGAATGAACCCGGTGAAAATAAATCGTTCGTTATTCTTCCTTGGTAATGCAAGATACTTTTCTTCATCTGGACCACCACCAACAATTAGTGCAAAAAGATTTGGAACATCCTCCATAGCAGCATCAAGTGCAAGGAGTATATTGTCTACATTCTTCTCAACGGAAAGACGACCAAGATAGCAAGTAATGATGGCATCAGAGGGAATACTATATCGCTTACGTAAATCAATTTCAGGTTCAGAATGGAATTTACTGGTATTTATAGCAAAAGGAGTGTGATGTGTCTTATCGCTTGGAGCCCCAAAATAAACAAGTTTGCGGCGGAAGCGCTCCGTAGCATGAAAGAACACATCAACTATTTTTGTATAAAACTTTTCTATGAACTTGTAAAAAAGTCGAACAAGAAAAGATGGAAGTTGTAAAATATCGTTGAAGATAACGCGCTCATCATGGTGACACCAAAAACCAATCTTTTTTCGGAAAAGCTTTGCAACCAATCCTCCAGCCAGTCCTAGAGGCATAAGAGAATGAAGAACAATAAAATCAGATTGAATAATAGCTTTGATGAGACGCCAATCTGGAATAGCCCAATAATACGCATTTGAGCGAAAACGAGTAGTGGTTGTGCGAATGATTTCAAAACCTTCTTCAGGAGAAGAGTAATGTTGATTTCCTTTAAACCAGGGACAAACAACTGAAACTTCATGACCTTTCTGAAGTAACTGTGGAATTAAATAATCTAGATAGCGAACAATGCCATCGAAACCAGGATGATAAGTGTCAGTGATCATACAGATTTTCAAATTAATACTCACTCTCCAGGAAACTTTACTACTCTGTTCTGGACTCGATAGAACACTGGGAGATTTACTTTATAAAGGACTAAATGAAACGACAAAAAACCTCTCCTAGAGTAAAAGAAATTAGTTATTGAGTATCTTTTGTTAAAATGTAATGAATGACCTTTCCAAGAAGCTTAAATAGTATGGCAGAATATTAAGGTGATTAAAGTCTTGAACAAACTTTTATTATTAATGGTTCAAAATTGAATTTACAAAAACTAAGGCGTAAAGAAATGAAAGATATCAAATATTCAATAAATGATAGATCAACGATTTTTACTCCATATGAAAGAATTGCCTTAGGCATGAATTTCATATTACGGTTAGCTCACTTGCAGCGAATGAAACATACGGAAATAAACGTTGATGAAGAGAAAATTGCAATAGAAGGTCATAGAACAATTTTGGCTGGGGATTTCCACTTAGATATTAAAAAAGAAGATTTCAGAGGTTCATCAGTAAGCTATCGAAATTTTAACATAATAGGAATTATAATTGGTTCACTATTAACATTAACAGGTCTTTTTGCAATAATTGTTTATGCAGCTGATTTATTTCAGAATGACGGTGATTTTACACCAATGGGAATTGGTATTATTTTTCTTGTGTTTGGATTGCCAATTCTAATTACTAGCTTACTCAGGAGAACAATAATCTCACTACGCTTCGTGGATAAAAATTCCAATTCAGTTCGATATTTTGCAATAAGTGTACGACGAAATGCAAAGGAGTACTATCAAACAGCAAAGGAATTTACAGAAAAACTCTGGAGCAAATAGGTTTTAGCAAAAGAAAAAAAAACACGGATGTAAAATAATGAAAGACACTAAATATACAATAGTAAATAGATCATCGATTTTTTCACCACATGAAAGAACAAATATGGGTATGAATTTCCTATTGCGTTTCGCACACTTACAACGAATGAAAAATGTAGACATAAACGTTGATGAAGAGAAAATAGCTATAGAAGTACAAAGAACGATTAATGCCGGAGATCTTCACTTAGACATTATGAAAGAGGATTTTAGAGGTTCATCAGTAAGTTTTCGAGCTTTTAATCTACTGGGCATTATAATTGGTTCACTAATATCCTTACCAGGTATTTTTGGAATAATTGTTTTTGCAGCTGATTTATTTAATAATGATGGAGATGGTGCGCCATTGGGACTTGGTATTATTATTCTTATATTTGGTGTGCTGATTATAGTTCTAAGTTGTTTGAAGAAAACTATTATCACACTTCGTTTCGTGGATAAAAATTCCAATTCTGTGCGACATTTTGCAATTAAAGTGCGACGAAATGCAAAGGAGTACTATCAAACCGCACAAGCATTTACCGAAAAAATCTGGATAGAATGAACCAACTAAACAATCAACTGCAAGATGCGAGCAATATTTCGCTCTTGTATTTCTAATTTTTTATTGATAACGTGTCTCAGAAATGAAGAGAGCATATTTTTATATTGGGTGCAAGTGAACAAAATGTAAGAATTGTTTAATACGAAAGAAAATAACAATTACTTGCAAAAGAATATTGGAGAAAAAAACCAATGGCAAAATACGAGTGCACAATTTGTGCCTACATTTATGACGAAGATGAAGGCGATCCAGAATCAGGTGTTGCTCCCGGAACAAAATGGGAAGATGTCCCCGATGATTGGGTCTGCCCTGTGTGTGGCGCCGGCAAAGGCGATTTCGAATCTATCTAATAAATCAATTAACGAACTTTTTTTTGCCTTTTTTCTTTCTTTTTTCAATTGCTATATTCTGTAACGTTTTGATCAGCATATGCTAACACAAGAAAAATTCACGGACAGTGGGAATCCAGTCCACCGTCCCAATAAACGTTTTTTTGGGTAGAGGTTATAATTTTGTTATAAGAGTTGAAGAAAATATAACAAGCGTTTCTTACCCTCAAATTCGTAGCTATCATTGCTCTTTACTCCTTATAAGAGATATTTTAGAGGCAATTTTTTTTGGAAAGAAGAAAAGCACAATTTAGGTTGAAAAGATAAAATATGAGGAACGACCATTTGACTAAAAATAAAAAAGAAAGAGAGAAAATTTTTCTCCCCAATTATTTGATTATTTAACTATTGTCGTTAGACAAAGACCTGTGTTATTTTTCACCCTGCATTAGATGAGTTCTAGACAAGTAATTAGCCTGTATCGCCAATTGATTCGAAAGCTGATTGAACATCTTCAGCCTTGACTGTTTTTCTCTTAGCATCATTGGTATAGACAAGAGTTTTTTCACAAGCAAGTTTGGCTACTTCAGCAAGTGAATTACCAAACTCTATTTTCGCGCTCTTACCAATTTTGTTGTTTGGTAGATGTTCTTTCATAAGCCTCTCAATGGTTGCGAGAGGAAAAGTTGATTTTTCTTTTGACATAATTTGTATCTCCACAAATTCTATACGAAAATATGTTAAATAGACTATAAAAACAATTGTAAGATTAAAGCAATTTTAAGCTTTTTTCGCTCAGAATAAAAGACCATTTAGCTAAATTTAGACGAAAGAAAAAAAAAAGAAAGAGAAAAGGAGAGAAAAAAATCTCTCGAAAAAAACCAAAAGCCTATTGCCGTTTGTAAATAAAACGAGCCCAATTCTCGGGAACGGGAACTTCGGCAGTCAAACCTTTTCGCTTGCGAATTTCAATGATAGCATCGACTTCTAAGCTTGATGGTAAAGGAGCAAAACAAATAATACTCAAATAGTGGATAAGCAAGAAAATTTCTTCAAATAACTAGATTTTAATTAATTTATGAAAACATGATATGAACACTTGAAGACAAATAGTTTTACATTGAATTATTGAATAGTATAAGAACCTATTTTACAGTAGGTACAGTTTATACAAGTGGGTTTTAGAAGGGAAGTGGACATATGATAAATAGTTCAAATGGTAGTAGTGATAATAAAAAGAAACCCTTGCATCGTATCAAAAATCAACTTACGATTCTAATAAAAAATGATTTGAGAAGGTTTCTTCTTTCAGTAGTTATTACTTTATTCTGTATTTTTCTTTTGACATCATTTTTAACTACTTGGAATTCCACGAAAACTGTAAGCTTTTTGGATTTCGTAGAAGAGAATGAAGAGCATCAAATTAGTGCTTTTTATAGTACAGTTAAAGACGGTTATGTCCCTTCATATGATCAGAACTATTTAGAAGATTTAACATTAGAAATACAAGAAACCATGAATGAGTTATATCCAAACGTCATTTCAGAGAAGATAATAGGAATGATGTCAATAGAATTTTACTCAAATCTAGTTACACAAACCGATTTTCACCATACTGAGTTTAGAACTACAACTGCTGAACTTCTACCAATACTAAACCAGAGTTTAGTTACTGGACGATTGCCAGCAAATAATGCAGAAATACTTTATTTTCAAAAACAAAATATCTCAACCTATAACCTAAATGATGAAATTTCCATCCGAACATTAAGGGTGCCAAATACCTTTGCAAAGAATTTTACAATAGTAGGAATACTAGGTCCTCTTGTACCACATTTAGAATCATCAGGCTATTCATCGAATTGTGTGAATTGGCAAGAAAATCTTAACGAGTATCGATATATCTTTTCTGCTAATGAAATATTTTATACTAACAATGAAGATTTCTTCTCAACAATCAATTCGTTCCCAGTGATAAATGCCGGTAGAGCAATGATTGTCGATTTTATGTATGACTATTCGGCAATAAATGTTCAAAGAATATCGATGTATTTATCTCAACATCAGGATCTATTACAAACAGATGTTCATTTCTCCTCTGAGCAAAGTGAGAGTATCACTTTGTGTAAAGATATATTCTCTACACTCCAAGGTTTTAATTACTTCTGGATATACGAAACAATAAAGAGCATTCTTCTATTGACACCTGCACTCCTCTTACTCTTCTTTGTCAGTATTGAAATAAACAAAAGTGGGCAAACAGAGTTTGAAAATATAACCTTTAAAATGAAACTACAAGGACTATCAAATAGAACAATAAAAAACCTCCTTCTTATAAAAGGTGTATTTGTAGTACTTCTAAGTTTAATTGTTGGTATTATTGTTGGAACTTTCGTGGGATTAGCATTAACTAAAATAATAGGCCTTAGAGTAACCATTCAAACGATTCTTGAGTATCTTCTCGAACCATTCTATCTTCTAATATTGGCACTGATAACGTTTGTTTTGTTCATAGGAATGATAATCGCAGAAAATCGAATAGTGAGGAAAACCTCAGTAATGAAATCGAAACCAGAAACAAAAGCATTCTCAAAGAAAAAAAGAGTATGGTTGACTCCACATGAACTAGTTTTATTAGCAACCGGAATCACTATGCTTCTGCCTGGAGTTTTATTGGCAACAATAGTCCCGCTTGAACGACTAACTGCAACTTCAATTTCTTATGATTTGTCAAGTTTGATAACCTTAATTGCATGGGTATTCATTATCGTAGGTGCATTGGTCACAATAAATGGTTTGTTCTATATAGTAGCAAGATGCATCCTTGCTCAATTCAATAAAATCGGAGAAAGAAGATGGTATGAAAATAAAAATAGACTAAGTTATGCATTGAAGAATCTTATAACAAATAAAGAAAATTATCAAAGAGTAATTGTCATTACATTAATCGCAAGTATAGGTTTATTGCCAGGTGCAATACTTCCTCCTTCGATGAATAGGCAAATAGCTCTTGAAAGAGATATGAGTGTTGGATGTGCCGATTTGCTAATAGAAAATTGGGATAACTATACTTTACCACAAAGAGAAATAGAGCAAATAGTTGGTGTTCAACAAACAACTACAGTAACCATTGTAACTATCAATTTTGAAGCCAGTTTTGACTTTGGGCATAACGTGATATATACGATTTTAATTCTAGCGATACATAATTGTAAGCATTTTAATCAAGTGGTTGATTTGTCTAGATTAGGGAAGATACAATACTCCGAAGAAGATATTGAAAAATTATCAAGAAATTTAACTTATTTGATGAACAAGGAACATGTGAAGAACTATGGTTATGATGATCCAGATAGAATTTTATATAACTCCTTTTTCGGAGAAACGATTGAAAGATATCCACTAGAATACGTTAAATCATTTGATTATTTCCCACTACTACCCTTGGTGGCAGATGCCTCAACACCATTCCAACAATCAATTTCATTTCAATTGGTAACATCTTTGCAAACAGTTCAACTACTCGAGAGTGTTACAACAAGTGCCACTTACTCTGAAAGAGACTACTTGCTACTTAGGACAACAGCTGAAGGAAATCTCACTTCAATCACAAGTGAAATAACTAACATCTATAATTGGTCATCAATAATTACGACAGAATCTGTAGAAAAAGAACTTGATCAAACTACTAATTCTTTCACAAGTATTTTTTCAATAATTTGCTCTGTTATTGTTGCTAGTATAATCTTCTTCTACGGGTATATTACTGCAGTAACTATTTACAACCGGCGAAAAAGAATAATCGAAACAGAATATAGATTGGGAATAGATAGAAATCAAATTTGGCAAGGAATGGTACTAGAGATAATTTTGATCACAGCTGGTCCTGTTCTGATATCCACAATGGCTAGCTGTCTATTCTTATTGCTTCTCAAGCAATTGATACCTATTCAGCAAATATATCATTCATTTAATCTCTGGTTACCTTGGTGGTTATTGATATTGATTACACTTCTAAGCGAATGTTTGATAGTAGGGGGAAATGCAGCAAGTCTGATACCACAAGTGAAAAACTATAGACCAATAAAAGTGGAGTAATAATGGGGGATACAAAATGAAATCAAATTACGAAAGAAAATCACTCAGACACACACATCCAATATCTATGAAAACAATAACCAAAATGTTTCTGAAAGTAGGGAAGAGAAGAATTTTACTTTATATTCTCACAGGAATGGTTTTCTTTGCTATATTTACTTCAATAATTTTAGTATGGAATAGTTATAGAATAGATCTATACCAAAATTTTTCAAAAGAAAATACTAACTGGTTGAATGATCAAGAATATAGTATTTCAGAAGAACATTACTCCAGCCACCTAGCTGTTGAGCAATTAAATCTAACAAGAAACATCCTTGAAATAATTATATCTAAATATAAATATCAGTACTATACTATTCTCCCAGAAAACACGATTACTAGCACGACTGGATTAATAGCATTAAGACTTTATCCTGCAGAAGGAGCACCAGCTTATGGATTAAATTTTCTAGATGATAATACCAATGAATTACTGAATAATTGTTTACAGGAAGGTAGAATGCCAAATAATGAAAGTGAACTCCTCTATTTCAGAGAAGGAGTTTCAGAGACAAATCCTACTATTGGCGATAATTTTTCATTATCTGTAAACAAATATAGTAGAAGATACTCTCAAAATTATACTGTTGTTGGAATCATTGAAAACCTAACAAACGAATTCATTCTCTACAATAAATCAATTGATGTGCTAAACTGGAAGAAATATCTACCAGTAAGTGTTACACATCAATTCTTCACAACTGCTAATCTCTTTGTTGAAGCAGTGAAGCAACATCCATATACCAGTCTTGGTTTTGCTATAGTAGTGGATTTTAGCTATGATTGGTCTGTAATGAATTATCGAAATATGTTCAAATACCAAAGTCAACTGGAATGGAAAATTAACAAAGTAGCTGGTGATTTTGTCTATGAGTATGGGATAACAACTATCAGATATGGTGCTTTTACTTGGGGGAGCGCTCTTCTAAAAAAACTATTTTCATTTAACAATTACTGGACACGAGAAACGATTCGAATAATAGCTATCAGTCTACCAATTTTATCATTGATATTCTTTACCGCACTGGAATCATTCAATATAGATGCCCAAAAACTACAAACAACATTTGCAATTCTGAAAAAATATGGGATAAAAAATAAAACAATGAAAAAAGTACTCATATTTGAAGGAATAATAACAACTGGTGCAAGCTTTGTAACTGGTTTCTTCATAGGAATAATCATGGGAATTATCCTCACATCAGTACAAAAGTATCAAGTGGAACCATCCAGTTTTATTGGAGGATTAGTGCTACCACTCTATTGGTTTTCGGTTTGTTCATTCACCCTCTTTTTATTCTTAGGTGGGTATTTAACCGAAAAAGCGCTGATGAAAAAAACAGCATTCATTCCTGTGAGTGAACCAGTAAAATTACACCAGAAGATAGCATCAAAGCTTTTAGCCTATCCAGAATGTAAGGTTTTGTTCCCGGGAATACTGACCACATCCCTAGGTATTCTAGGAATCTTCCTCCTGCAATTCATGGGGTTCATTTTAGTAGATACCTATTCATTTTACCTATCAAACCTAATGATCTTTGTTTCCTTGCTATTCGTTGGAATTATTCTTCTAAGTTGTTCGATTTTTTACTTCATCTCAAGAATAATTACGAGAGGGATTGCTTTTCTGGGCGACAAGGTTTGGCTCTGGAAGAAAAACTTGGTAACACTCTCATTGAAAAATTTCTCAGCAAATTATAGGGATTATAAAAGGTTCATTTTTGTTCTTCTAGTTTCACTATTATGTATTATACCTGGAGCAGTAATTAGCAAATCATATGAAGATCACCACATTTTGGAATCAAATCTAGCAAATGGTTGTTCTGATTTAGTAGTAATGGATTGGACTACAAATGAGACGATATTGACAGAGCTCAGTTTACGGGAAAACATTGAAGTAGCAACAGAAGTTACGCTCTATAAATTCAGCTACACATTAGGTGTTGTAGAAACAACTTACATTACTGATTATACCATTCATATCTTGGGAATACACAATCCAGAGCAGTTTTGCCAAGCAATAGATTACACAAAATTAGGACAAGTAAGCTATTCTCTGGAACATATTAGTGCGTTAGAAACCGATAATAGCTATCTGATGAGTGAAAACTATGCAAAAAAGAATAATTATGATAAGAACACTACGCTCTATAACTCACAACTAAGTTCCACCTATTACCAATTCGCTTTAACATATGTCAGCTATTTTGAATACTTTCCATTACTGCCATTGCAAGATAAAGATATTTTGTCAAATAATCGATTAGTAACCTATAGTCTAGTAACAAACTATAACACTGCAAAAGAATTAGCATATACTGCAAAAGACATCACAGTAACAAAAAGTAGTTTTCTTTTGATGAAAATCTCAGCCGAAGAGGAAATACAACCAATCAAAGAAGATCTCAAAGAAACCTATCAATTACAGTTTACTCTAGATGAAGAGAATACCAGACCAGCGTTAGATACTTACAATAATTTTATTCTGCTTTTATTGCAAATAACAACTGCGCTGACAGTTTTTGTGCTGGTATTCTATAGTTTGTTTACCTCAAAGATAATCTTTCAACAAAGAATGAAAATAGTCGAAACTCAGTATAGATTAGGAGCAAATAGAAAACAAATCTGGTGGGGATTCACTATAGAAATTCTGTTGATAACTATTATACCTATCAGTATCTCAATTGGATTGGCAACTACTGTACTACAATTAGTAGACAAGTACCTAGTAGTGAAATTGTTTGTGTATAATCAATTCGCTCTTTGCGTACCTTGGTGGTTACTAGTTATAATAACGCTAATGGAATTTCTAGCGATAAATGGAATTTGGAGTATAGCACTAATACGACCAATAAACCAATACAGACCAATAAAACAGGAGTAAGAAAAATGATAGAATGCATTGACTTGATAAAAATATACGAAAGTTCCCTCGGAACAAAAATACCTGCTTTACGAGGGTGCGAATTAGTGGTAGAGGAGGGTGAGTTGATTTCAATTGTAGGACCAAGCGGCTCAGGAAAAACAACACTGATAAATATCTTGGGTGGAATTGAAACAATATCAAGTGGAGAAGCAATCGTAGCAGGGTACCGCTTGGAAAAAATCACTCCTGAGAATTTGAGCAATTACAGACTGAAAATAATAGGCTTTGTGGACCAATTTCCAGAACGAACTTTATTCTTAGATGCAACAGTGAAAGATAATCTACAATTTGCCTATACCCTCAGATATGGGGATACACCAACAACAGGAAAGAAAAGAATGAAAATAATGACTGATTTAGGTATCAGTCATTTAGAAAATAGATTGGTGAAACCATTATCAGGAGGAGAGATGACTCGAGTTGCAATTGCTTGTGCGTTAGCAAAGAAAACACCCTTATTATTGTGTGATGAACCAACAGGACAGCTAGACAGTGAGAACACCAAGAATGTAAAACAATTACTGAAACAAATAGCAGAAGTGTACGATACAACAGTAATTGTAGTAACTCATGACTCCAGATTCTTAGAAGGAGTAGATAAGACCTATGAAATACGGGATGGACGGATATCAACCGTGCTGAGCGAAGAAGAAAGAAAACAAAGAAGCTCATTCCCGATATATCTGAAAAGCTATATTGATCAAACAAAACATACTAGACTGCCAGATCTAGTATTTGAAACCTTACAACTAGAAAGAAACTTGGAATTTAAGGTAACGAAAAAAGGCTCGATAACTCTTGGCCATCCAGAGAAAAAGCCGCCAAAAAAAGTGAAATTACCGGAATACAAAGAGCAGAGAAAACAATTGCTACTAGAACCACTGCCAAAAGACTATTACAAAAACGCGAAAAAAGCAATTAAATTAGAGAATGTAGCAAAAACATACCTGTATAAGAAAGGGGAAGTAAAAGCATTAGCAGGGATAGAACTAGAAATCAATGAAGGAGAATTGCTCTTTATTCTCGGACCAAGTGGTTCAGGGAAAACAACCCTCCTAAAAGTAATAACAGGTATGGAGCCATGCACAGAAGGAAAGATAACCATCCTGGGAGAGAATTTTAGCGAAAAAACAGATGTGGAAAGAGCAGCAGTAAGAAGAGAAGAGTTTGGAATAGTATCACAACAAGGAAATATGCACCCATATCTAACTGTGAGAGAAAATCTCTATTTGAAAGAAATATACTCCAAGAAGAAAGAGAAAAAAGAGACAACCAAAAACGAAAAGAAAACATTGCTAGAAACGTTTCAAATAGCACACAAACAAAATAACTACCCGATGGAAATATCAGGAGGAGAGCTACAAAGAGCAATGTTGGCAATGGCAAACAATGGGACACCAAAAATATTGGTACTGGATGAACCAACAGCAAATCTTGATTCGGAATTGGTAGAACAAACAGCAGATCAAATATACAAAATGAATAAAGAGACAGCTCAAACAACAATCATTGCAACACATAATATAACAATGATAAGAGAAAAAACTCGAGCAATAGAATTAGTAGATGGAAAAATAGTCAAAGATGGGCTAGTTGTAACAAAGAAACGAAAAGAAAAATAAAAGAAAAACAAAAAAGAAAGAGGAAATGAGAGAGAAAAATCTCTCGAAAAAAACCAAAAGCCTATTGCCGTTTGTAAACAAATCGGGACCAATTATCAGGAACAGGTACTTCAGGACTCAAACCTTTACGAGTGCGGATTTCAATGATAATATCAACTTCCATATTGGAAGGTATTTGCTCAAAAGCTTTGAACTGATAACCCCAGAAACTGCGACCAGAAGTAGCACTGCGAATCTTGTCAGCAAAATCACCTAAAGTTTCAGCAGTGGGCAAAACACCGACAACACGGATTTGCTCACCTTCGTCGACAGTGTTCTCAACGCGACCTCGGTGTTGACTGATAAGACCCATAACGGCACCCATATACTCTTTGGGGGTTTTAATATCAACAGAGAGTATAGGCTCATAGATATGGGGATTAGCAGTGAGGAAGGAAATGTTCATCGCAGCAGTGGTCATACCAAGGATTTCAGAGAAACCAGTATGAGCGGGGTCAGTGTGAATAGTAGCATCTGTAATAACAACCTTGAGACCAAGAGTAGGCTCTTTAGCAACAGTAGCAGAGTAAGTAAAGTCCTTGAAAATTTGAATGACATATTGCTTAATACGATCCATACGCTGGACACCAGAACTGGCATCAATGATCATATTCTGACCTTCCATAGCCCAAATCTTACGAGCAAATTTAGCATCCCAACCGGCTTTATCACGAAGAACACCAGCACGAACTTTATCGGCTTGATCCATATTGATAGCACCACTCTTGATAAGAGCAACAGCTTTATCATCTAAAGGCTCAATGTAGAGCTTCAAACGGTTGTGACCGTTGGGGGACTTGGAATGAACAACACTACCAGTCTGGTTAATGCGCTCACGATAAACAATAATAGGCTCATTGATGTTGATCTTGATCTGCTCGTTAATACGCTTAGTCAAAATCTCAATCTGAAGAGGATCAATACCAGAGAGAACATACTTGTTGCTCTCCTTGTCATGACGGAAAGTAGCAGTAGGATCAGCCATAATCCATTTACTAACAACATCACCAAGCTTGGCTAAATCTTGAGGGTCAACAGCTTCAATAGCACGACTGACAACAGGTTCAGCAGCATAACTGATCTCTTCAAAGCCGGCATAATTAGTACCAGGCTCACGGAAGGACTCACCACTGGGAGCAATGAAACCGAACATAGCAAAAAGATTGCCAGCAGGAATCTCATCACAATCAAGGATATCAGTGATCTCCATAACACCTAAACGCTTGATAGGAACCTTGCGCTTCTGACCAATGAGCTCAATATCCATACCAGAACGAATAGTGCCACTGAAAACACGACCAATCAAAGTAGGACGCTTGCTCTTAGGATCAATGAAAACTTTAGTAATCATACCTAATAAAGGACCATCAGGGTCACAGTTAATTAAAGATTGACCTTCAGGGGAGTCAATGTCACCACTCCAAATATGAGGGATCTTATACTTTTGAGCTTCAGCAGGATTGGGTAAATGATTAATAACCATACGAAGCAAAGCATCCTCTAAATGAAGGTTATCACGGAGCCATTGCCGGTCATCCTCAGCATACTTCTCAAAAACAATGTCAGGATTAGTATGACCAGCATCCTTGAGAATCTCAAGAGTGAAAGCCCAACCATCCTTAGCACTGCCAATAGCAACACTGTTCTTAGCAAAAGAAACTTGCCACTTCTTCTTGAACTCAGGAGGAGCGAACTTTTTAATCTGCTCGTTAACTTGAGTGATAATAGTATCAACCTTCTCAAAAACCTTGTTAGCAGGAAGCTTCAACTCACTGATCAAACGATCAATCTTGTTAATGAACAAAACAGGCTTGCACATCTCACTGCCAACAGCCAACTGAATGTTAGTAATAGTCTGAGTCATCAAACCCTCTAAAGCATCAACTAAAATAATAGCACCATCACTACCTCGTAAAGCACGACTAACCTCACCAGTAAAACTAATGTGACCAGGAGTATCATTGATCTCAAAAAGATAGTCCTTGCCCTGGTGCTCGTAACTAAGAAGAACAACACTGGTAAAAATAGTTATACCACGCTCTTGCTCCTCCTCATCAGAGTCAGTCATCAACTTAGTGCCAGCATCTTGATCACTCATAAGACCAGCACGACGAAGCAAATAATCGCTCGTAGTGGTCTTGCCGTGATCAATGTGGGCGGCAATACTGAAGACACGACGCTGATCCATAGGATGGGATTTGACCATTGTTCGAATCTCGTCGGGATTTTTAATACGTACCATGCGAATACAACACACTAAATTTTTTTTCTCTTTTTTCGTCTATTTTCTAGTCAATTTATTTAGTTATCCCGTTTCAAGCTCCATTCCTTCTGCTTTTTTTCGGGTGGTTTTCCCCCTGAGCAGTCAGTCACTTGATCGCTATTTCTAATTCTAGAATCAGCTTTTTTAGACGGGTAGATGCGTTTCAGCACCTTTGACTTAGATAAGAATTTTTTGCTTTCTTCTTCTTTTGCCGGTATTGAAACTTTCCTTATTTCATTATCTTTTACTAAAATGAGTCCCTTTTTAAAATCATTGATAAATAAGTTTACTGCTAATAGCAGATGTTTTCTCAAGTTATTGTTTGAATAGTTCATTGCTTCTGGTATTCTTTGGAGAGTTTTTGAGTTGTAGATATAGTTGTATAGTTCATGGGTTGAGTATTGGTTTAGTTCAATTTCTTTTACTAGTTCTTTAAAGTCTAGTTCTCCGTTGAAGTAGTCGTATCTCGCGGTCATTTTTCGTGGTATTTTGCGGGTTATGAATGCTGCTAGTCCATCATATTTTCTTATTATGGGTATCAGCCAGTTATTTCCTTTGTATTCCTTGTTGTGATGGTTCTTGCATGCTTCTTTTATGAGTTCGTTTTTGATGTCTACTTCTTGGTATATTTTGCTTATGTGCTTCTCTGTTTTGACAAAGTCGTGCAGTAGTAGTGCTTTGATTGCAATAAGGATTGGTTCTGAGTAGCTTCCTAATCCTTTCAAGTAGTGGAATTTTCGTTTCTTGGGTAGTTTTTTCTTACGCATACATTCCTTTCTTTCCAACCAATGTATTTTTCCCATTCCTTCATTTTGGTGTGCACCCAATCCCTCCAGGTTTAGAAACCACTTTAACTTCTTTTCTGTTTGTTCTTGGCCACCTGGGTAGTCTGGTATGAACATTACTACTACAAATCCCTTGTAGCATTTTCGTAATGTGGGTGCCCTACGGTCCCCCTTTATCAATTTTCCATAGTGTGTTCTTCTTGGGTAGGGAAAATATCCTCGTTCGTTTTCCTCTGGGTGCTTGGTTATCGCTACTTTACATCCTCTCATATAGAAGAACGGTTTATTGGTAACTATTGGGGTGATTATTTTCCCTATTAGTCTTAGGTGTTTGCTTTCGGCCATGCTTTCATTCCCTCCTCCATCTCTTTCCAGAGGTTTCGTATTTTTTCCTCTTCGACTACTTTTCCTTGCTTGTTGAACCCTCGTGAGCGAGTTACTTCCTGTAGTGCCACTGAATGTATGTTTACCTTTCCCGACCCGTTGTTCACTGCTGCTCCAAGACCGATCTCTGGTGCATATAGTATTCCTTTCAGAAGGAATGCTAATTCTTCTTTTGTTAGTTCTTCTAGGAACTCTATTTTTATGGTGAACTTTCCACTGAAGTATCTCTCACCGAAATCTTGTATAGCAATTTTTGTTTTGTGTACCAGTGAGTTTCTTCTTTCGGTGGCTATGTGCATTTTTTGTGTGTTGTTGTCTTCTATCTTTCCTTTGCTTGCTGTTGATATGATTATCACAGGCTCAAATTTTAGTTTGGATGGTTTACTTATCGATCCCATCAGTTTGTGCTGTATGCATTCTTCTGTTTCCAGACACTTTCCTCTTGCGTGCAAACCTGTTGGTAGTAAGTTCACTCCACTTTGCGTTTCTGTTTTGCTTGATGTATGACATACTTCTACTCCCTGTTCTTTTGCCACTGCTATCATTGCATGATTGATCCATCCTCGGATGCCTTTCATCAGGTATCTCTTGCTGTCATCCTTGCCATTTTCTGTTCCATTTCCTAACAGTAACAGATTGTTCACCTTTCCTCCCACCGCTGGTCCATTGCCCGTTTTAGCGATTGGTGTTGAAGCGCTTATTACTAACCGTTTGAATTTTCGTTCAATCATAAAACATCTTCCTCATTATATCCTAGTAATATCCTAATATATTATATGGAGTATTGCTTATAAATACCACGGATAATTATAGTACACAGTTAGAGTGTAATTTCAATGCCAAAAGAGATAATTTTCAAAAGAAAACTAATAGATAACAAAGGATCACTTTCGGTAAACATACCTATTGAATTAGTAGAAGCTTTTGAGCTACAGAAAGGGGATGTAATGCAAATTAGAGTAGAAGGAGAAACTATAATATTGGGTCCTCTAAAGAAAGAGTGAAAATTTTATGGTCTTTATTATTAGTTAATGAAGTCAATTGAAAATTCCTTTATGAGAACATTAAAGAGTTTCTGGAATACTTGTATCTGCAATTGTACTAAATTGACTTTCTAGATTTAGTATTTAGTATTACTTGGTGATTTCGAAATGAGTAATGAACTACAAAACACATTTAAGTCTTATATTGAGAGTAACGATACAGAGGATTTAGGGAATATTTGGTTAAAACAAAGTAAGAAGTTCATAGGTTTCTGGCAGAAAAAAATAATGGATGATTCATATCCATCAATATCAGATTCAGAAATTGATGAAATAGTGTTAATCCTAGATAAAAAAGCAAAAGGAAGTACAAAAGATACTCATGCAGTAGCAAATGTCATGATTCCTCAAGGTGTTTGGAGGCGACTTTTCAAAGAAATTCAACAAAATAAGGAACTAAAATCTTTATTAAACAAGATTTTCATTTCAGAAAATGATGATGAGAAAATTGCTACTATTGATGAGCTTTATGAGTTCAATAAAGGAAGAAAAAACAGTCTTACAGGTAAAAGTGGTAATGCTATTAATTCTATGCTTTTTGCTTATTCTCCAACAAAATATCTTGCAGTTGTTTCATTAAATGATAGAAAGAAGATTATTGATTTTTACCAATTTGCACATAACCTCGATTTTGAGAATGATTCTCAAGGCAGGAAAATAACCCAAACTAATAAAATCATCTTGAGTGGATTTAAAGAAAAAGGGATAGAAACTACTCCTCAAATATTAGCTCAATTTTTATACGCTAAACTAAAAAACGATTGGAGAGGTTCGGATGATGCTTCAGATACAACATATGAGAATAAAGTTGATGTTATTCATGGTGATGAAGCAAGTTTCTATATGGAAAACGAGCTCGAGAATTTTTTAATTGCTAATTGGGATAAAACAGATTTAGCTAAAAATTATGAATTGATTGAACAAAATGGAGACTTAGTTAGTCAACAGTACAGAACAGATGTTGGAATTATTGATATTTTAGTTCGAGACAAAAAAACAAAACAGCTAGTTGTAATCGAACTTAAACGAAATAAAACATCTGATGTTACTGTTGGTCAGATATTAAGATATATAGGATGGCTTGAATCTCACAAAACTGGTGGTCAAACAGTAAAGGGTATTGTTATTGCTGGAAGTTATGATGAGAATCTATATTATGCGTTAAAAAAGACTAAGAACATTCAAACATTTATCTATAAAATTAATTTTACACTTACCGAATCCAAACAATAAACAAAAGTAAGATCAAACGTTTCATTAAATTAGTAGCAGGATCTAACAATATGATTTATTGTTATACAACAAGATTAGTTTAGCTTAATTAACCTTGATCCATTGAATTAAAATAGCAAATTACTTGTTAAATTTGATACAGACCTCCAAGTCTTTTTATATTTTAATTCAAAGCTAGTTTTAGACGCTCAAGTATATTGTCAATAAATAGGTTGGAAAGGTATGCTCCACTGGTCAACAGATCCATTACTATACGACAAAGAACCCACACCTTACAACGACTGGGAGACAGCAAATAGCCTCATTCGAGCAGCAGCTGTTGGTGCTGTAATTAATACTGACCTTTCCTTCGCAAACATCTATGGTATAATGATACG
>JAUWKS010000019.1 GCA_030614005.1 Candidatus Heimdallarchaeota archaeon | reverse complement strand
ATGTTACTGGTGATGGTTATTTCCGCGCTGGAAATATTGTTGTCAAAGAAACAGGAGATAAAGAAGAATCTTTAACAAATTCTACTCTCCGTAAAAACATTGAAATTGGTGCTTTAGCCAATGAAGCTGGAATTGAAAAACAAGGTGAAAAAGAGCCCTACAAAATATTTGGTGATCCTACAGAAGTAGCGCTATTAATTCTTGCTGAGAAAGGGCAAACGATGGAATCAATTCAATCTGAATGGTCTGTAGAATATCTCTTTCCCTTTGATAGTGATAGAAAACGTATGAGCGTTATTGTGAAGCATCGCAAAACCGAAAAATATGCAATTATGGTAAAAGGTGCTCTTGATATTTTACTTGATTTGTGTGTAAATCAATTTTCCAATAACATCGTTAGCCCACTTGATCAGTCGGTTAAACAAACTATTGTTCAAAACAGTGAAAATTATTCCGCGAGTTATGCCTACCGAGTTTTAGGAATGGCTTTTAGAGAAATAACTGATAAAGAAGCAGAAAAATTACTGCTATCTAAAAAATCAGAACTCGTAGAAAGAAATCTGACATTTGTCGGGTTCGTAGGGATGATTGACCCACCACGAACTCAATCTCGTCCTGCTATTCTCAAAGCAAAAGCTGCTGGTATTAGAGTTATTATGATTACTGGTGATCATGTAGAAACAGCAAAAGCAATTGGACGCTCAATAAGTCTTACAACAAGCACTACGCCAATTACTGGGAAAGTGCTAGATAAGATGACTGATGATGAACTTGAGCTAATCGTTCAAACAACAGATATTTTCGCTCGAGTTAATCCTCACCACAAGCTGCGTATCATCAATGCCCTGAAAAAGTTGGGTGAAATTGTTACAATGACTGGGGATGGTGTAAATGATTCTCCAGCCCTAAAAAGAGCAGATATTGGTGTTGCAATGGGCATTACTGGTACAGATGTATCCAAAGAAGCAAGTGATATGATTTTAGTAGATGATAACTTCGCAAATATTATTGAAGCTGTTTCTGAAGGACGAACTATCTATTCGAATATTAAAAAATTCATAGGTTACCTTCTCTCAGCAAATGCTGGAGAATTAGTCACTGTTCTTTTTGGAATTATTTTTGGTTTAATTTTCTTCAAAACAACAATCATTCCTATTTTGAGCATCCAATTACTCTACATTAATTTGCTGACAGACACTTTTCCAGCACTCGCTTTAGGTGTGAGCCCCGCTGAGAAAGATGTAATGCTTCGCAAACCTAGAGATCCAAAAGATCCTCTAATAGATAAGGAAATGTTAGTTTCAATAATCACCTCGGGATTAATGTATGGCATTGGCACTTTATTTGGCTATTTCTGGGCAACGGGTTTTACATTACCAGATTTAACATTGCCAGAAGGTATTGTGACTGTGAAAACCGCTCAAACAATGGTTTTTGTTTCACTTGTTGTTTACCAACTTCTTCATTCATTATCATTGTGTCAAGATGATTTGATTTTTACAAAAGGATTTTTCAAAAATCATAAACTCTTTCTAGCAGTATTGTTTAGCATTATTATGCTTATAATTGCACTGTATGTACCATTTATGTCAAGGTTTGCTCATACAACTCCATTGGATGGGATGCAATGGTTGATTATTTTACTAACAGCACTACCAATCCTGATTGTTGATGAAGTTAGAAAATTCATTTTTAACAGGATTAGGACGAACAATAAAACAATAGAAATAAATGATACTTTCTAATTGAATATGAGAAAGCTTGCTCTAAATGAACTTCAAATAAAGCTATTTCTACTAGGCATCTATCAAAATATACGTGAGTTTGCAGTAAAGAAGATAGTAATTTTTTCTTGTGTAGTTGGTTTAGATAGAAATTCTTCATTATAGCTAAATATTGCCAGGTTTTTTTTTATTAAGCGATTAGATTTTTTGAACAACTTGTATCTTTGAATAATCTTGAAACAAAGAGAGTCTATTATAATTTCTTAATTTGAAAAATGCCCTTTTTTCGGGAAAACTATTAAAATATGAAAATTTAACTTTAATAGTAATACATTTTACATACTAAATATTAGTATTTCATACATAACAGGAGAGATGTCTAAATGTCTGAAAAACAAGAAATGATTTGTTCAAGTTGTGGCGAATTTGTAGCTGTTTCTAAATTTTGTTCAAAATGTGGTGTTGCTTTAGAAATTACTCCAGAGCAGGAATTTGAAGTTCAAAAGCAAAGGTTGGAAGAGATAAGTAAAAGAATTGTTAAATTCGAAAACTCTATTTTGAAGACATTAGCTCCTGACTTTCATCAAAAATTCTTTGAAATAAAATCTAGAATTGATATTTTACTCAAGAAAGCAGACCTTGATTTTGATAGGATGAAACAAAAGGATAAAGATCAAGAAAAATTTGCAACAATATGTTTGAGTTGTGGTAAAGAAGTTCTGCCTACAAAATTCTGTCAAAATTGTGGAACATTCTTAGGTGAAAGTGAAAAAGAATATAAGCAAGTGTATAGTCAAAATTTGATTCGCACACAGAATTATATTATTGCTTTTAAGAGATCAGTGGAAAGAATTCTTGCTGCTGAAGCTCTCTCTGATTTGACTTTTATTTATAATAGTATGCGACAATTGATTCTTCATTTTAGTAAAAAGGACATGCTTCAAGACATACAGAAAACAGAAGTTCCACAAACTAAGATGAAAGCAGATATCTCTACTGGTGTTTTAGTTGATAAAAAATCGACAATAGTTCCTTCAAAGAAACAGTATGAAAAAATTCCCGTTATGAAACCAGCAAAGACTCCAACGAGACCACCTACAAGCATTAGGAAATCCGAAATTAAAACTGGGCCTAAAAAAAGCACCTTTTACAGTAAATTTGAAAGAAATTTGCTTGATTATTGGTTCTTTTATCTTGCTACAATTATCTTTAGTGTAGGAATCTCAATTACTCTCTATTTCGTTTCAGTGGAATTGGAATCTGAGATTTGGCAATTAGTGATCATTTATTCCATTGGTGCAATCATAATTGGTTTTGGCCAGTGTGTTTCATTAATAGTAAAAAATCGCAAGAAGAAAAAATTAGCGAAAGATGAATCTAAACAAACTACAGATAAAGAGAAAAAACCCAAGCAACAAGAACTAATTCGATATACTCCGCAAATGACTAATGTTATCTTATTTATTGGATTCGTTGTACTCTTTGTCGGTGGAATAATTGGGATATTATCTTATGAGTCTCTGGGTGTTTCAAAAGGAGTTTTCATTGGTCTTAGTTTAGGTTTAAGTGCTGTTTGTATGGCAATTAGTATCTTTAACAAATCAGAATTCTTAGCTATGACAAGCATTCTTCAAGCAATTATTTTCGTTTCCATTGATCTTTTATGGGCACAGTACCCTCCTGTTCTAAATAACGTTACAAGTTTGATTGTGTATTCTTTGATAATTATTAGTGCTACTTGCATTGCTGTATTCTTCAAAAAGTGGACTGTATCAGCTATAACAATGGCCATAATTCCTATTATGTTGTGCATACCTAAAGTTTATTCGCGAGTAGGGCTTGAATTTCTTATTCTCATATTTGTACCATTTATGATTATTTTGACAATTCAATTTGGTTCTGACAAAACACCGATGCCTATCAAAAGAAGTCTAGTTGTTTTATCATTTTTACTACCTGTTATCTCATTATTTGTTATTTCACTAACGAACTTCTACAATCCTATTATTGAACCTGCTTGGGCTTCCTATCAATCTTATCAATCGTTGATCGTTGGAGTGGTAATTATTGGTATATCATATTATTATCAATTCATCCAGGAGAAGCATTTAGATATTAAATCTTCAAATGAGATTATTTGGTTTGCCGGACAAGTACTTACAGGGATAATATCATTTCTAACCGTAGGACTTTACAAAGATACTCTGATTACATCATTATTTTTCACAATCTTCTTTGTCTTTGGAATTTTAAGTACGTTAAAGTTCTTCAGAGAAAAATTATCTGTTCAAAATATAATCACTTCTTTTGTTATAGCTGAAATACTTGCTATTCTTGTTATTGTTTTAGTTGATGTCGTTACAATTGCACAGTCTGTACTTATTTTTATTCTCGGGATATCTTTTATGCTAATAACTATCATTAGCCTATTTGTTCCACATATTTTCCACCAACAATCAGTGCTCTTTTTTGTTTGGAGTTTTCTCTCTTCAATCAATTTAATCCTACTCGGTTTGATGGGAGTAATTAATCAGTGGCTAATTTTTGCAAGTATTGTTCTTTATTTGTGTTGTTCGATAATAACTGCTCTTCCAATAATAATACCGAAAATAATACCATGGCGAGAGTTTTCGATGATATCAATAATACTCAATGGCTTAACTGTTGTTATATTCTTATTACTAGGGAAATTAGATTTCTTTGATTATGTTCCCCTGATCCTTTTCATACTCTTCTTCATAGCATCCATACCGGGATTCATTAATTGGAAAGAAACGGAGGTTATTAGCAATGAATAATAAACAAGCCCATTCAGATACGAATGCAAAAACTATGAAAATTTCAGATGACTTGGGAGAAGAAACACCTGTTTCCCCGGTTTCTTTAGGTCAAAAAACCTATTTGACAAAATATGCTCACCAGATTTTTCTGTTGATATTTGTCAATATACTCTTTATTGTTTTTGAAATTGTAAATGCTTTCAAAATCAATTGGATATCAGCAGTAATTTATGGAACAATATCAATCAGCTCAATTGGTTATATCTGGATTCAAAAGGAATCAGCGAAATTTCTTATACCAATACCATTTATTTCGTTGTTAGTAGCTAGCATATTGATTGATTTCCCATTGTTAATAACTATCATTTATGGTGTTAATTGTCTATTCTTTTTCATTATTGCTATAACCAAAAAAGATCTTCAAGATGTAATTATCACAACCATCACTACAGGATTAATGCTCATAATTCTGACACCATTATCATTGATAGATCGAGGCTTCATAAAAGTCAATAATGAAATAAATGCCATTAGTGGTGTTGTATTATTATGGATTATTTGTGCAACCGTATCTACAATAGTGTTTAGAAAAGAACTATGGCAGATATTTACCTATATCCTATCGGTTCAATTAATTACCGCAGTCATGCCATTCATTCAACCTGAAGGAACAAGTTCCAACGTTTTTACCATAGTTTGTGCTCTAGGATTCTTAATCTCAGCAATAACAACTTTGGTTCTAGTATCAAAACATGAAGAATTAGATGATTTTCATATTCTCATGTCAGTTATAATAATTCAAATAGGAATAATTATTCTATCCTACTCCTTCAATATTGGGCATACTTGGACAAGTTCTAATAATAATGCACTTATCATAGATTATGCTCTTCACATTCCATTAGCAATCTTTACAATAGCTAACTACCTGTTCAATTATTTCAAAAGCAATCAACGTCAAATAGAAGATGGCACAACTTTTGCTAAAGGTTATGATAGACTCAAACCATTCATACTCTATTTGTCATTTGTAATATCCTCATTAGCAATGTTAGGTTGGGTATTTGGTAATCTGAATCTAATTAATGTTTTAATAATTTCAATACTCTTTTTTGTTGTCTCGATTGTGATAAATAACAAGTATCTGACAATAATCACAATGCTATCATCATATATGTTCTTAAGTTTTACAATGTCCTTTATTGGAAGTGTAATTCTCGATATTATTCTAATTGTTTTGATAAGCATTTCAGGCGCATTGTTAATTTTCGCAATAATAAATGAAAAATGGATTCGAGGTGAACCTCTAACTTCAACATTGACAATAAGTAGTTCACTATTGATAATGATTGGTTTACTTATTTTGTTAGATTTTGCAAGTATCTGGGTAAGTGTTGGGTGGGTGCTTGTAGGTTTCTACCTTTTTGCTGGAGGAATATTTTTAGAGAAAATCCTTTGGCGTAGAGTTGGGTTGGGAATTATACTTGGAGATATCGTATTTTCAATTGTTATTATTGCTATAAGTGGTGCATCGGGAATATTCCTTGGAATAGGGTTCATGGTAATTGCTATAGTACTCTTCGGATGTATCTTCTTGTTCAGATGGTCAGAGCAAAAGCAAAAGAGAAACTTACTTGAAAATGGTGAGGAAGATATTCTCGAAGAATAATTGAATTTGAAAAGAAGAATCTTATCTTCTTTTCTTCTTTAGAATAATTAATGCGCCAATTGAAATCAAACCACTTAATAAAAAGAAATGGTAATTGATTCTAGCTTCACTGGAAACTGAAGGAGTTAGGGTAATGATTGTTGTATTCAATCTCAATTTAAATACCCAAATTTTGCTAAACGCTACACCAATACTATTTGTTGCGCCTAAAACAGTAAACGTATCATTTCCCTCATAAACAAATGATCCTGCACTGTTTCCATAAGCATCTCCAATTGTATAATTCCAAAGGTGTGTTCCATTTTCTGCTATTCTAACTATCCAAGCATCTCCTTGACCTTCTTGGTCAAAATTGTGTGTTGATCCAACAAAGGTTAATTCATTATTTGTCATTTCTAAGATTTGGAATCCTTGATCTAATTCGATTCCCCCATAAGTCTGATTCCAGGTCTGATTTCCAAATAAATCAGTACGAATAACCCATGCATCAGCATCCCCTGCCCCAAAACTTTGAGTATTTGCAATAATAACGAACCCTCCATTGGAACATTCTATTAATGATTCAGGTCTTTGGTATCCCGTTGCATCTCCATAAGTCCTATTCCACATAGGCAATCCATTAGAGTTTGTTCTAATTAACCACACATCATTAGATTGCGTGCTATTATATGTATAACCTAGTATAGCAAACCCTCCATTATTACATTGTACGATGCAGTGCGGAGAAAAACATCTGTCTATATCCCAATTATGATACACTCTTTCCCAATCCTTAGTACCATTTGCAGTAATTCTAAGCATCCAAATGTCACTTTTACCACTTGTAGTAATAGTAACTCCACCAAGAACAAAATCACCATTTGAACATTGAGCGATTGATCGACCAAGGTCGCCCGTGTAATTTCCTCCTGTTTGTTCGGGTCCAACAAAACACTTATTCCAGATTATTGTTCCATCATCTGCTATTCTAGAAACCATAAAATCAGTATTATTGCGGGTTGCAGTAATATTTGTATAAGTCGAAGCTATAGCATAGCCCCCTGAATCGCAAGTAATTATTTGAAATCCTTTGTCCTCTTCAGCATCACCAATTGTTTGATTCCACTCTTGTGTACCATCAGAACTTAGCCCTATCAAGAAGATATCCAAATCACCAGAACTATTTGTCCATCCAGATATTACATATTTCCCAGTAGTACTTCTAATAATTGATTCCCCTGTATCGTAATATTCTCCTCCGAATGTTTTATTCCAAAGAACTAACATTTCTGTTTCTTCGATAGTTTCACTTCCTAAAACATTGCTTACAATTTGGTCTTGCAGTTTAACTGGTCTATTTACTGGCAAATAGATTAAAGATGCAATTACTAAGCTCAAAACAAAAACACTCACTAATTTGGGATGCGAGGACTGAGTTGTCATAATAGATATTATCCTCTTTTTATTTATTAAATAATTCTAAATTAACAATTTGTGTTCTCAAAACTATCTATCACTAAAAAAGTAATATTCATTTGTACAAAAAGGTCGAAAATTTTTTCCTTCCACATAATCATTAGAATTAAAATTTTACATACTCAATCCTTGGTAATGAGTTCTGTGGAAATCTCGAAAGAAACACTCCTTGAGATGAAACGGACGTTATGTCTCTTACTTTTGAAATCCTAGGGTTCATACTATCAACTACTGTTACCAATTGATTCATATTTGCTATTTGCCCACTATGAAGGCAATACCGAATCATACTCGATGGAGTTAATGCTTCATAAATTGGTATTGACAATTTCTTGGATATTTCATTTCGGAAATTACTGAAATTTCCTTCTGAAAGTGTTCTATTATGAGTGTCGTGATATATTTTTCTAATTATTGGTGGTGGTACACCTTTGAAAGCAAATGTGTATAATTCCAGAGAAGTTGGGTCAAAGTATAATTCGTGAATAACACCTACTAATGATCTGTCTGGTGCTAGCACTCTCCGTCCTAATAGCCCTGCATTTTCTGCTAGAGTTAACACTTGAGAGTTTTGATTTAGAATTGGTTGATTATTAATATAATTGATTGCACTCACAGGAACTGAAGCGAAATAAGAATTAATCAATTTTAATAAATCAATTCCGATTTTATTATCAATAGAATATTTTACAACATTTTCAGGATAAAGCGCATGTTCCTTATCCACTCCGTAAGCATCTACTATTAATTGTTGTAATCTATCTTCAATTACTTTAGGATTTGAGGATGATCGTAATCTTGAAGGTCCTACTACAGCAATATCGCGAATTATTGCTAGGGATGGTCTATTTGTTGCTATTACTCCAAAATTACTCCCAATGATGTTTATATCCCCAATTAATTTTCCAATAGTGATGCCTTTCCATTTGATCCAAATATCCTCTCCGGGAGGTGGTCGTGTTGGTTCATGTGTTACACTTGGAGCTTGAGTTTGAATTGGTACAGCCTTTGGTTGAGGTATAGCAACAGTTTCTCGTTTGGTTTCTTTCTTCGGTTTAACCCATTCTTCTTGCTTAAACTCTACAGCAGCTATTTTTGATAATTTCTTTGCTACAGATTGAGTATTCTTTTGAATTTTAAGCAATCGTTTTCTCTCTAAATCCAATTCCTTCTTTTTTGATGCATCCAATGCTGCATCGACCGCAAGTTCCTCAATATTTTGGTTTAAAACGTCATTCAGTTGTTCAATTAATTCCAATGATTTTGGTATTCCTTGAATTAATGTTTCTCTTTTGTCTTCAATTGTTAACAATAACGTTTCATATTCTCTTTTTTTACTCTTAGCTGCTGATTCTGTAATGCTACCCTTTCCTGTTAGATCATCCAGTTTTTTGAACCGTGCTCGTACACTTTTCTTTTCTTCTTCTATATTTTCCAGTCTTGTCATAAAACTTTGAACATTTACGTTGATAGTTTCGAGGTCAGGTATAATTGCTTCGTAAGTTGCAAAACCATTTCGAATAAACGATTTCTCTTCTGCTGATTCTAAAACGTGATAATACCTTTTCTTTAGCGTCTCATATAAATCATCATTGATATCCCGTTTCTTTTTTCTATTGTCTAATTCCTCTAATAAAGCTAAGATATAATCTTTACCGAAATTTTCTAACTGAATTTCTATTTTAACCAAATGTTTTGATCCCCTAATTGATAGTTTTTACAGCGAAGAAATCTATGTTTAGTATTATTCATTCTGTAATGTAATTTTAATATTTAGTAATGAATAGTTTCCTAAAATATAAAATATGTTTCGCTCAGAAACATCAAAAGCATATTAAATCATTTAATAATTAATGCTTTATCGTTGTGAGTATTATGAAAGAAATTATCTTAGCTTCTGCATCGCCAAGACGTCATGAATTGCTTACTCTTATTGGAATTTCTCATACTGTCATTCCTTGCAAAGAAGAAGAAGGTCTGGTAAAAAACAATGCTACAAAATCTTCTGATGAAGATAAAAAACAACAATCAATAGAAGAAAGTATCTTACAGGTAGCTTGTCAAAAAGCAATGTGTGTTGCAAAAACGTTAGCCCTTTCAAAAAAGAAGGGTGCTTTAGTTTTAGGCGCAGATACAATTGTAGTACTTAATGATGAGATCATTGGCAAACCCTCCTCCTTAGACGATGCAATTGAAATGCTAAAGAGATTAACTGGGAACGTTCATGAAGTTTACACAGGTTTATGTTTATACGACTTTGATGCTGATCGTTTGTATACCGGTGTCGAGAAAACTTTAGTGAGTATGATTTCTTGTTCCGAAAGCAGAATTCGAGCTTATATTGCCTCTGAGCATATATTGGATAAAGCAGGTGCATATGCTGTTCAAGGGATTGGTGCAGCGTTAATTGATCACATTGATGGTTGTTTCTACAATGTTATGGGACTTCCTCTTAGTAGATTAACCAATATTTTGGATGAGATTGGGTATCCTTTTCTCCAAACTAACAGTAATCTCAAACAAATGTATTGAAATAGAAGGAAAAATATTTTATTAAGTAAAATTGGAATTGGGTAGAAACAAAGCTAAAAGAAAGCTTTTTAATATCAAAGTAAAACCGAAATAGTGCAGAATAAGATAACAATTGAGGTCTACTATTGAATTCAAAGAAACTCTCAGCAGTATTCATAATCCTTGCAATGGTATTTATAACGTCAGTTCAATTTATCTCACCTACTGAGACAAAAGCAGCTGCTATTGAAGATCCTATAACTTTCACTCCTCATAGCACCGCTGTCGAAATAACCAAGAGAATAGTTGCATCCAATGGTAGTTTGCTTGAATTCTATAATACTTACACCGAGGAAACTTTCTCAGTCATTATTGAAGTAACAAACACTGCTGGTGAAATTCTTTATAATGCTAGTTTGCTCTCACCTGAAATAAATGTCACAGATATGCGCGAAATCATTAGTGAATCTTTCTATGATGTAGAATGGTTTACTATGTTAGGTAACGGTTCACAATTTTTTGGTGATATTAATCCGGGTCAATCTAAGAGTGTTTCCTATACAATTGGATTTGAAGAAGATTACTACGATGCTATTATCAGTGAAGAATTCTTTACTTTTAGTGCATCAAATATGACTTACGAATGGGGTAATGGAACAGATGATGTTAGTTATTCAAATGAAATAGAATTTCGAGTATTCGAGATTGCCCCAACAGTTAGGGTCCAAAAATACTTTGTTATAGATGGTGCTACTACCTTCGATGGAAGACAGGCTTTTGTCTTGCAAGAAGAAGTTGTCAACGTAACAGTAAAAATAGTAATCAAAAATTTCATTCCATATGATATTAATCTTACAGGTATTGATGCTGATGCCAGTCCCGACTTTACTTATGATAACTCATCGATTTTTGAATTTAATACTTCTTTACTACAACCTAACAAAGAATACACCTATTCCTATCAGATAACTCCATTAGATAACGGAACATACACTCTCGATTCTTGTGAAATATCAGTCACATATATAGCCAATGGAACCGTTAAAGAATTTACTTCCAATAGTCCAACTATAAAATTGTATTTACCAATATACGATGGTGATGATTGGACCCTGAAAATACCTTTGATTAGCGTTCAAAAATTCTTCGTGGTTCTTGAAGAGGATATAAATGGTGATCTTGTGGAAAGATACTACAACAAATTAGAAGTATTCAACACAACGGATGAACCTATTAATATACTAATCAATGTAACGAATATTGGTTCGGTTCTTGCAGTTAATATCACAATCGAGGAAACAGCTTTCAATGAATGGGTATTCGAAACTGATTTCTTAGAAATATGGATAATAACTGAGTTAGCTCAAGGAGAAAATGCTATTCTAAATTATACTGTTACTCCTATCATTCTAGGAAGCTTCAAATTTGAACCAACTAAAGTTACTTTCTCCTACATAAATCAATTAACTCTTCTCTCTGTAGTGGATCAAATAACCTATTCGGGTATCATTGAACTTACTATTTTGTTTAATGTGCCTGCGATTGATTTATCTACACAGTGGTGGATTGCTTTTGGTATTAGTGCCGGAGTAGTTCTCTTTACTGTTATTCCATTAATAGTTACTTTTGTAACATACAAGGGACGAAGAAAAACACAGAAAGGAATGTAATTTTTTCCTTTTTCTTTTATTCTTTTTAATCTATCTTTGACCTTTTTTTGTCTGTTTTTTTAGCAAAGGTTAATTAAAGAATTTAGAACTTAGTAATTCTAATAACAAAAAAATAGTAAACTTGAAAGTGTTGAATAGTATGGTAAAAGAAAGACGATTAAGAATTTTACATGATGAAACTGCAAAGGAAGATGAGCTTGTAATTCATACCAAGCTGAAAGAGGAATTGGAAATTAAAACTAAAGTAGAGATTGTAGTTGCCAAGAGACGATTTATTTTCAAAGTTCGCACCAAAACTACTGTAGAGGAAGATAAGATCTATGGTAATCCTGAGGACTTGCTTGTCAAAGGGATCCAAGATAATTCTATTGCAACAATAAGAGCACCCATTGAATAAAATCACAATCAAAAAAAATTGTTCACTATGATTTAAGGATCATAGCTAACATTTATTTTATCTTTTATTTGAATAATACTTCTGCAAGCAATGTTAATTGTTCTATACCACGGATTTCTTGTGGTACCATTGGAACATTCGTTTGAATAAATTCACCGAAATATTGTTTCAATGTTAACATCGTTTTTTCTTGAATTTCGAATCTTTTTGCGCAGAATGGACAATCTTTGCTGGAAGGTATTAATTGATTTACAATAATGTGTTCCACAGGTATACCATATTCTTTCAATGAAGTGATCAATCTTTCAGTTTCATATAAAGCCATCATTGTAGGTATTGTTACAGGAATGAATTCTGTTTTTGTATCATCTGCTAATTCTATTCGAGCTTTAGTAATTGTTTTCTTGAGTGTTTCTAACATTTCCATAGAATTATCCTCAACACCTTCTTCACCTGCTCCGCCGGAAAAGAGGTTCCGGATTCCCTTAAAGAGATTGCCAAAACGCATTCTCATTTTGAGCATTCTACCAATAAAGCTGTCAAGATAATCTGGAAGTGAAAGAAATCTAAGCGTATGACCTGTTGGAGCAGTATCAAAAACAACTAAATCATATTCGTTTGTTTCAATTAATTCAAGCAATTTACTAAAAGCAAATGCTTCATCTGAACCTGGAGGGATACTATCACCAAGTAAATCAGAACCTAATCCTAAAGCATCTAAACCTGGCATTTGAGGAGCTCCTCCAGGCATTCCTTCTGTAGTGTTAGGTGTAGTGCCAAAACCTGGCATGCCCATGCCGCCCATATCTTGGGCACCTGGCATTCCCATAGAGCTTAACTCTTTAAAACTCTCCATACCCTTTTCAGCATCTAACTCCATCCCAAAGAGATTTCCAGGCACTTTATCAATTCTAACAGCTTCCCCACCTGATAAATCTTGATCAAAACAATCGGAGAGTGAATGTGCTGGATCTGTACTTACAACAAGTACCTTATCAAAATGTTTTGCTAATTTTATACTAATAGCTGAAGCAGCTATTGTTTTCCCCACACCACCTTTTCCCCCAAGGAAGAGATACGTTAAATCCTTTTTTTTAAGTAATGCTTGTAAAGTCATTTGAACCAACACTTATGAATTAATTACTGTTTGATGTTTTTTGATGCTCCTTTTAAAACTTTTAATAGCTTTTTCTTTTAATAACCAAGGTGAGTTATTGCCATAGTATTTATAGGAATATACTTAAAATAAAGCGAAAGTAACTCCTAATATTATTGGTGAATGTAAAATGGATGAAATTGATACAACAATAGAACAAAATGGTATTATTGCTGACAATGGCGCTAAAATCACTAAGGAATCCAGAACATTTACTTGGACGAAAGATCGAATTGTGCTTGCAATAATATTTATCATTATAATGCTTATCTCTGTGGGTTTATTAGTAGTCATCATTGTTGAAGAAACATTCCTCTTTACAATTGTTCGTGATTGGTTTATTGCACCCATTTTGAAAATACATATTGTTTGGCGTATTGTTATGTTCTTAGCTGTAATGGTTCTTCAAAGTCTTTTTGCACCAATTCCATCGGAACTAATTCTTTTATCAGGTGGTATGTTATTCGGTTACTATTGGGGCTCACTGATTGGTGTTATTGGTTCTATGTTTAGTGCAGCAATCACTTTTTATCTTTCAAAGCGAGGCGGACGATCAATAGTTGATGCTGCTGGTAAGAAATCAGGCATTATTGATCGTACAATATATATTTTCGATGTGTGGATTAAAAGATGGGGAATCTGGGCAATTATCATTGGTAGAGCCGTACCAGTAATTATGTTTGATCCAATAAGCTATGCAGCTGGTATAGCAAATGTAAAAGATAAACAATATTTCCTAGCAACATTCATTGGGTCAATACCTCGTGCGATTTTCTATTCCATTTTAGGAGTTCAACTTCTAGGTAATAATCCAGTAGAACATCTTTTGGAATTAACTCAAGAGGAAATTGAAGCTACAGCAGGTCATTTTAATACAATATTCTTCATTATTTTCGGGGTTCTTGTATTGATGTTTGTTTTATCAAATGTCATATACTATGTAAATCAACATAAGAAGAAACTGAAACTAAAAGAGGATGGCCCCGAAGAAGATTCGGATGAAAATGATTCTTCAATAACCACTGAAATAGCCGAAGATCTTTCCACAACAGAAATTCTAAAGTCTAAAGACGAAAAAGAGTAGTCCTTCTTTTTCCGAATTTATTCTTTTTTTCCTCAAATAGTCATTGATTGTTATATGGAATCGTTTTTATGTCCATTTTACAATTTTAGTATTGTATTCAATTAAGATTTGAATGTGATTTCATGAGTGAAGTTAGAGAAATAACTCAAAAGATGATTAAAGAAACCGATAGTGAATCAAGTTTCGTGATACTTCTTTCAGCTTCTTTAATTCCTTATCTTGAAGAACCAATTAATCGTGCTCGATTTTTCAATTACGACAAGAAGCTTGAATTGTATTTCGGTTCTAAAGATATCAATCGTTTTAGCCGAGTTAAGGAATTAACTACACTTGTTTCAAAGCGCGTGAAAGGAAAAGGAGTCAAGGGTTTCGAACGTTTTCTCAAGATTTTCAGAGAAAATGGTATAATGGTTCGTGAGAAAGAAGGGCCATCAGATGGGATGGCTTGGACTGGATTCGGTGGTGTTCATTCTCATTACAATCTTACACCACTTGGCAATGCTTTGTTAGTGCTTCAAACTTCATTACGTTGTAGTGCAGTGAACTTCCTTACAATCGGTGGTTTCGAAGATTGGGATGAGGCATTGGAGAACGAATTGAGTCTCATAACCGATAGTGTAGTTAACAATAGATTAACTATACGAGATTTCGAAAATCATTTTTATGCTAAACGAGATGATGCAAGTTTTGTAACGCAAAGAATATTCGAGTTTATTGCTGGTGCTCCGAAAAAAGTTTCAACAGACCAAATCAAAGATTACATCTTTGATAGAGTTGGTGAAATTCATCTAGGTGAACTACCTGATGCGATTCCAAGACTTTCTCCTCTTCTACAAAAGTCAGGAGATTCTTATAGTCTAAATGCTCGTGGAAAACTTGCTAGAATTGGCTATGCAACAGTTTTGGTTGAAGCAGCATTATCGATAGAGGAGACTGAGTTAGTTCATTATATGATTTCTGCTAAATCACTTGAAGAAGGTTCTAGAATGATACTAGAGCATTTTGCAATTTGGTTTTAAAAACAAAGGTTATTTCTAACCTTTTGCTGGATGGCCAATAGCAAAAAATGATGGATTAATTGTTGCTTCATTTTTCACTCCTGTATACATTCTTAGAGAATAACCTGTTTTTGCAAACCCTAAAGCGTCCATTGCCTTGATACCCCACTTAGTATTTTCAATCATACCAATAGATACACCTTCAATATCTTCTGCTTCCAATGCAGTGATTATTGCAGCATCAATCAAACTAATTGTTGTCTCGAGAGAGTCGCTCAATCCAGCTCTTATTCTGAGTATTTTGTTTTCAACAACACCGAAAGAATACCCCGCTAAAAAATCATCAGTATCTTTAGAAATAAATGCATATTCAGAAAAATCTTCGAATAATATTTTTAGCAAGCCATCCCTATTGCACCCGAACATCTCTTCATCTGCGTTGAGAATTTCTGCTAAATCATCTTCTTTCACATTATTCAATGGAAATTTTTTAGTAAACTTCCTTCTCTTTTCTTTAAATTGTGCTATTCTTTCTTCTGTTGACACATCTAAATAAAACCTTAAGGAGTTTAATTCAAACAAGTAACCGATTCGCTCATATAATGTTTGAGCTTTTTGCACCGCATCTAATTTTATTGTTTTGCAACCACAATGTAGCAAATAATTTGTTGCCTCAATCATAATTTCTTGACCAATTCCCATTCCTTGCATTTCTGGTTCAACAATTACATGTCCAATGAATCCTATCTCATCATATGCAACAGTAAGTGTAATAGCATTAACTACACCTTCTGGATTGACCAATAAGATATATTTGTGATGAGGATTTCTAAGATATCTTTGGATATCATTTGATGTTTCACCCCAATCGGTAGTTTCGGCAATTCGAAAAATATCTTTGTAATCGTCTCGTTCACCATAAACAAAATCTAATCGTTCACTCACAGGTATCACTCTACAGCTTTAGCTAGCAAAAATCAAAATGTGGTAATAATCTTTTCATGAATTTGGTAAAAAAATTAGAATAGCAATCGCCGCATAAAATTACGATAATGATTTTCAGCACTAAACTTCTCTGTGATGGTAACTCGAGTCTGTTGAGCAAGATTCTCTTTCATATTTTTATTAGAAAAGAGAGCTGAAATCCATCTAACTATTTCTGCTATATCATCTTTTGGAAAGATAATGCCATTTTTTCCATGAGTAATTATTTCTTTTACTCCGGATAAATCAGTTACCAGACATGGTAATGAACAACTCATTGCTTCTAACAATGAAAGACCTAATGCTTCTCTTCTTGTAGGTAATAGAAAACAATCTGCACTTGAATATAGCGCAGCCAAATCTTCTTCAGCTTCTGCTACAGTAAAATGAAAACAATGGTCGATCTTTTCTTGCTTTAATTTCTCAATTAACTTTTCTTTATAGCGACCTTCACCTGCTATTAGAAACTGAATCTTAGCATATGAATCACCTTTTTTCAAAAGTTCCTTGCATATTGTTGGAAATAGATCTAATCCTTTTTCCTTGATGATTCTTCCAGTATAAAGGACTACGAAAGCATTTTCAGAAATATTGAATTTCTCTCGTATTTGTTTTCTTTTCTCTTCACTCTTTGCAAATACTTCTGTATCTACTCCAAGATATTTTACTTTTGAATTAATTCCTGCTTTAAGTAGATAATCTCTCACAGAATGACTTACTGAAAAGATTCCTTTGAACAAATTTTGGAATGAACTCAATGCGCTATAGATGCTGTCTTTCTTTCCATCTGGCAAAATAATATCCATTGGAGGACTGTGCGTCCAAAAATAGTACGAAGGTGTTGTGTATGTGTTCAATCTTTGTTTTAGAAAATAGAGTGCATATGGAGTAATAAAATATGAGTTATGAAAGTGAATAACTTGAGGTTTATTTTTGTTTATGAACTCTGCTAATTCACCTGCAAGTTTCAAACCTGTAGTTTCAAGGTCATTGTCGTTAAACAAATCCTTTGCTAATTGAATTCGTTCTTCTGTTGGTATGGTAGAGAAACTTTCAATACGATCTACTAAATCACCGCAATCTAACCGTATTACGGGGATGCCCTCAATTACCGTTTCTTCTTCTTGATCATTTTTAGTTAATTGCGTTAAAATTACTACCTTCCGATCATTGGCAATAAGGTATTTTGCGATTCTTCGGAGATATGATTTTACTCCGCCAATATCATTTTTAGTAAATCGCTCGATAAAAAATGCTATAATTATTATTGCCTCCATTCATTAAGCGTTTGAGGTTTCACAGTAATAATCTTTTGGTTATGTTACTCTTTGTTACAAGCAGGAAGAAATATTACTATTGTGGTAATTAGCTTTCCATTTTCTTTCGAATCTTCCAAGAATATTTTTCCGTTAAAGAGATCGACAATATTTTTTACGATATAAAAACCAAGACCATATTTCTGTGATTCGAATTCTGTTAAAGGTTCGCTAGTCATCTTTGGTTTATTGTCTGATTCAACTGTTAGTTTCAATTCTACCGTAGGAATATTTCGTTTTTCTTCATCAGTTAATGAGTTCGTTTTCTTAAGATCCAAATCAATGACTATTTGATTCAAAATTCCAGGCATAATCATTGAGAAAAATAGCTCATAAAATAATTCATTGAGTTCTTCCTCTATTCCTAAAACGAAAATTTCATTGTCTGAGTATTCAGTTAGTTGATCTACTTTGCAATCAATCTCAACATCATTTAAGGCAATAATAACTTGCTTAAGTATAACAACAATATCTAAACAACTGAAATCTTCAGTTTTTATTGTATGAATTTTCTTCATCTTTTTGTAGCTGTGAATCAGTCTTGTATTATTATAATAAATGGTATTGATTATTGCTAGACTTCTTTTCTGTTTTTCAGTTAAAATATCATCTTCTAGAAGCACCATTGATTCTGCAAGTGCTTCTGTTAAAATCTTGAAATCGCGGAAAAGAATGGTATTGAAAAAGTCGAGTTGATAATTTATACGAGTAACTTCATCGAGATCTTCCTCAATTTGGATTAGGCTTTCATGCCTTTCAAGTACTTTCTGAATAGTGGTCAATAATTTATTGACATCTATCGGTTTTTCGAGAAGACCACAAGCAACATATGAAGAAAGAACTTTTTTTGCTGAATCATAAGAAGAGTGCCCTGTGATTATGATTGATTCTGTTGAAGGGGAGATGCTTCGTATTTGTTTAATGACTTCAATACCGGAAATATCAGGTAGCATTAAATCTACAAGCGCTAAATGTGGTTTAACATTTTCTAACAATTCGATAGCAGATTTACCATCAACAGCAACAAATGTTTCGTACCCATTTCGAGTTAAAAGTTCCTGTAATAGGGTACGAATTAATTCGTTATCATCGATAACTAGTATTTTAGCCTTTAACCCCATAACGAATCCTCTTTAAGTTTATTTTTTCTCAAAGATTAATTCCTATTATTGAGAGGGAAAATGCTTCATATATGTTTTATGGAAGCGACAATTGTAGTTTTTTTGCTAGAGTGAAGGTATTACCTTTTTAATGTTCAAGTTGAATAACTTAGATTGAATCATCTTCTTTTCTGTATTTGGTGTAACTCAATAAGGCATTTTCATAAGTAAAGTTACCATAACAATGGTAAACAGCATATTTTTCATGATATTTTCCATCATTATATTCTTTTTCAGTTAACCAGCATTTTTGGAAAAGCTTAAGTGAACCTTCAATTGAACCTCCTACCCAAGCACAAATCTTAATTTCATTGGTTTGTATTACGTGGATCTGTAGGTTTTGGTCATTCTTTGTTAGTATCTTAAGTTCTTCAGTCAAACGAACAGCCAAACCAACAATATCCGTACCTCCACCAGCTAACACAACGTTACAGAGTAAATCATGGTGTTTATCACTTGGACATTTGTTAATGCTCTCCATTATAAACTCACTAATAGACATTGGATAAATACCTTGATCTCCCTTATGAAATAAAGCATCAGCTGCTTTCCAACGCAACGGACTTATGTCATCAATTTTGATAGACTCTCCTTCAGTATCGGAAATGGGAAAACTTACAGATGTTCCAAAACGTTTCTGAAATAGTTCTTTAGCTTTTTCAGGCACCTTTGGTTCAGTAAGGCTCGGACAATAAACAATCCCATGAGTTTCTTTAATTTTTCGAGCAAGATTATGAACATCAGACTCGATTTTAGGATTTTGTTTTTTTATCTGATTTTCTATATAATTGGTCATTGCATGACCTCCACCATTCATTTCCATACAACCTTCCATAATTACATAAATTCCTTTAATTGGAGTTATAATTATTTTATTAGTATTTATTTCCACTATTAGAGACATATGTCTTCCAAATGTATAATGTGAAGCTTTAGCAGAATCTATAAAAGCGATTTTAGTACAGTGTAATTTCTTGAATAGAAAATCAGCAATTTTTTTACGTTCAGCAGGGGGATTTCTGGGAGGTTCAATGAATAGGAGTGGATAATATCGAATATCTATCCCTAGCCCTTCTTTGAATATATAATTCAAACGTTTCGCTAATGCATCTTCTGAACTGAGTTTATCTAAAGACTCGAGAGAAGAAGGTGGCGTTTTTGGGAAAATTTTATTGATATTTTCATGGTATAAATATGGTTCACCAAATAAATCAAGCACACATGGATTGAAATCCCCTTGGGCAGGAAAAAGAACAATGGGGTAAGCGTCACCAGCAAAGCCAGCCTTGATGATGCTTGAACCTGCATCGAGAACTATAGGGTCAAGATCCGAATATTCCGTTTTTTTTTCTCTCATGTAAACACTTCTCTCATCAATTATTGAGTATTCACCAAAATATCTCTTTTTTACATTCAATTATTGATTATTAATTCTTGTGTACCAGAACTGTAACTGAAAAATTTTTTGAAAATCAGAAAGTCTGCCAATCGTTCATAAAGAGAAAAAATTTTAGTTAGATTCGTTCTATCATTTAGTCTTTAATCAACAAAAGCATTTTAATTCAAATAAAATATCATATTCATCGGAGTTTTAACAATTGACAAAATTCAAAGTTTTACTTACAAGAAAAATACCTCAACCAGCAATTGATTATATGTTAAAGAACGAAATTGATCTGGAAATAAATGAAGAAGATAGAGTGCTAACTCATTCAGAAATTAAAGAGAGGGTAAAAGGAAAGGACGGGCTAATTTGCTTACTAACAGACACAATTGATGGAGAAATTATGGACGCGGCTGGCCCAAAGCTAAAAATAATTGCCAATTATGCTGTTGGTTATAATAATATAAATTCACAAGAAGCAACGAAAAGAAAAATACCTGTAACAAATACTCCCGGAGTATTAACTGAAACAACTGCAGATCTAACCTTTGCATTACTCCTTTCAATTGGGAGAAGAATTGTTGAAAGTGATAAATTTACTCGAGATGGAAAATTCAAAGGATGGGGACCTATGCTTCATCTCGGAAATGATATTCATGGAAAAACATTGGGTGTAATTGGTTGTGGACGGATTGGTTCAGCTGTTGCTAGAAGAGCTGCTAAGGGATTCAATATGAAAGTGCTTTACAATAATACAAAGCAACTGCCCGATCTTGAAAAAGAACTCGGTCTTGAATTTGCTTCAGTAGAAGAAATTCTGAAGGAATCCGATTATATCACTTTACATGTTCCATTAACGGAAAAAACCAAACATATGATTGGTGAGAAAGAATTGGCTCTTATGAAACCATCTGCTATCCTCATCAATACATCTCGAGGGTCTGTAATAGATGAAAGTGCACTCGTTAAAGCTCTTCAAGAGGAACGAATCGCTGGCGCTGCGCTCGATGTTTATGAATTTGAACCAAAGCTAAGTCCTGGACTAAAAGAAATAGATAATGTAATTATAACCGCACATATTGGAACTGGAACAATAGATACCAGAACTAAAATGGGTATGATGGTTGGTGAAAATTTACTTGCAGGTTTGAATAACAAGCAACCAGCAAACTGCGTTAATCCTCAAATCTATGAGAAATAAAGAGTTTTGAAAATTAAAATCATTTTTAAAACAAAAAAATAGCTAATATGCAGAAAGAAAAACCTAATATATCTTTATCACTAAATGTGAGCTAACTAATAGTTCGATACTTAAAACTACTAGGAGTATGGAGAAAAAAAGAAATGGCTAAAGCATACGTACTAATAAACTCCGAAATTGGCGGAGAAGCAGAAGTGGTTAAGCAGCTTAAGGATATGAAAGAAGTAGTAGAAGTAAGTGTTGTTTACGGTGTATATGATGTAATAGTTAAGCTAGAAGCTGAAACTATGGAAATTCTCAAAGAATTGATTACATCCAAAGTTAGACACCTCAATAAAGTCCGATCAACAATGACAATGATCGCTGGCGCTGATTAAATCTACACTTAAAATAAAGGCTATATCTTAGCCTTTTTCTTTCAACTTTCGCTGGTTATTAATTATGTAATTAGATTATTTTCTTTTTACAATACTTTTTTCTAATTTCTTCTCTGACGTCAAGTAACACCTACATTTGATTATTTTTTTTAAAAAATAAGAAAAAGGGGTTGAAGAAAGTTAGTTATTTCTTCTTAAGAATTCTTGACTCAGCTGCAATCATCGTCATCGTCGATCGCACTTTGTTTAGATGCCTTACTTTTGTAGAGATAATCTCCTTAAGACTTTCCATCGTCTCAGAAGAAATTTTGGCAACAATATCATAGACTCCATATACGACTGAAACTTCGTCCACAACTTCCATTGATTTAAGTTGTGCAATAACATTCTCTTCTCCTCCGATTTCAGTGTTAATTAATACATATGCGCTTGCCAATTTGTTTCACCATTTCTCATTGTTTTTTTATTATGGTTATTACTAGAATCGTTAAAATATATAACTTCTTTGAGAAAAACAATAGTTTTTAAGCAAGTTAATTTTTTTCTCGAACAGCACAAAATTTATTATATATGTATATGCACAAAGTTTCTTTGTCTACAAAAGTGTAGACGTCAATTGGAGGAAAAATGACATTGCGTAAAAGATTATTCATTCCAGGACCAACTGAAGTTTTCCCTGATGTTTTAATGCAACAAGCGAAACCACTTATTGGTCACAGGCCTAAGGAATTCACTGAACTTTATACAGGTATTATTGAAAAGTTACAAAAATTCCATGAGACCAAACAATGGGTACTGTTCCAACAGCATCTGGAACACTTTTCATGGATATCACTGCTCGCTGTCTTGTTAAGAAGAAAGCTTTAGCAGGTGTTAATGGTGCTTTCTCACAACGATTTGCAGAAACAATTTCTGCTTGTGGTAAAGAAGTTGATACCATAGATGTTGAATGGGGAAAAGCAATAAAACCTGAAATGGTACGTGAACAATTATCTTCAGGAGAATATGACACTGTTCTTGTTTGTCACAATGAAACAAGCACCGGAGTTCGTAATCCGATCTATAAAATCGGTGAAATGATTCAGAAAGAATTTCCTGAGGTAGTGTATGTAATTGACTCAGTTTCTGCAATGGGCGGAGATTTAGTAGAACCAGAAAAAATCCACAGTGATTTAATATTTGCATCTACTCAAAAAGCCTATGCACTTCCACCTGGTTTAGCAATTGGTTTTGCTTCTGAAAAAGCACTAAAACGATGTGAAGAAGTACCAAATAGAGGTAGATACACCGATTTGCTTGGACTTTATACTTACTATAAAAAGAAACAACAAACACCAAGTACACCCAATGTTACTCTCTTGTATGCTCTCTCTTATCAATTAGATAAAATGCTCGAAGAAACTGCTAAAGGTCGATACGACCGCCACGTTGAAATGGCTACGTGGACTCAAGGATGGGCAAATAAACACTTTGAAATGTTTCCAGAAAAAGGTTATGAATCTCTTACAGTGTCTACTATCAAGAATACTCTTGGTAACAGTATAGGTGATTTAAATAAAGAATTAGCTAAACGACACTTTATGATTTCAAATGGCTACGGGAAACAGCTCAAAGAGAAAACATTCAGAATTGGTCATATGGGTGATTGGACTCTTCCTGATGTTAAAGAAGTTTGTAATCATATTGAAGAAATTTGGGAGCTGTAAAATCAATGAAAGTTATTGTTACAGATAAAATTGCTGACAAAGGTGTCGAACTTTTAGAAGCTGCTGGATACGATGTAAACAAAGCATGGGACATCCCCAAGGATGAACTTCCAAAAATCATTGGTGAATACGATGCTATAGTTATTCGTTCTGCAACGAAAGTCAAAGGTGACCTTTTAGAAGCAGCTAAAAACCTAAAAGTAGTTGGTCGAGCAGGCATAGGTTTAGACAATGTTGATCTTGCAAAATGTAAAGAACGCAATATTGTTGTCCGTAATACTCCAAATGCAACTACAGATACTGTTGCCGAACTTGCATTAGCTTATATGTTTGCTCTTGCAAGACCAATAGTAAAAGCTACAACAACTATGCGGAAAGGTGAATGGGCGAAGAAGCAACTTAAAGGCACTGAGCTCCTTGGCAAGACTTTAGGTATTGTTGGATGTGGACGTATTGGTTCTGCCCTCGCTCGTAAGGCCCATGCTATTGGCATGAAAATTGTTGGCTGTGATGTCGTCGAAATTCATGAAGCATGTGTTGATCAATGTGAAATGGTGGACGTTTTCACTCAAGCAGACTATATTTCTCTTCATTTGCCATTACTACCTGATACTAAACACCTTATTGGTAAAGAGACCATTGCCCAAATGAAAGATGGTGTTTGTATTATTAACTGTGCACGAGGTGGCACACTTGATGAAGGTGCAGTATATGATGCAATTAAAAGTGGCAAAATTCGTGGTGTCGCTTTAGATGTTTGGGAAAAGGAACCAATAGAATTGGATGTTTCCAAGAAACTTCTCGAATTAGAAGAAGTTATTGGTAGTCCACATATTGGTGCTCAAACAAAAGAAGGGCAAGAACGCGCAGGAATTCAAGTTGCTGAGGCAGTAATCGAAGAGCTGAAAAAGCTTTAAAAAAGTGACTTTTTGATTATCCTCACTAAATATAATACTAAAAATTGAAGCTGAGCTTTTTTTTGCTCTAGCTTCACAATCAATTTTTTATAACAAGGAAGTGAAAAAACAAGATGGTAGAAATAAGACCCTTTAGAGGTATACGATATACTAAGAAAGCAGGAGATTTAGTAGATCTCGTAGTTCAACCCTATGATAAGATTACTGCTGAAATGCAAAAGGACTATTATGCAAAGTCTGAATATAATTTTTGCCGATTGAATTTACCCATTGAAGAAAACCGCTATGAAATTTCAGGGGAACGTTTAGAGAAATGGAAAACAGACGATATCTTTGAACAAGATGAAAAAATAGGTCTGTATGTTTATTTTCAGGATTTTGAATTATATGGCAAGAAAATGATTCGAAAAGGATTTTTTGCTGCAGTTAAATTAACTCACTTTGAAAGAGGAATTGTTCTTCCACACGAATGGACACACAAAGGTCCAAAAATAGATCGTTTAAATATGTTGAAAGCCACTCAAACATTCTTAGAGCCTGGATTTATGCTTTATAATGATCCTGAGAAAGCAACCATCAAAATTTTTGATGAAATTGCTACATCAGAACCGATAATGGATGTTATTGACAGTTTGGGTGTTCGCAATAGAGTTTGGAAATTAGAAGACCCAGATAAAATCAAGATTATTCAAGAAGTCTTTGAAATTCCCCCTGGACAAATTGTTGTTGCTGATGGACATCATCGTTATGAAACTGCTTGTGGGTATAGCGATACAATTCGCAACACTCGCTCAAATTGGTCCGAAGATGATGCAGTTAATTTCAGAATGACTTTATTGGTTGCAGTTCAAGATGAAGGTTTAACTGTTTTACCAACTCACAGAGTTCTCGATGGATACAAAGTTTCAGAAGAAGCTTGGAAAGAAATCAAAGACTATTTTGAAGTTTCATCCATTGAAAAGGATAAAATTCAAGCTTTTATGGATTCATATGAAAAGCATGCGTTCACTATCTACACTGAGGGTAAAACCTATGGTTTAGTTTTGAAAGACACCAAATCTATTGACAAATTCTTGAAAGAAGAACATGCAGATTCCTATAAAGAATTAGATGTTGTAATCGTTCGTGAACTTATTTTCAATGGTATCCTCAAAACAAAAAACCTCAAAATAAATGAAAGTATCTTCTATATTCGATGGTTAGACGATGCTTTGAAAAAAGTTGATGATGGCAAAGCAACTATTGCAGTAATTATGAATTCAACAAAAGCCTCACAAGTACTTGATGCATCTAAGAACAATGAACGAATGCCTCAAAAATCAACTGATTTCTACCCAAAAATGATTTCTGGTCTTGTTATGCAAGATATTAGTTATGGTCAACAGCTGTTGTAATAAGCAACAGCTTTAACTATTTCTAAAATTCTTTCTTAAACAAACTCTTAAATACTCGTCCATTTTGTAAATCAAATAGAAATAAAAAAACAAATGATGTGAAAACCAATGCCCGAGGAAATCAAAGACATTTCAAAATTAGATGACATCATTGCTCGTGCAACTGAATGTAGAGTTAAAAGAGTAGGTGACGAAGTTAAGTTAAAATTCAGAACCAAACACAAACTCTATACCATTAAGGTCCCAGTCAATGAGGCCGAAGCAATTCGAGCAAGAATCACTATACCAATTGTAGATTATTAAGAAAAAAATAATAAAGTGACTGGAATTCTTTCCAGTTTCACATTCTAATTTTCAATTTCTTTTATACAGCTTAGTCGTTGCTATTTTTGTTACTTTGTTAACCCTTGATATTTTAGTAACATTTTAACAATATCTTGCTTGTTCATATTAGTGTTACAATATTTACATCTAATTTTCAATGGGTCACTGCTTTTAACAAAGTAGGAATGTTTTGGTGGTTCTCTTGCATTTGTAATACATTTTGGATTGATACATTTTGGAAATCCATGAACTTCTTCAGGTAACTCTACTTTGAATTTGTTAACAACAGTGAAGTTTTTTATTTCATTAATTGTAGCTCTTGGACTAATAAGTGAAATTTGATTAATTTCTTTTTTATCGAGAATCCTATTCTCAACTTTCACAATATCTTTTTTCGTTTTTTTCTTGCTTTGCACATTTAATGAAAGTGTTACCTTTGTTCCTTCTCTACCTGTAATCCCCAGCATCTCAAGTACAAGTAACGCTGTTCCCGCAGCTATGTGATCAATCACTGTTCCATTTTTAATCTTTGAAACTTTGAGTTCACTTTTATCAGTTGTTTTTTCGCTCATATTTCATCAAATCCTTTGATAATATTGCTATGCTTTTCCCCCAAGTACTAGATTCAGAAGTGCCATTCTTGTTAATACTCCATTGAATGTTTGCTTGAAATATACTGCATGAACAGTTTCATCCATATCATAATCGATTTCATTTAATCGTGGGAGAGGGTGTAAAACAGGTATTGGACCTTTTGTTTTTTTCATTATTTTTTTAGTTAAAACATAAGCATCTTTAACTTTGGCGTATTCACTTTCTTGAGCAAATCGTTCTTTCTGAATTCTTGTCATATATATAGCATCTACTCTCGAGATTACTTCGTTTAGACTTTCTTCTTCATGAAACTCTAATCCTGCTTCTTCAAGGTCAGTTTTGATTTCGTCCCGAATTTTTAATGAGGGGGGAGATACAAAATCTATTATCACATCTTTGTATTTTGCTAAAGAATACGCAAGGGAATGTACTGTTCGACCATATTTCAAATCGCCTACTAACGCTATTCTTTTTCCTTCTATTTCCTTTAATTCACGCTTTAAGGTAAGAAGGTCAAGTAGTGCTTGTGTTGGATGTTCTTCTGCACCACTACCACCGCTAATCACCGGTACACTGGAAAACTCTGCTGCTAACCGTGCGGATCCTTCCATTGGATGACGAATTACAATCACATCACCATAATTAGCTACTGTTCGGATTGTATCTGAAAGGCTTTCACCTTTTGCAGCAGAAGAAGATTTTGGGTCAGATACACTAATAACCGCACCACCTAACCGGTGCATCGCAGATTCAAAACTTAAACGAGTTCTTGTGCTTGGTTCCATAAATAGAGAGACCATTACTTTGCCTTCAAGAGGTTTTTTCCCTGATTCAATAATTTTATCCATCTTTTCGGCTTCATCTAATATTAGATCAATATGCTCTCTAGTGAGGTCCCGAATTGACACTAAACTCTTCCCGAGGAATGATGTTTTGGTCATTGTTCTTTCAAGATTAATTGCAGAATGTTTCTTCTAAAAAGGATTTTCGTTATCAATGGAAAAAATCGTTTAACCTTTAAATTAGTTATCTAATAAAATAACCTCTTACTACATTTTAATTGAGCAAAAAAGCTGTTTTTGTCTCTAAAATAAGAAAAAGAATTTTTTTGTCCACAATATTCGTGGACAAATTTCATTTTATGTTGTAGTAGCAGCTGCTCGTTGTGCACTTGGAGTAGCACCCATAAAGCGCCGAACGAAATTTCCCAAACCAATAGATGTTAGGAAATACCAACCAGTGAACCCCATCCAAGTTATATTACCAAGATACTTTACATTTTGTATAATTATAGGTATTTCAGGGAATCTAAAAGGCATCCAAGCAATAGGAATATTGACAAAGGCTGATCTCATCAGGAAGAAAATAAGTGTAATAGGAACAAACCAAACTAGCATTGGTTTCATATTTTGAATCATCATTTCACTTTGGATTTTCTTAATATAATCTTCTCTTCTTTGAACTTTTTGCCATAATTTCTTATCAGCAGAATCCATTGCTTTCTTCTTATTTTCATTGTGAACTTTGATTTCTTTTTGGTGTCTACTGATTTTCTTGACATCTACAAGTGCCTTTGTTAGTAGACTCATTAGCACCGCTATTGCTATATTAAACAAAATTATGAAATAAGTTGATCCTGGAGAATATAATATTCCAATGGCTTCAAAGATGTGACTAAACCATACTCCAATAGGATCAAGGAAACTTAACCAACCCAAAGTGTTTTTCTCCTATGTAGCTATTTTATTGTTTCTTAGGATAAGAAAGCATATTTAATCTAATAAAAGATTTCTTATTATTCGATAAAATGCCTTGTTTTATTCTCTGAAAGAGAAATAGAAAAGAGTAATATTAATACTTACCTACTCAATAAGAGTAATAGAGTGTATATAAAATCGAACTTTTCATTAAGAAGGTAACACTTAAATCTTCATTGCAAACACAATATTCAAGAAGGATAAATAAATTTCGCGATATAGCGAACGATATGGTTCAGTAAATAGATGCCGGAATAGTGAAGCTAATGAAACCAAGTGAACGTTTTGCCAAGAAAGTTTGGCGAAAACCACCCAAAAAAGATTCTGTAGGACATAAGGTACCTGTAAAGTCTGGTCTAGGAAAATGTGCTGTTTGTAAAAAACAAATTACTAGCACCAAGAAACGATTAATGAAAGATAACACTAAACCAACTAAAAGTCACACCAAGACCAATAGACCCTATGGTGGTTATCTTTGTACCAAATGTTTTAGAAAACAAATTATCGAGACAAACAGAGCTTCAACTGAAGCTTAATTTTCTCTCCTTAGTTTTACTCTTTTCTAGATATTTGTAGTATTCCTTTTAACAACTTTTGTTAAATTTTTAATATGAAGCAATTTGATTTACATTGGTGAAAAATATGGAATTTGATTTACCTGTTGATACAACTCACGTCGAGAAATTTACCGTAGAAGAAAAACACATAGCTGATATGCTTGGTAGTGGGAAGGTAGCTGTTCTCTCAACTCCTTCAATGATATTAATGATGGAACATACAGCAATGAACCATGCGCAGGAGCATTTACCAGATGGTTGGATAACTGTCGGTACAAAAGTATGTATTTCTCATTTACGAGCATCGAAACAAGGTGTTGAAGTTTCCGTCAAAGCTAAATTAACATCCTTCGAGAATAAGCATCTGATTTATGATGTTGAAGCTTTTGAAGGAGAAAATAAAATCGGGGAAGGAACACACGAAAGACATATTGTCAATAAAGAAAAATTCATAGCAAGATTATGAGTTTTATATTCAATGGAAAATAAAAAGAGGATGGTAGTTGGTTAGTTAAAGCTACCATTTAGTATTCTATTTTTAGATCAATCTGTTGGTTGCATACCATCTATTAAGACAATAATAACTGTCATTCCAATTGGAATTAAAACATAAGTAAGCAAAGCCATTAGGATTGTTCCTTGTGCTCCAGATTCAGAGCTCATAATTGCTAGAACTGCGAGCATAATTACAAAGAAGATAGGAGTTACAACTCCAATAACTAAGAATAATTCAGCAACAACTCCTAAACTTTCAATAAATTCTTTTTCTTCTCTAACCTTTTCGCGCATTAACATTTTCGTTTCATTAGTGAGATAGCTAGTTAAATCTCCACCACTGATAACGACTGAAACTAATCCTTCTAAGAAACTTGAATATACTCTTGAAGGTGAATTTTCTGCTGCTAATTCTAGTGCACTAAGTAAATCAAACCCAAGGATTTCAATATTTCGAGTGATTTTTTCTGCTTCTTTAGCTATTTCAAGTTTAATATTTTCATTAGCCAATGCTAAGAATGCTTTATCAGGAGCAACTCCTGCAGAAGCCATTGCAGCGATAAATGAAGATGCCGTAGGAAGGGAAGACTCGAGTGCTCTTTTTCGGTTGCCTGCGATATAATTAGGATAGATATAGAATCCAGTTAAAGTTGTCAATGGAATCAAAATCCCTAATAAAATTGATACCCACCAAATAAATTGGCTTGCGAACAAATAGACAATACCAACAGCTATAGGGAAACCAACTAAAGCTGCGATAAATGTAATCGTTACAGCAGATGCGAGATACATTCGCAAACTTACGCCCATATCAGCTTTTCTTAATGATTTTCCAAGATTTTCAAAACGAGGTAATAGTGGTTCTACTAATCTTCCGACACGAAGATAAGCTATTCTTCTAAATGTTTTGCTCATAGGATATTCCTTCCTCTTTAATTGTTAGACGTTCTCTATTTTAAATTTTAGTGCTTTTGCAAAACAGCAAACTTTACTGTTGTTTTTGCAAAATTAGAGCTGAAAAGGAATTATTGTAGTCCTCTTCGTGCTCGTTCAAATGTTTTTTCGGGGTTGCTATAATATTCTCGAACTATAGTGCTGACATCTTCCCAGTATCTGACTTTCTTTTTAACCATCCATCGTAGAACAGTTTTTCTTTGGTTGATTTCGTCCCAGCATTTTTTATCAGAACTGCCAAGACCATCTCGGATTCGTTCGACAATGTAAGAACGACCATAGAAAGTGAAGTTATCTTCTTTGGGGTTCCACTTAAACACTGGATTCGTTAGCAATTCGTTGGTTACAGGGTCAACTCCTGCAATTTCAGTGACTTCAACAGTTCGTCTCATAAATTTACCACCCAAACGTACTTTTCTTTGTACAGCAACGATGTCGAGAGAACGTAAGAGTGTTCTAGGAATGTTCATTGGTTCTGATTCTAACCTATGAATTACTGATTCTACTGAATCTCCATGGATTGTTGATAAACCAAGATGACCGGTAGCCATCGATTGGAATAACATATATGCTTCTTCACCACGGATTTCACCGACAAGGATATAGTCAGGTCTCTGCCTGAGGGCAGCTTTCAGCAAGTCAAACATGGATATTTCTCCACGCTTTCTACCATCTTTCTCTATTCCCCCGAAACCTAATCTAGCGACAGCGGGGATCCAATTTTCATGGGGGAGGTTAATTTCAGCAGTATCTTCTATAGAAACTATTTTTGCATCAGGGAGAATAAACATTGAAATACAATTGAGTAATGTTGTTTTTCCTGAGGCAACTCCACCAGCAATCATAACGGAGTGTCTGTTTTCAATAACAAACCAATAAAAGGCACCAATCAATGGATCAAGAGTATTTAGAAGGATTAGATCCGTTATTGTCATTGGATCTGATTTAAATTTACGGATGGTAAATGTTGACCCTCTTTGAGTTACTTCTTTTCCATAAGTAATGTTGATACGACTACCATCTGCAAGGGAAGCGTCTACAATTGGATTGGCTACACTAATGTGTCTGCCTGATCTTTGGGCCAGCTTAATAACAAATGAATCCAATTCTTCTGCGTCATCAAAACTGATGTTTGTAGGAATTGATTCGTGTTTTCTATGCCAGACATAGATAGGTACTCCGACACCATCACAGGAGATATCTTCAATCATATGATCTTTTAATATAGGTTCAATTTTACCAAAACCCAAAAGATCTCTCTGAACATAATAGAGAATTCTATCGAATGATTCTTCCTTCAATTTTAGTGAATACTCTTTAACGATATCGTAGACTTTTCTACGAAGATATTCAGCTGCACGATCCTTCTCTTTTAAGAGCGAGAAATCAACATCTAATTCTTCTATCAGGATTTGTTTGATTGTTTTAAATTTCTCTTCCTCTTTCTGTTCTAAAGGAACTTCGACTACAATGTATTGTGTTCTATTAGAGATGGGATCGGTCTGAATCAAACAATAACTAAAAGGAGGGATGAGTGGATACGTTTCCTCAAGCAATGGAGCTGATTCAATGGAGGAAACCGTTTTGAATTGTTCCTCATCTTTTGGGATTTTCTCTGTCATTTTTATTTGCACCTATTAATATTACCAAATATATATTGTAAAGGTATTTGATCCTGCTGCTCGGATAAAATCAATATGTTGTTGGAAGCTATCACTACTTAACAAAGGCAATCCAGTTCCTGCTTTATTTACTAATGAAACATCTTGCCAAGGAACGGTAGTTTCAAAGGGAATTTCGCTTATGGATGCATCTGAATTGTCAATGGCTACCATAAACCAATGCTTCGCACCTGGGAGGACTTTGAAAGAGATTTCATAGTGATGACCTGAAATGTCAATGGGGAGACTAAGAGTTCGGTTGATTGCTACTCTAGTCTGAGGATCGGTGCCCATGCCTAGCTCAAGAACATTTTTCAGCTCTTCAGCAACAGTATTCAGCACATCATTAAGTCCTACTTCAACGGTACTTTCGATTGTGTTTGTATTAATCATGTTGAAAGTCATAGTTACACCAGCTATAGCAATTACTCCAATTGCAATTACGCTAATGTACATAACCCATTCTGAAGCCATTTTTATGTCTCCTAGTTAGTTTCCTTAGTTAAATATGTAATAACAACGTCAATTGATAAATCTATTCTTCTTACTATTTACTCAACTGTATACTACTGTTTTGTTTCATAAGCAAAAAATCTTTTGCTAGAACAAATTCTATTCTGAAATTATCTAATTTAAATTATTTGGATATTTAAAGTTAATATTCCGAGTAAAAGAAGTTATTTATTGAAATAAAGACTGAAAAAGAAAAAAAAAGACGAGAGTATAAACTCAGCGCTTCGCTTATTGTCATCTTCTTTTTACTGCTATTACTCCAACAACTACTGCTAAAGCAGGGATGGCAATTAACCATTCAAAACCAATTGCTTCAGAGTAGAATTCGCCAATGTTATAACCCTCAATTTCAACACATTGTTCCATAATAAATGACTGAGTAATACCTAAAATAGTACCAGAGCATTCTATAGCTACTTTCCATCCTTGTACCACTCCTGTGGTTTTATCAAAAGAATATTTCCATAGGTATTTTCCTACAAAGTCAGTATTAGCTGTTGTGTTTTTCATTTCAAAATCAAAAGCCCAATCAAATACTGCAATGGTAGAGCTGTTATCGAAATGACCAGCAATTTTAGTAAATGTGATTTCAGCGGTATCTGGAAAAATTGTTCTTGCTAAGGTTTCATTTGTATATAAAGAAAATACGTTACAAAAATTTGGATCAATGAAGTAATCACAAAATAATCGTGGTCCACCATCAACTTCATCTTGAATCCATTTATCAAAACTACTGATGTAATCCAAGGAACCTTGCAAGTCCGCAAACAAATTTCCAGCATCTTCAAGTCCATTTGATTGAGTTGACCTAATAACAGAACCTACTGTGACATTATATTTTACTTCAGTACTTGATGCATCTGTAACTTCTACAAAAATTTGTTCGCCTACATTAAATGCATCTTCCTTAAAGAGAAAACCTTCTCCACCACCAGTATCTTCACCAACAGTGACAGTTTGGGAGGATTCAACAACATCATATGTGAATTCTGCTCCAATTGAAACATTATAATCAGACTTTACTAGTGCTGTGCTCGTTAACATAAACGATGATAAGAAGTAATATTCCAAAATTAAATATTTTTTTCATTTTAAACAACTCGCTTATTACATTCGAATAATTCATCTAATAATTAACAAGACTTTACTAATATTGATAATAAAGCTTCTCTCTGACAAAAAAAGTGGTACAGATGATAACTTTGGCACTAATCTTTATACGTAGAAAAAGAAGGCTAAGTTCTTGAATGTTCAGTCTATCATTCAAGGATCTTCTTTTTTTGAATACATTTTTATTATCAAAATTTCTGTAGTTGATAATTGTTGAAGGAGAAAATATATTATGAATTTGGACTCTTTAGCTAATGAAAGAATAGTGAAATATGGTTTGTCCCAAATATGATGAAACAATAACAGAAATTCTTGAAAAACACAAAAATATTGAACCTGTAGGTTTTAGACTTAAAAAAAGAAAAGAACAACTATCTTAGTATGCCCAAAATACCGAGTAATTTTAGGTGCTACTATCTATCCTTAGATAATCTTTTTTCTAATTGATGTTACAAAATAAATAGTTAATATACTATTAAAAAACAAAATTGGATAACTTGAAAAATAGAATAAAAATGTTGGAAAATTAATCCAACATTAAAAAAATTATTTCAGTCTTTCTAGAATTAATTTTGGAACTTCACTAAGTAAACGAGCAACACTTACACCAGATTCTTCCAAAACTTTGATCTTCGAAGCAGCAGTACCTTTACCACTGGAAACTATAGCACCGGCATGGCCCATTTTCTTGCCAGGAGGAGCATTGCGTCCACCGATAAATGCAACCACTGGTTTCTTCACATGTTTTTTGATGTAAGCAGCGGCATGCTCTTCTTCTGTTCCACCGATCTCACCGATGAGAACAATTGCTTCTGTGTTTGGATCTTTCTCAAACATTTCTAAGCTTTCTAGAAAACCAAGACCATGTGATGGGTCACCACCAATGCCTATACAAACAGTTTGACCGAGTCCTGCAACTTTAATATTGCGAATAACTTCGTAGGATAATGTACCGCTTCGAGCAACGACACCAACTTTACCTGGTTCAAAGATAGAATTGGGCATGATACCGATTTTGCAGCCATCTGTGGATACAAGTCCCGGAGTATTGGGTCCGAGTATAGTAATTCCTTTTGCTTTTGCACGTTTGACCGCTCTAGCAGCATCCCATACTGGAACTTCTTCTGTAATGCAAACGATTAGCTGAATATCATTATCAATTGCTTCGTTGAGAGCAGAACCAGCATACTTTGCTGGAACAAAAATAACTGTAGCGTCGATTTCATGTTTCTCTTTTGCTTCTTTGATAGAATTATAAACTGGAACGCCATGAACTTCTTGACCACCCCTTTTAGGAGTAACACCAGCAACAACCTTTGTGCCAAAGTCTAACATTGCTTTTGTATGAAAAGTTCCTTGATTACCAGTAATTCCTTGAACGATAACTTTAGTATCTTTATTTACAAGAATCTTCATTAATTTACACCAACCTTATTTTGCCTTAGCAATTTCAACAGCTTTCCTAACAGCTGGTTCCATCTCTGTAAAAGCATTCATTCCTGCTTTTTCGAGTATTTCCATGCCTTCTTTTTGTTTTGTTCCAACTAATCGAACAACAAAAGGCATTTCAAGTCCAAGTTCTTTGCGAGCGTGTGATACTCCTTCTGCGACATGATCACATCTAGTAATACCGCCAAAAATATTAATCAGCAAAACATCAATAGGTTTTCCAGATTCACCAACTTTTTTAACGATGCTTAGGGCTTTAAGAACTCGTTCAGTATTTGCTCCACCACCAAGATCTAGGAAGTTTGCTGCTTGACCACCAAATTCTGCAATGAGATCAACAGTGCCCATGACTAATCCTGCACCATTTCCTATGATACCAATATCGCCATCCAATCTTACGAACGCGACATCATAACTTTGTGCCAAATCTTCTAATGGATCATCAGGAATACGTTTTTCCATGAATTGTTGATAGATGGGATTTCTATAAATAGCATTATCATCAATTATCACTTTAGAGTCTAAAGCAATAATTTTCTTACCTTCAAGAACAGCCATTGGATTTATTTCAACCAATTGAATATCTCTTGTATGCATAGCATCCCACATTTTCACTAGGATGTCAGCAAGTTGATCCAGTTCTGTTCCTTTGAATCCCAAGCTTGCTGCTAACTCAGTAGCATCTTTAATTGAAAATTCGTAATCAATCTCGAATCGAACGTTCTTTACTTTATCAGGTGTTTCAGCTGCAACTGCTTCAATATCCACTCCACCTTCTGTACTCAAGATGAAAATAATCTCTCGAGAGAAGGTATCAAACATTGAGCTGATGTATAATTCATTGACTATTTTAACAGCTTTTTCAATCAAGACATTCTGAACTTTCATATCTTTGATTGTTCCTTTAAGAATTTTAGGAGTTACTTCCTCCAATTCCTTCTTATCTTTGACCACTTTGATTAAACCCGCTTTGCCACGACCACCGTGTAGGATTTGTCCTTTGACAACGACAGGATAACCAAGTTCTTCCCCTGCAGTTATTGCTTCTTGTAAATTATAAGCAACTAAGCCTGGGAGGATTGGTATTCCAACTTCTTTGAAAACTTTTTTCCCTTCGAATTCTAATAAAAGACCCAAGTGACTAGACTCCTTATTATTTTGTCTTTTTTATATTTAACAAATAATTTGATTTTTAGTTCTTTTCATAGAGAACTAAGTTTTTTCAAACGTTTTATTCGCTGTCTATTTTAAATAAAAGATTTTTGAAAGAAATCAATTTCAATATTTGTTAGTCTAAGATGGTTTTGCTGCTGCTTGTAAAAATGCTAGTGATACAAATCCACTTATCCTTCATTATTATCTAGAAATAAAAACAATACACTCCAGCTTGTTAACAGAAATAGTAGTATTTGAAAAACATCAGAAAAAGTAAGACTGGATAAGCTTTTTTCAATCAAGCTTATCTTGCATAATTTCCTTATCATTCTTCTTCTTCAGAATCATCTATTGATTCCTCTATAAAAGGATCAGGTCCTTCTAAATCATCTAGCATACTTGGAAATGCCTTTTTCGCATCATCTTTATCTATCAAAATACGTGATTCTAATTCATCCGGTGATTTATCCGCTAGACCATCCAAACCAATTTGTTGAATAAAGCTATCAATTGAATGAGAATCTCTTTGACTTTCTGATTTTTTCTTTCGAATTATTCGTTTTGTTCTCCAGCCAAGTTGTCTCTTAAGCACACCGGCTTCTTGCGATAAACCAAAATAATCAGAAAACATAGATGTGGTTCTTAGCTCTAAAGTTTGTTTTACTCGAACCGATTTAACAAAACCGTTTCTTAATAGACTCTTGATATGATTATACGACTGTTGCCCTCTAACCTTAACAACAGTGGACTGCATTACTGGTTGTTGATAAGCAATCATTGCCAATGTTCGTAATTCAGCTATTGTAAGAATAGGTTGCAAAGTTATTTCTTTAACAATCTCCCCAATATCAGCTTTCACTTGAAAAACGAATTTCTTACCTGGTAGCTCGATTATCTCAAAACAGCTGAAAAACTGCCGATATTTACTTTGTAATTCTTTAATTAGCGAACCGATTTCAGAAGTGTCAATATCTGTTACTTGTGCTAATTCTAGAAGTTGAACTGGCCTTCCGGCTAAGTAAAGTGCTGCTTCTATTGTTTGTTGTTTCTTTAATGACAATAGATCTTTTTCTTCCTCTGTGAGAGGTAATTGTTCGTCCATATGCTATTTTTGGATGACTCAATTATTAATTCTTCTATTATCTTTTACTTTTAGAAATAGTACTGCTAAAAATAAAATTAGTTCAAGCTGCACGAGCATACTTGAACTCCCTTGAAGAGAAAAACACTGCTGAAATGCGTGCTATGATGCGAACGAATCCCACAATTTTCATTAAATAACTTGATTTTCTTACTGGTCACTCCTACCCAATTGGGAAAAATAGAGTGACCACCTAAATATAACATAGAAGTTCAAGGAAGATAAGAAAATGGTTAATGGCAATCCTGAAGAGTTTGATAAGGGATTAGAATTAAATGGCGCGAGTCAGGCAGAAATTGCGCAAGAAGAGAAAAAGCGATTTCGAGATTTTATCTTCTTCTTTTCAGGACAACAGATATCGATATTAGGTTCATCAGTAGTATCATTTGTTCTTATCTGGTGGATGTCTGAAACAACCCAAAGTGAACTAATGCTAGGTTTAGCTGCACTAGCCAGTTTAGGTCCCTTTCTTTTAGTAGCACCATTTTCTGGAGTAATTGCAGATAGAGCTAAAAGAAAACCTTTGTTATTTACTGTTGATACCATTCAAGCTCTATTCACTGTTATGCTTACAATTATTTTTATGATATTTTATACTCCTAATCCTGCAGATCCAACTCAAATTTCGAATAAAACATTGTTAATTGTAAGTGTTTTTATCACGTTAGGTTTGCGAGGAGCGATGCAGGCATTTCATTCTCCAGTTGTCAGTGCATTAATACCAACAATGGTTCCACAAAAACATCTTGGTAGAATGAATGGCGTAGCTTATCTTGTAAGCGGTGTAATTCAAGTTATAGGTCCCGCTTTGGGAGCGCTGTTATTGAACATATTTGATGTCAGTTTAACTATGTGGATTGATGCTATTACTTTCGCAATTGCAGTCATTCCATTGCTATTGATTAAAATACCTTCACCAGTTCAAAAAGAAAAAAGCAATCGACCAAAATTCTCTGCTCAGTTCAAAGAAGGTTTCAGTGTAATTAAAGGCATTAAAGGATTATTAGCGATAATGATTGGTGCTACCTTAATCAATTTCTTCTTTTCTCCTATTAGTACTCTATTACCGTTATTTGTTAGCAAAGTTCACGGAGGTACAGAAGCGAGTTATGCACTTGTTATAGGGTTTATGCAAGTTGGTGTAATTCTTGGTGGACTTTTTATGACATTCTTCAAGGGATTCAAAAATAAGATTAGAGCTGTTTTGGTGTGTGTGTTGATATTATTTGCTGCGGAAATTGCACTTGTATTTGTACCAACTACATTGCCAATTAGATTCTGGCTTATTGGTTTGATTCTTTTTATTGGGATGGTACCCAATCCGATGGCAAATGTAAGCTTTAGTACCTCTTTACAACTTGTTGTTCCGAAAGAAAAAATGGGCAGAGTTAGTTCAACAACAATGTTTATGTCAATGGCCATATCTCCGATTGGAATGTTCTTAGCGGGTTTAATTGGAGAATATGTTCCTATAGGAATTTTATTTGCTGTTTCTGGAGCTTTAGGTGCAATTATTTTCATAGCAATTTACTTCTTTACACCAGCAAGACACTTGGATGATTCAATCAATATGAAAATAGCTGAATTAGCAAAAGAAAAAGAAGAATCCTCTCGAGCACTTGATGGTTTCGATGACATTTTTGATGATGCCTCTGAATCTGAGAAATCATCGGAACCTTTTGTTCTTGATAAAAATATTACCGTTGGTGATCCTTCTCTAGATTAATTATTCTTTTAAATTGTATACAAAACCTTTTAGCAATATGTTAGAATAATTGACTTGGAGAATGACGATACAGCGCCCCAGCCTGATGGCCTCCACGCCATAAAAATGATGAGCATGCGACGAACTGACTCCTCTTTTTACATTCTATTTTTTATTTTACTTTATTAGAATGAAATATAACAAATTAAAATGAAAATAAGAGTTTTATATTGAAAAAAATCTCCCATAAGATAATCTGAGGTTACGTTATGAGATTCTATTTAGTTAGGCATGGTCAAAGTAAAGATAACATAAACAAAGTAATAGCTGGTCATAGAGCAACACCATTAACAACATTTGGGAGAGAACAAGCTCAATCTTTGGGGAAAAAGTTAGCAGAAAATAATCTAAAATTTGATGCTGTATATTCCTCTGATTTGAAAAGAGCTGCAGAAACTGCTTCTCTAATTTGTGATGAACTTAGGATTGAAAAGATTATTCTCGATAAAAGATTGAGAGAAGGTGATGCAGGAGATTTCACAGGAAGGTTATCAGCAGATATAACAAAAGAAGAGAGAGAATATCTTGATTCAACATTAGTAAATGTAGAAGAGAAAATTACTGGTGGAGAAAGTAATTATGATATGACTGTGCGGATACAAGAAGCATTTCTCGAAATTGTAGAAAATAACACTGAAGATTCTACAATCTTGCTTGTTGGTCATGGCGGTACATTATATCATATTTTAATTAGAATCTTAAATCTCCTACCAACAAAATTAGATGAATGGTTTGGTAGTTGCATGATAAACATCCTTGAAAGGGGTTCTGAAAATGACATTTGGAAAATTACCATGTTTAACAATCAAAAACTACAAGAATAGTGACTTGAACACTCTAACTCTCTAAATTACAAAGTTGCTATTTCTTTTCTTTCTTCTTTGCTATTTTAACTAAAGAACGAATAGTACCTGAGACCTTCATAATATGAAATAGAACCTTTTCATCTTCAATATCAGTAATGAATGAAAAGACTGCTCTGATTGATTGTAATGAATGATTGGTACAACGAATAATTCCAAATTGCTTCTCTAAATTAAAGTATGAGAAAAACATTCCTATTCTAGAACTACCTACAGATCCAAAATGATTGCCAATTTCATTCCATATTAAATCTTCAATATGTTTCTTTTCAAACTTCGATTTCTTCTCTGAAAGAATTTCAAAGAGAATATATCTCTGTCTGTCCAACCTTCTTTTTTCTTCTGACTGTTTAATAAATTCTACTGACAAATCATCCGAATCAATCTCAACTTCTAATGTTTTTTTCTTTTTGCTCTTTGTTTCTTTAGGTAGTTGATTCTTGCTTTTCTTCCAAATACCTGTTGTAATGAATTCATCTTTGAGTTTTTTCTTGTTCAGGTGAATTCTTTCATAAAATGCTTTCATACAATCTTTGGTTCTCAGTTCCGGAACTCCAATAAGATTGCCTAGTGCAATAATTGAGCGCATATCTCTTAAATCGAATGGATTTTTTGCTTTAGTAGTAAAAACAAAAGGTGCTCTTTGTTTTAGTATTAATCTCATAACCCTAGTTAATTTGTGTAGAATAATCGATTTCCTATTTGCAGAATGTATTATTGAGCTTAAGTCTATTTCAAGAAAAGTTTGATTTGCAGCAGCAACATTGGCTAATTGTTCAGTTATAATCTCTTTTATTTTTGAAACAGGAATTGATAGAATATCAACTCTATTATCCTTAACTACCCACTGAGCGATTTTTGCATCTGTAGTGGTTATACTCAACAGTTCACATTGCTTTCTTTCCTTTGAAAGGAAATTACGTACCTTATTTAGATTTGTAATTTTAATATCTTTTCTTGAGAAATGTTCCACTGTCTCTTGCACTATAGTGTTTTTTCCTTCTTTAACTGAAAAATTGTAAACTGCATAACCAGTTATACCTAGGCGTGAAGCAATAGCATCAAATTCAAGCATTGATTTCTCATCATCGGCATATACTGTTGGTTCAACGAAAGGGATCATCGATGGATCATTCCTTCTTTATCAACCCATATTTTTCAAGTGTTTCCTCAATTAACTGTGGCTTGCGTTGATATATTATCAATTTAATAACTAGTTTAATTGTATTATCTTTCTCATCTAAAGTAAACGTTTCATTTAGCGCATCTTGTTTGTTTGCTCGAATATACAAACAATTATCTTTCCCTAAATGACTATCTAGTTCATCAAAAAGAAATTCTTTATCTGCATCATCTAAAAGCTCAGCAAGATATTTTACCGTTTCGAGTATTTTTCTTCGATGTTTAACAACTAATTCTAAGAGATGGATAGGATGCCCGGCATGACCAATAATATCAAGATCAGTTATTTCTTCCATTACTCGTAATTTTTCCGGAAGAAAGAATAGCATAGCCTCTTTGACTTTTTCAAGGTCTTCAGTAGCATGTGCACTACAAGAAATTCTAATATCGTTTATTTTGATAGTGTTTTCTGATGACAAAGACATTGACTCCTAAATGAGAGATTTGCAATAAGTAAAAATAAAAGATAAAGAAAGAGATCGACTAATTGTCGAAATCTTGGATTATTTACCGTCTCTCTTATGTGCTCGTAGAGATGGTCTAATTTTCTCAGTTCCTGTACCTTTCTTAGACAGACCTCTTGATTTTTTGCCTGCACTGGTTAAGCCTCTGAATACTCTGCCTTTATTAGCGGGGCGACAAATCCAATTTATCTTTGGATCTTTGATGATTACTGGACTATGTGGGTCAACTAATATGACTTCAAACCACTTGAATCTTCCATCTTCGCCAACTGGATAAGAGTTGAGTACTTCAAGGTTAGGGTACTTGCGAGCAACACGTTCTTCTGAAATCCATCTGAAGCTTTTGCCTGGTTGGACTTTTCTAACAGTTTGACCCTTGCCAGTTCTACCCTGACTTGGTCTGCTTTTTCTTAAACGTGTTCTTCTAATCCTGATTCTAATAACAACATAGCCTTTCTTTGCTTTATAACCTAAAGCTCTAGCACGATCAATTCTTGTTGGCTTTTCAACTCTTACAGTTGTACTTTCTTTACGCCAAACAATTAATCTACTGCGTTGTAAAGCCTTAAATTCAGGGCTATTTCTGTTTTTCCAAAATTTTCCAACGTATTTATACATAATTGTTCACCTTACCAATTCCGCGTTAGCGACATCTAGGTAAAGGATTATTTGCTAGAATAAATTCTAGTTTGTATTGTGTGAAAACTTTTGCTTTTTATGTCTTTCTAAGAAGCTGCTTTTGATAACAAGCATGGTACAACGGTCAATAAATACATCTATTAGCACCTTTGTCGAAAATTAACATGGTGAAAAGCATTGGAATCAAATCAATCAGTGGTTTCAAAGAAAATCAATGGGAGACGAAAGTATGCTTGCTTAGTATGGAACCTGGGTTCAAATCCCGATCTACGCACCAACTTATTTTTTGGAAAATTCCACGAAGGAAAATTAGTAGTATTTGTCCTTGAAAACTTCATATAAATTATTATATTCGAATTTTTCTGCCTCTATCAAGGTAAGAAACTCAGATTGTTTGAGCTCCTGATGCTTAATTTGCCCAAGCATTTTGGTTGCTTTTGCAGGCTTCCTATTTGGATCATATTGTTGAATAACAAAGACCTTTTTAATTTTCTTATTTGAAAGAGTAAAGTCAATGAATTGCTTCAATGCATCTAATTTTACCAATCTATGGGAAAACAGGATAAAACCATCACCTGTTAGGTGTTCCTTAAGAAGTGGTAATAACACCTCACAGTATTCACAAAATTGAACATATTCACCAGGATTCTCAGGATCAAACAGCTCCCAATCTGCACGGCACACAGGACATGTTAGACATACTTCACAATCAGAATGCTCAGTTTTTCCGAGATAATCAACTAAAGTCATATCACTAAACTGTTCATAATCCTTATCTTTCCAATTGTTTTGTGCATAAATTAGAATACAAAGATGTGTAGAGTAGATAACCATTATATTCCCTTAACTCATTTCAAAGACATTTCTAATATACTTATTGTATAAGATGTGATTTGGAATCGTTAGCTGTTAATAATCCATTTTACTGAGTCTCTTAAATTTCAACGTATTGTTATTTATAGAATACGCAAGAAGAAAGGGTGTTTTTCTAAGAATTGGTTCTCCCAAGATGCTCTCTTGTTTAATACCTTCTTTTCTTTCCTCACTCATAAATAAGTTCACAAAAATTAATTAATCTATGTTTTATTTTTCTCATACTATACCCAACAAACTATTAAGTTTCCAACTGGAATACCTAGAAAATCTATGCGATAGAACTTGTAAAGCATACTTTTCTCGTTCCCAATCTTTGAGAGAATCATCTTCTTTCATTCTCTCACATAACCGTAGAAATCTTTGTTTCAATAATCTACGTCGTTCTTCTAATCCTTCAGGGGTAAATCCTGCTATTTTGTTTATTTTTTCTTGTATTTCTTAAACGTTGAAATATATTAGTTATCTATAACAGCTTTCTAAGAAGTAGGTAAATTAATAAAATCTGTTTTTAGCATTACTTCTTGTCTAGTTTATTGGTGATGTATGTGGAAAATGCCAATTTTATGGTAGCGGTTACTGCGATAATTGAAAATGATGTAGGTGAGATATTATTAATTAAAAGACGTCCAGAAGCCGAATTTCCTAATTGTTGGGAAGATGTTGGTGGGCGCTTAAAACAATCTGAATCACCGGAAGAGGGTTTAAGAAGAGAAATAAAAGAAGAAACAGGAATTGTGGATATAGAAATAGTAAAACCGTTAACTGTATTTCATATATTTAGAAACAATATCAAGAAAAAAGAAAATGAACTAATCGGAATTTCTTACTGGTGTAAAACCCGAACATCTAAGGTTATTCTTTCAAATGAACATACAGATTATCAATGGTTAACTCCAGAAGATGCAATTAAAGTAACAGATCATCCTGCTTTAATGAAATATTTGAGAATACAAATGGCTGAAAAACAACAAATTGAAAAAGTCATTTTTGAAAATACAAAAGGGGATATTATTCATGGATAATGAGGAAGGCAGGTTCAATTTCGCTATTGGTGCTATAATAGAAAATTCTGAAGGTGAAATTTTACTCATTAAGAGAAGTCCTGATAATTCACCAGGAAACATTTGGGATGTTGTTGGTGGAGGGATACAGCAATTTGAAAACCCCTTTGATGCTCTTACCCGAGAGATTCGAGAAGAGACAGGGATAGAAGAATTTGAAATAATAAAAATGCTAGGCGTTTTTCATAATTATGAAATTGATGGATTTCAAGAACGAATTTGGGTAACATATTGGTGCAAAACAAATGAATCGTCAGTCAGATTATCTCATGAACATGTAGAATATTGTTGGGCTAAACCAGAAAAAGCGTTGGAGATTTCATCACATAAGGATATTACAATTAATATAATTCGGTTTATTGAAGAAAAACAAAAATTGGGATATAGCATTGGCTGAATATTATTCTCACTGGTCAGAATCTAGCTGTATTTGACCATCTCCTTCTAATATTGTGACCACTGAATGAAATATTATATTGAGTAATGTTGGTGTTTACATGAGTATTGCAATTAAAGAAATAACCGCAGAGAACTGGTTTCAAGCGCTCAAATTAAAGGTGAAAGATGATCAAGAAAATTATGTAGCTTCAAATGCAGCAAGTATAGCCCAATCGAAATTTCATACTTTCTTGAATGCTATGGCATTTATATGAAAGAAACAATGGTTGGTTTTTCAGCGTTTGAAAAAATCCCGAAGATGATAGTATTTGGATTGTTAGATATATGATAGATCAAAAATCCCAAGGAAAAGGATATGGTAAAGGGGCCTTAAAAGTACTCTTCAAATAAATGAAGGAAAAATATTCTTGTTCAGAGATATTTTTGGATGTTTCGGAAGAAAATGTATTAGCAACGAGCTTGTATGTTAAAGCCGGATTTAAGAAAACAGGAAAGAAAAATGGACATTCCCCCATTTTCAAATTAGATCTTAGTCAATATTCAGATAATTATTAATAACAATAATAAAAAGCGGAGAGGATAATAGTCCTCTTTCTGTTTCGAGGATCACCTTGCGATGAGCTCCTCTCACGGTATCAATCTACGCGCTCAACCCGCTTCTCCTGGCAAGTCATTGAAGCCAATTTGAGCTTGCTTCCGCGATGATGGGTCGTTTCAACGCTTTGTATACGTAAACCTCAACAAAGCTTCCGAAGACGCCGTGTATCATTGTTAGACCGTATTCACGTATCGTTTCTATTCCCAGAGCCAAGATTCCGCTTGACAGCTTTCACTGTATCGCTAGCCTGGAAGAAAGGACCTTCCTCAGATGCTAACGAGAGCACCCGGAAACCGTTTAATCCTCACCAATTGATTTTTGTTCTTATCTGATTAAAAATTCTTTTGGATAATTACTAATATTAGATTGTAAAAGTGTTAATTTGAACGTGAAAAAAATGGTCGTAGAAGTAGAAGCTAAATTCCAAGTGGAAGATTTAACTGAACTAGAATATAAATTAGTAGAGAAAAAAGCTATGTTAAAAGAGGTTGTAAAGCAAAGAGATCTGTATTTCTCTCATCCCAATAAAGATTTTAGCAAAACCGATGAAGCAATACGAATTCGACAAGCAGGAGAAGATTCCTATTTGACATACAAAGGACCGAAATTTGATCGAAAATCAAAGACGAGAATTGAGGTGCAAGTTGGAGTAGACAGTAATGAAAATATGATACAGATTTTGGAAATGCTTGGATTTACTAAGGAGTTTATTGTCTTAAAAGAACGGAAAGTCTACGAGTACAAAGAATTTATCTTCTGCTTAGATCAAGTTGATTCTTTGGGGAGTTTTCTTGAAATTGAGAAAGAAGTTGATTCTATGTTATCATACGAAGAAGTACAAGATAGATTATTCAAAATAGCTCTGAGTTTTGGTTTTGAACCCAAGGATTCAATTCGAAAATCCTATCTGGAATTGTTATTAGAAAAGAAATAAATGAAAGATTATTTGTTACTCTGTTTTTGAAAGAGCTTCAACATTAACATTGAAACTTTCAATTTCAGCTAAGAGTCTCAAAGTTTCTAATGCATCTTCTTCCTCTACAATTGCCATTGCATAGCCAATATGGACAAGTACATAATCATTTAATTTTGGTTTTTCTTCTAGTAAAGTAGATTTTACTTGTCGGATCACACCACCAAAATCGATTTGGAGTGTATCGTCATCGACTACTTCTATAACTTTACCTGGTATTGCTAAACACATTGCTCATCATTCAGAGTGTGTTACAAGTAAGATAAAAAAGATTGTTATTCATTTTGTAAATTTTGCCGCCATAAAATTTGGAAAAAATAATGTTATTCTTCTAGCAATGAATGTATTTACTAATTTGTATTCTCAAATAATTAATTTGCTTACTATAAATTCGAATCCTTTTTAATTAAAGACACCCTTTACTTACTTTGGGGATTTGATTGTGATACCGGAAAAAGTAAGAAAATCTCAAATGATTTCGGGCCAAAAAAGATCTTTACGAACAAAAGCGGAAACCAAAAAGAAAAGTGCACATGAAAAGATGCAAATTGGTGACCTACAAGGAGCTAAACAAGATCTTAGAGATGCTCGTCAATTTATTCAAGACGCCTTACGTAAAGTAAGGACTTTAGGCGAACGCGGAAGTAGTGAGAGAACAATACAAGACGATATTGAAGCATTGTGGCGGAGAATTACTAAACAAGAAAATGATTCTGTTTAAATTCTCTTTTTTTTATTAAATCGTTATAACCTAAAGAAATTTAATGATGTTTAATCGACGTCGAAGTATTCTTTTATTGTTGAATATTATTTATTGATAAATATTGTAAGTTGATAAGTATGCCACACTGTCTAATTACTCTAAAGAAATATGGTGAATTAATTAGAGAAGAGCTAGACAGAAGAGATTTACTTAATGGGTTATTTAGAATTAAAGCAGAAGAAACGCATTTAATTCTCCCTGTAAATAGAGAATTGACAAAAAAAGAATTAACTTCTCTCTCTAAAATTGATTCAACAATAGAACAATCTTTTAGTGATACTTTGCTTCCAACTAAATTTACTCCAAAATCACACCTTGATGTTTTGCAAGAATTTTTTTCCGAAAAGGAAATGGAATTAACTCCACGAAGTTTTGATACAATTGGGGACATTGTTGTAATTGAAGTCCCAGAGGAATTAGCAGATAAAAAAGAAATTATTGGTAATGCTCTACTCACTGCTCATTCTAGTATTAAAACAGTTTATGCAAAAGCTGGAAAAGTAGATGGGATAAATAGAATTCGTCCAGTAGAATTTCTTGCTGGAGAAAAGAAAACAAAAACCATTTACAAAGAACATGGTGTAAGGTTAGTAGTAGATATAACTCAAGCTTATTTCAGTCCTAGATTAAGCGAGGAACATTCAAGGATAGCTAATAGATCCAAAGATAATGAAACAATTGTTGATTTGTTTTGTGGCATTGGCCCTTTTGCAATACCGATTGCCAAAAAAGTTGATGCTCAAATTCATGCGATTGACATTAACCCTGGTGCTATAGCATTACTTAAAGAAAATATCACGTTAAACAAATTACTTGGAACAATAACTCCTCATTGTGGAGATTGTCGAAAAGTTGTTGATGAGCATAATCTTGAGAATGTTGCAGACAGGATAATTATGAATCTTCCTGGGTATGCTGTTGATTTTGTAGATGTTGCTTGTAAAACCTTGAAAAAAGAAGGCGGAATTATTCACTTCTTCGAATTTGTTGGTGGAGAAAATCCGGAGAAAACTATTGTAGAAGACATTTCTCGGGAAATAGAAAAAAATGGTAGAAAGATCGATTCTGTGCTTGAAGTTCGTAAAGTAAGGATGAGCGCACCAAGGCAATGGCAAATGGTTGCCGATGTTGTGGTAATTTGATTGAACATACATAAAAATAGTTCATTATCTAAAGAAGGTAACAATATGATTACTGTTGAAATAATCTGTTTTGGCAATGAATTGCTTATTGGAAAAACAATTAACACGAATGCAAATTGGTTAGGAAAAAGGCTAGTTATGCTTGGAGCAGAATTGCAAAGAGTAACTACTATTAGTGATGAACTTGAAGAAATGGCTGGAGTTGTTCGGGAAGCATTAAAACGAAAACCAAATGTGATTATAACAACAGGTGGTCTCGGACCCACTTTTGATGATATGGCTCTTGCTGCAATTGCTAAAGCTCTAAATAGGGAATTAGAATTAAACGAACAAGCTGTGGAATTTATTAAAGAACGACTGGACAAACTTCAGAAAGAAAGGGGATTGGATTTGGAATTAACAGAAGAAAGGCTAGGGATGGCTATGGTTCCAAAAGGTGCTTCAGTGCTAAAAAATCGTGCTGGATCTGCTCCTGGTGTTATCGTAAAGGAAAATGACACTCAAATTTTTTCTGTCCCTGGTGTTCCAAGTGAAATGAAAGCTATTTTCGATTATGAAATCGTTAAATATTTTAATCTCGATCCAACCAAACAATTCTTTGAACGATCAATAGTAGTAAATCATATTCCTGAAAGTGAATTAGCGAAAGCTATTAGTGAAATACGTGAAAAGTACACAACGATTTATGTCAAAACTCATCCTCATAGTTCAAGAGCGAGTGCTAAAGGAATGATTGAAGTGGAAATCCACATAACTTCTCTTTGTTCAGAAGAAGAAAGCGTTAATTTGAACAAAGCAGAAGAGGAAATAGTAAAGATTATTAAAACTATGAAGGGTACCTCAGATAGAAAACCAAAAATAACTCTTCAAAATAATGATAAAATAAGTAATTAAAAAAAAATGGAAGAAATAAAGGAGAAAAAAAAATGTACACTGCATTTCTTGTTGGTACTGCTGGTTCTGGCAAAAGTTTTCTAACAGCAACTTTGGTTCACTATTTACAAACAAATGAAATCGATGTTAGAACTCTTAACCTTGACCCCGGAGTATTACATTTGCCTTATGCACCCGATATTGATGTAAGAGATTCTATTAGTATTGATGAAATAATGACTGAATTTGAGTTAGGGCCAAATGGTGGTTTAGTTGCTGCAGTTGATTTGATCACTGCACAATCAGGGGAAATCATTCAGGAAATAAATGAACTTTCTCCAGATATTTTGTTAATTGATACACCTGGGCAAATGGAATTATTCGCTTTTCGTCCAACAGGTGTTCTTGCAGCAACCCAATTTGGCGGGGAAAAAAATGCATTAGTATATCTTATGGATGCTAATTTATGTAAAACAGCTTATGGTTTAGTTAATTCCATGATTCTTTCCTTAAGTGTTCAAATGAGATTCTTTTTCCCTCAATTGAATATTATCACCAAGAGTGATTTACTCACTCATGAAAAAGAAGAAGAATTACAAACTTGGATAGAAGATATCTATCTACTTGAAGACGCTTTAAATAATAGTGTTCAAGGAGAACCGAGAGAAATGGCTCTCAAACTTGCTCGAACAATTGATGATTTGCAATTATTCCCAGAAACTTTTGCAATTAGTGCCAAAGAAAACTACAACATAGATACTCTTTATGGGAAACTACAATTGATTTGGCAAGGTGGCGAAGATTTTCAAGTAGAGGATAGAGTTATTCGATGAGAAACTTTGAAATCGTTATTTGATGATTTTGATTTCAAAATCTCCTTCAATTTCTTTTAAGCCTTCGACAACTTCTTTTACGTGTCCATATCCAACTACGACAGCTATTCTTTTGAATTTCTGTGAAATTTCTATTATTTGCTTGATCATATAGCTGTTTCTATCTTCTAGAAGAATCGAATACAATTTTGGAAAATTCTGATTAAAGATTGATAAAATTTCTCCTAATGAATCTTCATCTTTGAAAATTTCAATAACTTCATTTAGATTGATATCTTCATTTTCATCTAAATTGTTTAATCCCTCGAGTAAAGATTGGCTATTTTTTTCTTTATTCTCACTATCTATTGGTTTTACTACAATCCGTTGTTCGAAGAGAAGATCGTCTATCATATCTTGGAATTTTTCTCCTTCTTCTTTGGAGACTTCTTCTTCCATGTATCTACTAATATCATTTATTGATTTGTCTATAAGAAATATCTCTGCACCAATTTCTTTGGCAACTTGATATGCAACTAGCATTTCTTGCCCAGGTTGTTCAGTTTGGATTATTCCAGCTAATTTACTTTCAAAAAGACCGATATCTTCCAACAAACCAGAGTACTCAAAAGGTTCCGACAGATCATCTTTCCTCAAATTATCTGAGGATTCAATTTTTCTTTCATTATTCTCAATCGTATCACTAGTGTCTCTATCCATGAAATCTCTAGAAAATACTTGCTGATTTTCTTGCAACATTTCTAAACGGATTTGATCAAGTTCCAAGCAAACCGCATCTGGTTTTTCCTTCTTTAGGAATTGAGTTACTTTTTCATGACTCTCCAGATCTATGTGAGTTATACCAATAATCGAAATTCTAACCATTGTAAGACAATCCAAAGTTCTAGGGCAATGAGTCCCTTGTTAAAGTTTTAAGAACTTTTAGTTGACTTGTCCATTTAGCAATTGCTGTTGCTACATGTTTAACTGTTATTTTTTGCTCTGAAGCTTTTACTTGTTCAACTAATGCGATAAAGAATAGTAATGAAATTTGTCGTGGAACTGTTGATGAAAAATTCATCACAAATTCATCCTTGCCAAATTTATTCACTATAATTGATGTAACCCATTTCGATATGCTTGCCAATAATTCTAGACTTTCCGGAGTGAATGAAATTTTATTTATGTAATCTTCAATTAGTAATGGATTACTATTTCCGAAAATGAAACGTTCAAAATCTTCTAAAATAAAGAGCAATTCTTGAGAGCTCACTCGAGTAAGGTCTTTTTTTGCACCATAGATTTCACAGAAACCGTGAATTGCTGAGATAAATGGTCGTATTGAACAATTCAAATGCTTTTTCACTGATTCAAATGATTCCGGTAAATTGCTTTCCCACTCTGCATACGCAGTGCTACTTAGATGGTCATGAGTTGACTGTTCAAATACAATCCGAGGTATTTTGTTCCAAACTTTTTGGTCATCTATTGAATATAAGTTGTTTAAAATTTTGAACATTGTAGTGTCTAATTTAAAGATCAGATGACGAACAATATCATAACTTGTATCAATTGCTTCACTTGAAACTTTGAATTCAGGTTTTGCTTTACTAACTGCAATTAATCTAGCCAATAAGAGAATCATTGCACGCATTTCTATTTCTATTCGTGTTATATGTTTATGATCCAATTTCTGTTCTTTTAGAAAAGAGACTAAACGGTTAACCTTCCCATTAAGATTATTTTTTGTTCTCATATCACCCTTTACATTTAGGAGATTTTTCAATCTGTTTTTCAGATTTTCACTTAAAGGTAGGCCAAGATTAAAATTACCTTTGAGCATTATTTCCTCAACAAAGTCTCGTGAAATTAGAAAACGCAAAAATGCGAAAGCTTCTACAACATCTTCTGATTCGATGTTTTTATGTGCATTACTTTTCGCAGTAGCTGCGGAGAGAAACATTAGTACTTGTGGTAACCCAAGTTGTTTAATATATTCTTTCGAATATTTCTTCGAGAAAAAGCTAAGCTGCTTTTCAAGCTCTGCTCTTGCAGTTTTATCATATTTTTTTGAAGCAATTTCCGCCAAATCAGTAAAAGTACCAGTAAACATTCGAGATCACTTAATGAATTCACACGAACTTGGAAATATTCTATCAATTGTCTTATATAAGTTCATCTAGTTTGTTTAAAACGGTTCTATCTTAAAATTACTGATATTACTTGCATATTTTTTTTGTCAAATTTGAATAAACAAAGAATACCTAAAAGGTTAAAAACAAAGTCCTATCGAATTCTAGCAAGAAATAAACAACGCTCAGATATATCAGCTAAGGATGTATTAAAAATGACTTATCAACAACGCAACGGAAATAACGTAGAAAAAAAAGTGCTTGATATAATATTAGACCACGCACGTATAGTTCACGACGGCTCCAAAGTATTAGCTACTCTCTTAGATTGTTGTAAAACAACTGGTCGTGAAGAATTCAATAGAAATTTCAAAAAGTTGGATCAATTAGAAGCAAAAGCAAATGGAATGAAAAAGAGCGCAGTAAAAGAAATTGCTGATGCAGGTCCTTCCTTATTATTTAGACAAGATTTAACAAAAATTAGCAAAAATATCGATCAAATTATTGATCTTGCACAAGGAGCAGCATTCTTCTTGCAACAAATTGACGGCGAATGGATTCCACCTGAAAATATTACTTCGAATCTTCAAGAGCTCTCCAAAAGAATGATTTCATCAACAAAATCATTAATTGATCTTATTAGAGCACTCTACCAAAGTCTAGATAGTGTTATCGTGATAGCTGAAAAAATTGAAGTTATAGAGAACAAAGCTGATGCAAATTACAGAGCTATCATTATTGAACTAGCTAGATTAGAAGCTCCTAAGGGAACTGACGTGATGCTAAGAGAAACCGTTGATCGTATTGAAAATATGATTGATGCAGTTCGTGATAGTTCTTCAAATATTCGCATTTATGCAATGTCAAGATAATTGCTATTGCAATTTTTCTTAATCTATTGGCTAATTTACTCAGAATTGGCTTTAGCAATGAAAAAGTATAAGACTATCAAGAATAATTTTCAGTTGAAGAAAAATTATCTAGTTTATTCAAAAAGCAATTGGATTTGGTACCACGTGAATTCCTCAGATTCCAAAAAACCGCGAGCAATTATCACAGAACTAATTGATGATAGGGTGATGATTTGGAATCATTCTCAAGGAGCAAAGATGTATAATTCTGGTTTTTTTGGCAAACCTGTGGGCATTCGAAAGCCACAAGGAGATGAATTTGATCGTCCTGTTGAGCTCTCTCTTCTTGAAGCTTGTTATTTGCTGAAAGCAAAAAGAATTCGTGTTATTAATAGTGATAAATCACAAGAATTTACTTACAAAGAACTGTTTAGAATTAGCAAATCTAAAATTGAGTTATTTGAAGAAAAAATGCTTATTTATGAGGATATTCGACGACGAGGATTGATACCCAGACCGGGTTTAAAGTTTGGTGCAGATTTTGCTGTCTATCATAAAGGACCAGGACTTGATCATTCTCCTTACGTTATTACCGCTAGATCAAGAGGAACAAAACTAACTGCAATTGAACTTGTGCGTGCTGGAAGACTCGCAACATCTGTTAGGAAAAAATATGTTATAGCAACAATTCTTTCTAATAATGAAATCAAGTATTATGGTTTTGTTTGGAAAAAACCATAAACTAACGAAAATGTTTTTGCGGTGAAATGATGTCTCTTGAAAAAAGTAATCCGGATTCTGTCATTAATATAGAAATAAGGAAACGACTTGCTAAACAAGGGTATCAATTATACGGAAAACAAGTAGCAGTAAAGAAATGCCTTTGGACACACAACTATCTGAAAGAAGATCGTTATTGCTATAAATCAGCATATGGAATTGAGAGTCATCGATGTATACAAGCAACACCAACATTGCTCTGTAATCATCAATGTTTATTTTGTTGGCGATTAATGGAAAAAGATATTGGATTAAAACCAACTTGGAAAGCGGAAGAATCTGATTTTGATACTCCGGAAGAAGTCTATAAAGGATTATTGTGGGGATGGAAAAGATGTATTTCTGGCTACAAACCAGTTGTTTCGAAAGAGAAATTCGAGGAAGCAGCTACTCCAAAACATGTTGCATTAAGTTTGGCCGGAGAACCTACGCTCTATCCTTATCTCTTAGAATTACTCACTTTATTAAAAGAAAAAGGATTAACAACATTCGTTGTCTCTAATGGAACCAGTCCTGAAGTATATCAGAAGATGATTGACACTAATATTTATCCAACTCAATTATACACAACGATTCCTGCTCCCAGTAAAGCTGACTACAAAAAAACTTGCAGACCATTAATTGTTGATGGTTGGGAACGGATTAATCGAAGCTTGGAAATAATGTCAAAAATGACCTGTCGAACAGTAACAAGGTTAACTGTAGCAAAGAAAATCAATATGATTCGACCGAAAGATTATGTACCATTAATAAGAAAAGCAAATCCTACCTTCATAGAGGTTAAGGGATTTGTTCCTGTAGGATTTTCGCAATATCGGGTATCTCGAGATAATATGCCTTATATCGAAGATATTCAACCTTTTACAGATGCTATTCGAGAAGAATTACCTGAATATAAACAAATTTTCGAAATGGAAGAAAGTAAAGTAGTTATCCTTTCAAATGGCAAACATCCACAAAAGATAATCTAGTCTCCTCTTTTTCTCGGAATTCTTACACCAGTATTCACTCTTGCAGAAGATTGAGGATATTCGCTGTATCTTTCTCTTGCAATTGTTCTTCTTTGAATCCTTTTCATTTCTTTATCAAATTCGAGGTGAGAAATATCGAAGCGAGCAATATCCTCTTTTAATTCCAGAAACTTATCCAAATCTATTGGTACCATAACTTTCTTCTTAAACAAACGACTCACTCTAATAATCGCAAAAGGTTTGTTTTTCTTAACTGTTTTTCCCATCATTTGTTCGATTCGAACAACTTTTCCTAATATATATAGAATCCTTAGTCATTGCTTTTTTGCCAAGAATGTGATCATAACTCATTAAGCTTTCCTCAAATAATATTAGAGTCTTCAAAGTTATAAATCTATTAGAAAGAAAAAACTGTTGAAAGGACAACAGCTTAGAATATTTCTATTTCAAGTTCTTCTTAAGAGAAGCTATTACGTGCTTAATACCAATGGTGTGAATATATGGTCCAATTTTTGGGCCGCGGTCTGTGTTTAAGAGTATCTGGTAAAGAAGCTTGAAGAAATCTCGAGGTTTAATTTCACTTGCTCTTGCAGTTTCAAAGATAGTGCTTTGAATTGAATCTGCATCATCCAAACCCTCAATATTTTCAATCAAAGCTTTTATTGCTGCTTTTTGCTCTTTATTGAGTTTAATTTTCTTCTTTTTAATAGACTTGAAATCATTTACCCAGTTTGTAGCAAAAGTAATTCTATCTCTTACATCTTCAATTGTTGAACCTTCTCGTAAGTATCCGTATTCTTGTAACCTAGTTTCTAGAAATTCATCTCGAGATATTTTTGGTGCAACTGAGACCAAATTTACCAACAAGCTGTATGGAATTTGAAGTGATGATTTTTCAGGTGGTTTGAGATGACAGCAATATTCAAACAGGCCATTGAGTTTTCTTTTTTTAGCTGCATTTGGTTCTTTTATTCTTTTAAAGTAAACATTCTCAAGAAAATCCACTTCTTTCATATAAACGGGAATATCTTCTACAGATAAAGTTCTACTTCCGGTCATTCTCTTGTATGTTAATAATGCTAAAGATCGAGTTGACCCATACTTGAACCATGTTTGTGGAGTGAAAACATTTCCAGTAGATTTGGAGATCTTAGAGCCGCCTTTATCTAAGAACATTTCATATCTGGCATGAGTTGGTGGTTCGTAACCAAAAATTTCACTACTAATAGTATCATTACAAGTGACTGATTCGAAGATATCTTTACCAAATGCTTCAAAGTCAATTTGTAAAAGATCCCAACGAGCAGCAAATTCTACTTTCCAAGTCAATTTTCCATCATCTTTAGAAATATCTGCCCAACCATGATGACCACAGCCCTCAAGTTTTTTGCCTCGAATTTCATCGCCTACACATTTATATTCAACTTTGCCTTTTTTTGCATCAAAGGAAATTGCTTTTGTTGTGTAGATTTTTTTACATTTCTCACAAACTGCATGATATGGCAGAACTTGAATATATTTTTCTTGACCTGTTGTTTCTTTAATGATTTCTCCAGCACGTTTAGCGTTTGACAACACTTTTTTCACTTGTGGTGCCATCATACCAGAGCTATAAAGATTGCGAGCTGATTGTGGATTTACTTCAATACCTGCTTCTTTAATGGAATCAATAAGTAAAGATGACATATGTTGTCCGTAACTGTCATGACAACCCCAAGGATCAGGTATTTGAGAAACAGGTTTACCAAGATGTTCTTCTAGTTCTGGAGGCGTACCGACAGGTACTTTACGTAAACCATCCATATCATCAGCAAAAGCAATAAATTCTGATTTACGGCCAAGATCTTCTAATGCTAATTTAAATCCATAAGCACGAGACGCATCTGCAAAGGATCCAATGTGTGGGAAACCAGAAGCACCTAATCCGCTTTCTGTACGTACAAGTTCAGGATGTTTACCTTTGAGGTTATCTTTACGTTCAATAACATTTAATGCTATTTTATCGATCCAAGTACCTCGTCCAATGACTTCGTCGGAGTCATCTCCAAAATCAAATTCTTCAGCCAAATGTAATACCTTCTTAGTGATAATCTATTATTAATTAATTAATGATTTAGAACAAAAATAGCTTGGATATAAATTAATTGCTTCTACTAAAGAAATAATCATTAAAAAAAAGGAAGAATAGCTCAAATTATTGAGTCTATTCGTTGTTACAATACTCTATTATTTTAGTTTTGGATCTAATGCGTCTCGTAGTGCATCTCCCATAAGGTTGAATCCGAAGATGGTAATGAATATCATCATCGCGGGCCACGTAGGCATCCACCAATAGGTCATAAGATGGTCTCT
>JAUWKS010000006.1 GCA_030614005.1 Candidatus Heimdallarchaeota archaeon | reverse complement strand
TCACATTTTCGAATGATGTTAGATTGGTTTTTGTTAAAGAGATTGTTTCTCTTTGACCAATTCGTAAGAATACTGGTGTTTTATAGTGTTCATAATCTGTTGGTCTGTCTCCAAATAAAACATATTGAACATTACTTCCCTGTGGGAGCTTTACTGTTAATTCGTAATTTCTCACATGGAATGGTAATTCGGGTATTCCTGAATAATCTAAAATAAATTCATTCTTTTCGAATTGGAGCATATCTTCAAGCTTAATTGTGTAATCAATATTAAAGGAAACTTTTCCGCCACCATAAACAGGATATCTGAGATAAATGTTAATTCGATTCAATTGTACTAATGGATCAGAGGTACTTTTGGGAGGTAATGAACCATACTCATCATATACTTTGACATTTTCTGCATTATCAACACCGATGTAGAGTTGTTTCAATGCAAATGATGCCCAAATCCTACTATCAGTAAGATCCCAAAAAGCTCCATCAGGAAAGACACCAAAATTCTCAATTTCAATTTCCTCTTGAATATGAGCATAATACCAATTATCAATTGTAATTGTCCTTTTGTAATTCGTTGCTTCAATTGGTGTAGTATAGGATGTAAGTCCAGCGATTTGAACTTTGTATGTGTAATCATCTGAATTAGATTCATACGCATTTGAAAAATTATAAGCAGGAACATTATAGATTGGATTGAAAGTTACGGAAGCATCACCAATTGTTGCAAGTTCATTTGGATAGATTAGTGAGCTAATTATTTGTCCTGTCTCATCTGCTTTTAAGAAAGTGGTCCTAGCAGTTTGAATGGGTAAAGAGAGAAATAGCATTCTACTAACATTCATTTTTATTCCATTGTAAACGTAGGCATCAGATACAAATACAAAAACTTCATATGGCCGTAGATATGTTTGGTGAATTTGAATTTTATATAAAGAATCATTATTCACTACTGGATTGAGTGCCATAACATAATAGGTGAAATTCCCATCTTGGTATTCGACCTCAACATTTGTAGAATTCAATTCAACATTAGACTCAACCCACATTGAACCTGCAGAAATTTCAACTAAATTTACTACCAAATGTTGTGGAATAGCAAATCGGAATATTGGAAGAGAAAGATTATCATTGTTGATAAGTGTAATATTATCATTAATTGTTAAATATCCAAAATCGTAATGTCTTATTATACGAGTTGTATTTATCGATAAATCCCAGTTTTTTAAAGATGGAATCTCATTTGCTTCCAAGGAGGGATTTTCGGGCAAGATTGCTTCATTTGAAGTATCTGCCAAAGAGTATGGGTTACTATCGCCATCAAATTGGTTGTTGTTTGTGGCAATCATTTGCGTTACTGCGATTAGATTCATTGCGATTAGCATTATTGTGAAGATGATAATCACGTTGCTTTTCCGACTTGACATTATGATAACCTTTTTTCACTTCAGTATAGATAATAAGCAATATTTACTGTTTTTAACTTTTTACCTATCTTTGCTTCTCCTTTTCTTTTTTCATAACATTAAAATCTTTTTGGTTATACGGAGATTAAATTTTTACTAATATATATTCAAAAAGTCGTTGCTAATTAAAAAAAAACGCTAAAAGAATGAAAGATGGTGCCTTCCTTGTTTAAGCACCAAATCTTTTGATAAGATTTTTGCGTTGTTTAGGATTAGATTGTGAAGCCATAGTCATATTACAATATTCCATACATTTTGTATTGGAAAGAGCATTTACTTTTATAGACATACCTTGAAGCATTTTGGCAATCTTAATCAAATTTGGAATAATAGCAGACAATTGTGCTTCTCGACTGAGAACAACAGCCATAATTTTATCAGTACTGATTTTTGAAACTCCAACGAGAATATCATTTGGAGCGATAAATTGGACATTAGCTTCTGCAGGTAAGATATAATCAATTTGACTTCCAACTAAACCCAACAAAGATTTGAATGCAGCTAATCCAAGATCTCCATTAGAGTCCTTTGCACTTGAGAATAGTGATCCACCAAATAGATTGAAAACACCAACTCCAAGAACATCTTTGTAAGAACCCATGAAATATCCAATTGTGGAACTAGCATCCAGCGTATTCGCGACTCTATCTAAATCTGCATGTTCGTTTTTCATAGATTTGTTCACCTCGGCATACTTCCAGCATTATTACTTATGCTATCTAACAGTATTATTAGCTGAAAGCTATCTTTAATACAATGAATATTCTCAGCTCTATTGAGATATTACATAGAGAGACCTTGTTCAATAGAAAAGTAGTCTGTGTTTTTCACATAAAAATCTTATGAGGATGGTTTTTAGCTTAAAAATACTCAACTTAACAATTTTTTTAAATAACAAAAGAACAATAGATTAATTTCAAGCATTTATGGAGAGAGAAAAATGCGAAAGACAACAATTATCTCGAGTATATTGGTTGTACTAGTAATATTCTCTATGAGTTTTAAAAATGAGAATATTTACATAAGGGCAGAAAAGGGTGACCAATCTAAACCTATTTCTAGTGATGCTTTAGGTGATCCGATTGGTGATAGTGGGATATTAGCTCAATTTACAAATGCGGAATTTATTTTAGATGGTAATCTTAGTGATTGGGAGACAGAAGGAATTGAAAGCGAGCTGCTAGCAGGTGCAAATGTTTACCTTGCATATGACACTAATTATGTTTTTGTTGGTTTATCTTGGGAAGATATCTCTTTCAATGATACAATATTTACTTGGAATAAAACAGGAATGGTCGATGATGACGATGCGGCTTGGTATCCAATGGATGGAGTAGATGACATGGCGTATATGGGGTTCGCTCCAAGTGATAACATAACGAAAGGGGATTTCTGGATTTGGACAGCATCTAATAGAACCACTGATGGCTACGTTCATGAATGTGATTATGAAGGAAATCCAGACACAGGCTTAACTCCTTATTTGATTAACTCTAATGACACAGAATCCCTTTATTGGAATGCAAAACCTGTTTATTATAATAATTGGTCCCCAATTGTTGATTATGCAGCAATTCCAAACAGCACGTTAATTGATGGATGGTACAATAAGGGATTGATCACTCCAACAGCGAGCCAAGCGGATGTATCAATGAATTGGACATATAGCAATGAACAATATATAATGGAATTTAAGAGACCATTAGATACTTCCAAAACGGATGATTATGCTTTAGATTTTGTTGGCGATGAATTAACATTTTATCTAAGAATTAGAAATAATCATCACACAATATATGATTACTTTGGTTATAGCTCATTTAAAATTGCAATAGCAAATGATCCCGCTGAATTAACATTCAACACCATACCAGAATCGATATCAGAGTCATTGCTTATTACTGGAAAAGTCTACGATGATTTTCAGAATACCGATATTCGGATCCATAGTTCCGGTTGGGATGACACCTATGGTTCAGGTTGTGAGTTTAGTGTAACCATAAATTCGATAACTGGTGCATGGAGCTTTTTATTCTACTATGATGAGTTGGATATGCCATTAGGTACAAATAATATTACTATTACCTTTGTTCCAATGTATGAGGATCCAATAATTCTTTGGCAAGAAATTGAAATAGAAGATACTCGTCCTCCTAATATCTACGGGATTACTGATGTTACAGATTGGTATCCAGAAGGCATTCCATTAGATGTTAATGAAGTAACAATTACTATTGGAATAGAAGATGATTACTGGCATAATGATGATCTAACTGCCTATCTCTATTATTACAAAGGTGATGATGTTCTCTCAGTGGTGGAAATGATTCAATTTTCACCTTCTGGTAGAACCTTTTCCGGCATTATCCCTGTAGAGCATGATGAAAATATTGAACATCTTTACTATTATTTTGTAGAAGTATTTGATGTTTCATTAAATAAAGTTACAACAGCAACACTTAACTTTACATCAATAGCAGGCATTTACACACCCAAATTTACTGGTTCTGAAAATACCAACATTGTTCCTTTACCAATATTGGAAGTTACTTTAACAGCAATGGCTCTAATAACAATTGTTAGTAAAGTAAGACAGAAGAAAAGAAAATAATCTTGCACTAAAAGTAATAATTTATTAGAGATTGATCGTTATTTTTTCAATCTCTAATTTTCCTTTATTATTAACTTTCAGCCAGTTTAGGGAAATAACTGATTTATCAAAATTAATTTCCATTGTAATTAATGCTGTATCAACTGACCATGAAGTTCCACCAGAAGCTCCTGTAGAGGTACCTGGGTTAAGGATAATGTGTTCATTATCGGAATGAATGAAAGTTTTGTGCGAATGTCCTGTGAAAAGGATTTTTACACCCATCTCTTCTGCAACTATCTTAAGCTGTAGAATATCTCCACGCGGGTTAATATCCGTCCCATGATAAGCACCCAAACGTAGTGAATTAATTTCAAAAGTAGGTTTGAGTGGAAGAGTCATCTGATCCATATTTCCCTTGGCAACAATTAATTTTTTTGGCGAGGAAACTAGCTTTTCAAATCGATGAAGAACAGAAGGAATCGTTAAATCTCCTGTTAAAACAATATAGTCCCATTGCTGTTGAAGAAGAATGTCTTCAAAATGGGGATGCAACATAGCTGCTCGAGAGGGGATATGTAAATCACCTGCAATGAAAATTTTAACAGACATAATAATAAGCACCCATTAATCATTAAAAAGAAGATTGGTAGACCCGGGAGGATTCGAACCTCCGTCAGCAATTCCAAAAACTGCTATGATTGGCCACTACACTACGGGTCTAATTTACTTCTAACAGCAAAAAATCATCATTTATTTGTTTTTAAAAGGTTTACCTTTGAACTTGAAATCCATTATTTAGTCAATTATTGTAAACCTTTTGATACTCCTATCTCGTCCCAAAATTCATCTGCATTTTCTTTATCTTTTATTGGTACTTTTCTCTTTGGAACCTCTTCTTTTGCTTCTTGAGCTTTCTTTCTTAATTCTTTGAATATTGGTCGTCTATCTTTTCTCAACCAATTTTCTTTTTCTCTAGGAGGCATAATTGGTTCTTTTATTTGGCCAACACTATCATAGAGCATTGAAGTTCCATAAGCTGTTGTACTTTTCTTTCGCATACCAATCATTTGGTCACTTTGTACGCCTGAGATTACAATTGTTATTCTGAGTAAATCGTTTAATTCTGGGTCCACCTTTGTTCCCCAAATCACTTCTGCATCTGGTTGCAATTTTTCTCTTATTATTTCAACTACACTACTTGCTTCTTTTAAGGACATTGTTGACCCACCTGTGACATGAATTAGTGCAGCAGAGCCTTGACTATAATCGACATTTATCAAAGGACTTTCCAGAGCTTTATGAACAGCAATTTTCGCTCGGTCATCTCCTTTTGCTTCACCAATTCCACAAACAGTTACGCCTCCATTTGTGATAACGGTTTTCAAGTCAGCAAAATCAACATTAATTAGGCTTGGCTGGGTTACCGTTGAAATTATTGAGTAGATATATTTTGCAAGCACTTCATCTGCAACACCAAATGCTTCCTCAATTGGCAAATCAGGAACTATCTCGAGCAATTTATCATTTTCAATTATTACTACAGTGTCAGTGTGTTTTTGTAACTCTTCCAATCCTTTGTATGCTTTTTCTTTTCTGCCACCTTCCATACTGAAGGGAATTGTAACAACACCAATGACTATTGCACCAGAATTTTTTGCAATTTCAGCAATGATTGGCACTGCTCCTGTACCTGTTCCCCCGCCTAAACCACAAGTTACGAAGACTATATCCGCATCTGTTAACATTGCTTGAATTTCACTGTAGGATTCTTCTGCAGCAGCTTTTCCAAGCTCAGGTTTTCCTCCAGAACCTAATCCTCTTGTGGTCTTTTTACCAATAAGCAAAGTAGTATTACATTTAACAGAATTCAGATGTTGAAGATCAGTATTTACACAAACGCATAAAGCATCACGTATTGCAGTAGACATTAAGCGGTTTACAGTGTTATTTCCACCGCCACCTACACCTACCACATAACAATTAGTTTTTCCAAGTGGTTTCTGAATCTCTTTTTGCATTGTTCCTCTTTGTCTTGAGACAAAATCATTAAGAGCATATTGATCTTTGTTGTTTCTATTTGGTAATCCCGGACCACGCACTGCAGCAACACCATCTAAATTAATTTGATACTAATCCTCGGCATGTTTTCATCGGAAAATATGGTGTGTAATACCTCAACCAATTTTCCACTTATATTACAATGCTCAAAAATAATAAAAAAAGAATGGTGTTATCTACATTCTGTTCAAGGTATTACATTCTTAGCAAGAAAAAAAGTGGTCAAGGTTTGTTTACATCCTTGCTGGTGATTCAATACCGAGTAATTTCAAACCTTCCGTAATAAGTTTCCCAGTTGCGTAAGTAAGTGCTAATCGTGCAGTAATGAGGTCTTTTGTAGCAGCATCTAGAACACGATGAGCATCATAGAATTTATTGAAAAGGTTTGCTAAATCAAAAAGGTAACTACTTATCAATTCTGGTTTTATCTGCTCAGCAGCATTTTGTACTATATTTGGTAATTTAATCAGGGATAGTACTAATGCCCATTCTTCATCCTCAAGTAAGCTCTCCAGAGTGCTTTCGTGTTTTTTATCCCATGAGAAATCCGTTTTTGCAAGAATATTTTGAGAACGAACATATGCATATTGAATGAAGGGAGATGTGTTATTAGATAACGAAACTACTTCTTGAGGGTTAAATAATAGTTTTCTCATCAAGCCAATTGCTATAATCGAATATTTTATTGCACCGACAGTAACAATGTGGGCAATTTCATCTTTTTCCTTTTGAGGATAATCTCTATTTTGTAGGAAATTCTCCAGAACAGCTTCACGTGTTTTTTCGTAGAGTTCTAATGGTGTTATATATTGCAATCTTCTTGCACTCATACTTGTAAGAGCACCTTGTAATTCTATAAACTCATAATTTAAATGCCACATCTTATTTGCTGCATCTTCTCTCCCTACCGCTCTTACAGCGAGATTTAACTGGCGTTGTGACAATTCTTGCCCTTTGCCAATAACGTTGAATACTTTGTCAGCTGAATAATGATCTACTTTTTTGAGAGAATAAGCAATATCCCTTAGGAGATATAATGTGTCACCCGTTGATGTTACAAGTATTGGTTTAGGGATTTCATAGGATGATTTCATTTTGAGATATTCTCTTGCACCTTTGAGGTCTGCTGCTTTGTTCGCATCAAACAATCTTGCTTTACCATCCTCAATTAGAAAACCGTTTTCCTTTAGATTTTTCAAGGCAGTATCAACTTTACCGGACCATTGAAGATCAGCTTCCCAATCATAATTATCATGTTCAATGCCCAGAATTGCTAATTCCTCTCTTTGTCCACGTAAGGCATCTTCACAAGTTGCTCGAACTTTTTTTGCTGCATCAACCTCATTATCCATATATCGTCTATTCAAATCAGGAACGGCAGTAGTTAGATCAATATCATCTTTCTCTACACAAGTTTTCAATATTTTATAGAAATTTTCGAATTTTTTGTAGATGTCTGTTTGAATGTTAAGAATAAAACTACTTTGTTTTAATTGCTTCTTTTGTTCATCTTCAGGAATGTTCTTATTTTTTAGAAAAGCTTCCAATTGCTTAACTTCTTCTTTTGTTATCCAATTACAATCCTTCCCTAATACTAGACTATATTTTTCCTTTAGCTTTTTCTTGATTTTTTGGATATCATACATCGTATGAGTTATTGCATAAATTCTTCCTAGCAAGTGATCGATTTTTATTTCAGTAGGTATGGTGTCATATTTCTTCAATAATTCATAACCTATTACTAGAACAGGGATTTGATGTCCTAAATCATCCACATAAAAATTAGTGAAGACTTCTGCGCCTACAGCTTTCAATATTCTAGCATAAGTATCACCAATAATAGACCCTCTAAAATTACCAATGTGGATAGGTCCATTTGGATTTGCAGAAGTATGCTCAACGATTATTCTTTGACCTTTGTATAAATCACTTTGATAGAATTTTTCATTTGCCAGAATATGTGATAAAAATAAACGCGAACAAAAGGCTCGATTTAGTTCATAGTTAACAAAACCGCCTTCGGCAGAAACTTTTTCAACAGAATTTAATTTTGGAAAATTTTCGATTATTAGTTTTGCTAGATCATTTGGATTTTTCCTATTTTCTTTTGCAATTTGAAATATTGGTGTACAATAATCACCAAAAGATGATTTTTTAGATGTTTCCTGTATTATTGGTTTTCCTGTCAAATTCAATTTTTTGAATACTTTTGCAAGTCCACTTTGGATGTCTTCAATAATTATTGTTTCCAGATTTTGTGTCAAAGAATTTCACCACAGTAAAGTATTTCTCAACCTTCCTTTTAAGAAATTTCCGAATGAATAACTTATTCATTTTTCACAGAAAAAAAGCGTAATTAGTCTATCTAATTTTTAAGTTTGTGGTCCAAAAAATTAGAAAACATATCTGCAATTGTTTCAAAAAATATTTTATCGTCTTCTTGTAATAACTTTGCTTCTTTAGAACCAAATTGCATTGATCCCATGATTGAATTCTTTGAATCTAACAATGGGCAGAAAACATAAGATACTGTTTTTAATTTTTTGACAAATACTGAGTCCTTCATAGGACTTTTTTTTGCATTGGGAATAAAAACTACTTCTTTTTTGAGTAAGTTTGAAACCAATTTGTGGTTTTTGTCTTCAATTGATATTGCCTTTAGATATTGCTTGTTTCGTTCGTCTAAACCAAAACTTGAAACAGGTTCTAACAGCTGCGTTTTAGTATTTAATATTCTAATTGTCGCATATTCATACTCTAATACATCTGCTAAACCTTTGAGAATTTTACTAAAAAATACTTTTGGAGTTGCAGATGAACCCGCAGCTTCTGCGATGGTTTTGAACGCTATTCTTTCTTTTCTTAAATTGATCAACGCTTGTGCTCTTTTGGTGACGTTTATAGCTGACAGAAAAACTTTCGACCAAGTTTCCTCATATCCTGGTGCTAAAGACACTCTAAGAATTATTTTAGCAATTTCATCTTTCAAACTGATAACTGAAATTTCGTCCTCAAAATGAGTATTACCTAAAATCAACTGCAGAAGTAATTTTGAATACAAATCAATATTCTTCATAGTGTACTCATGGGTAAAGTATTGGTGAAGATTATTTCTATCAATTGCACCTGCTAATTCAATAGCTGTTTTATTTACATCTAAAATCTTAATGAGTGAAATTAGCTCTGTTAAAAGGTTTGGCTGTTTTCTAATTGCACCAAAAAATTGGGAAGAATCAGTAATCTTCAACATTTCGAAGCGCTTCTTTACATCGAACATATTCAGATTAAACATAGCGATGTGAGATTCTTCAAATAATAAACGGTATTTGATTTCGTTTTCTTTTGAATCTTCTAATGCTTGGGTCAGTTCAAGAACATCTCTGCTAATCGAGAGTATACATAATTCCCCTTCTATATCAATTAGTGTTGCAGAGATTTGTAAGGGAATAATTCTTCCATTTTTTCCTACTATCAATGTTTCAAAATCAAAAATTTCTCCTACTTCAATTAATTGTTTAAAATAAAAATCATAGTCTTCTTTCTTAGCCCAAATATTCAATTCACTACTCTTTTTGCCAATGATTTCTTCTTTTGAGTAACCCATAGTTTTAATGAAATTCTCATTAACATCTAAATACACTCGATCGCTGAAACGGATAATAGCTATGCCATTTAAACTAAATTGAAATGCTTTCGAGAATTTCTCTTCACTTTTTCTAACAGAAATATCAGATTTTCTTTTTTCAACAGATTTTTCAATCAAATTAATTAATTCTCGGAATTGACTTTTCGGGTCGCCACCTTTTTGCAAATAATAATCTGCACCAAGATTAAGTGCTTGGATTGCAACTTCTTCTCGTCCTTTTCCAGTGAAGATGATGAAAGGAATATCATATCCTTGATCTTTGACTTTTGCTAAAAATTCTAACCCATCCATTTCAGGCATTTTATAATCAGATATGATAATATCAAAAGGTTCCTTTACTAACAAATTCAAAGCGACTTTTGTTGATTTAGCAGTAGATATTATAAATCTTCTATCAGTTTTTTCTAAATAAAGTTGAGTGATCTGTAAGAGATTTTCTTCATCGTCTACTAACAATATTTTTACAGAATGCAATTCTGTTTCCTCATAGTTGAGAAGATTTTTCCTACTAACATAGTATCAGAAGCTATTTTTATAGTATTGGTTTGAGGAGTAGTAAAATTTAATGGCAATAATAATTATATTTAACTTGAAAATTATTGCTTTTTCATTTGGTGCACCAATTTGTTAGACTATGATTTCTTGGCAATCTTCATTTGTTCCAATGCTTTTCTTTATCTATTAGTTCACATTCCGTTAGATATTATTACTTATAATTCAAAGGAAGAAAAATTCAAAAAAGGAGCAAAAGAATATCCTCCTTGGGATAAATCAAACTTTATCAAAATTGTGACAGTATTTTCTAGTTTGTTTTTTTGGTTATTCTTCCTAGTATGGCCTTTACTTCATTTTCTAGGTTGGGATAATTTCATGCTATTCTTTAACTTTGAGATTCCTTTTGTGGGAATTCCCTTTCAGATAATAGGATTGATTTTAGTATCCTTTGGAACAATTATCGCAATTATTGGCAGGATATCTCGTGGTACAAAAGCCATTTCTTGGGGTGTACCTAAGAACTTAACCGTGAATAGAGGGTTCCGATTTGTGAGACATCCATTGTATGCTTCATATTGTTATTACTTCATAGGTTTGCCACTAGCAATGTTCAATTATCTTCTATTCCCTCTAATGTTAGGAATAATTGGATATTATTTTACAGCAATATATGAAGAGCGAATCTTAGTTGAAGAGTTTGGTGAAGAGTATATTGAGTATCAAGAAGAAGTTGGTATGCTTATTCCACTAATCGGTAAAAAAAAGAAATAAGATAATCGAAATACAATTGAAAGAAAGATATAATGGCGGATCCGGTGAGATTTGAACCCACGACCCTCTGCTTTCTCCTGTTTTTCTATAGATATCTCCTATTTTAATACATTAGGAGGCAGATGCGCTATCCAAACTGCGCTACGGATCCTACTATCGGAGAAAAATAAGCAATTAAATATCTTTTGTAAATGACTTTAATTCAAGCTTTTTGTTTTAGTTAGCTTTATAAAACCGAAATACTAAAATAAAAAATAGAGAAAGTTTAACACATGTTTCGTAAAATGTAATTGAAAGGACTAATATAAATGATAACTACTAATTTACTTTCTATTATTGTTAATGCCCTTGAAGTTCCTGATGCTTTTTCAGGCATATTCAATACCTTTTGGATATTTTTCATTGTTATTTTTGGAATTACATTACTTATCATTGTTGGAAGTACCATTGGATTCATTTTCTTTGTTAGATTTATAATAAGACGCAACAAAGAATCAGAGGATATATTTGATGAGAAGTATGCAAAAGCAAGCAAAGAAACAGCTCCAATTAAATGTGAATTCTGTGGAAAGAAAATGAAACATGGGTTGGATGAATGCCCCAATTGTGGTGCTCAAGTGTGGACTGATTAACAAAAGTTGAAAAGAAATTCATGAAGCATCAATCTCAACTTTTGTGTACCAACCACAATTTTCAGTTGAGATAGCAGTTTCGTTTATCTTTTGCTGTTTTTCCTTTTCCTTCTTTTTATCAAATGTTTTTTTTAGCAGTATAGCAGTAACAATTGCTCCTACTGTTGTTAAGGTAAGCATTAGACTATCATCCTTTGTACTAACCTTATCTCCAGTAAGGTTAGATGTAAATTACAGAATGTAGAACTCAAAAATAAAAATAATGAATATCTAGATAGTATTGCTAATCATTCTCAACGAGATGGATAGCTAAATCTCGAGCAATGTTTTGGTACCATTTACTCAATTCTTCTAAATTCTCAGGTAAGAATACTTCTCCTCCACACAATGCGCTTATCTCTTGTAATTCACGTTTATTTACGTAGGGACCAATTCCGACTGAATATAGAACAACATTCTTTTTCCCTACAAGAGTGTTCTCAACTGCTTCCCTCACTCTTTTACTTGTATCAAAACCATCTGTGAGCAATATAACCAGTAGAGGATTTCGTCGTTTTAGTATTGGGAGGTGTTTTATTATATTAGTACATTTTTCTATTGCGCTAGCCATATTTGTTGAAACACCTGATTTATCTTCAACATTTTCTATTATAATATTGGCGAATCTATCTGCAGCACCCTTTGACATTATTTTGGAATTGATAAATGGTTTATAATCAAATTTCAATACTTCTGCTTCTTCTGCAAACGTGATTACTCCTATTGTTTCATCTAATCCACGTTTCACTTTTTCTTTTAAAAATAGCAATCCAGCAAAAGCAGCACCAGATCGTCTTTTAACGTAATGACCTTCTTTAAAGTCTTTCAGAAATGCGTCAACTTTCGTAGATCTAAATACTTGTTTAATTTCCTTAATAACGGGTTGGACATTTATTACTTCTAAATCTCGAGCAATCATTGATTTTGAGATATCCATTAATAAAATAGCATTAAATTCTATCCCACCTTCTGGGATAATAGCTAAAACTCGTGGTTTACTAAAATCGAAAATTATCGCCTCTTCATCTGTTATCTCAGGAAGAATTTCAGTGATCTTTATTTTAGCATTTTTTTCTTTCCACAAAAGCACTAAACCTTTTCTAAGAACATAATCTTTCAGAAATTCCTTTAGCGAATTACTATTACCTCTGAATTCATTCACTAGGTCAAAAACATCCCCAGTCAAAGAGCTAATGGAAAGCGTTACTTTATCCGCTGTGTGAGGTTCTTGTTGAAAAACTTTCACTCTTAATGACTCGCTTGTGAAATTATAGAGAGTATACATATTTTGATCAATTAATATCCAACCTATCGAAAGATCATCATCAATACGTGCTTTTATTATTCCTGATTTTCCAACAGCAGAATCATATAATTCTACATAGTCATTATCTTGTAATGAAAGTTTAATTGCATCTTCTTTTGAAAAAAATGCTACTCCAGCTAAATCATCTCTTGTCTCTATCCTAACGAAAAGCTCAACGCTTTTTTGTAAAAGTTTTGGTAGTGTTAGAGCTGATTCTTCGGAACTTTCTGGTGTAAGATTCTCTTTTTCTTCAAAAATAATTGTTTCAGGTACAGCAGTTGGTTTCATTCTAGATTCAACTGATATAGTTTCATCTCTTTCGCTGTTCCTTTTGTCTCTCAATTTTTACAATCCTAATCAGTACTAAAGAATTCTTAGATATTAATTATTCTTTAGAGGCATTATTTCAGTTTTGTTTGTTTTTTTATGCAATTTATTTCCGCTAAAGGGATTATTAGAATTAAAATCAATATTCTTAAATGTTTTTAATCATCATTGTAATTGTAAAAAGATTTGAATAAAAAAAAATGCTGATAAGTTGGACAATCCTATGTATAAATTAGAAAAATTACATTCGTTCACTGGTAGAACGGGACCTCTTCTATTAATCATCATGGATGGCATCGGTTTAGGCAAAGAAGATGATGGAAATGCTGTATACTTGGCTAAACCAAAAACGCTACTAAAAATAACTGCAGAGTGCTCAGAGAAGAAGTTATACTGTTCATTAAATGCTCATGGACTAGCTGTTGGGTTAGTATCCGATAAAGATATGGGGAATAGTGAAGTCGGACATAATGCTTTAGGCTCTGGACAAATAATTGTTCAAGGGGCTAAACTTGTCAGTGCGTCTATTAAAACCAAAGCTATTTTTCAAACTGACATCTGGAAAAAATTGACGAAAAGAGTACTAACTAAAAACAGCACTGTTCATCTAATTGGACTATTATCTGATGGGAATGTTCACAGCAATTTATCCCAACTAAGTAGTTTAATTGAAGGATTTGCCTTAGCAACAATACAAAAGTTAAGAGTGCATGTTCTTACTGATGGACGAGATGTTCCTGCTCACTCTGCTCTAGAGTTTATTGGTCTTTTAGAAGCAAAATTAGCAGAAATGAATAACAAATATTCTAATCAAAAGTATGATTATAGAATTGCTTCCGGTGGAGGAAGAATGCAAGTTACTATGGATAGGTATGAGTCAGATTGGAAAATTGTTCAAAGGGGTTGGAATGCTCATGTTCGAGGTATTATTGAAGATGAAGAACTTGTCCACGGGTACAAAGGTTATTACAAATCTGCAGAGAAAGCTATAACACATGCACGCAAATGTTTTCCAAATAAAAATGATCAAACACTCCCACCCTTTGTAATTATAGACGAAAAAGGACAACCGGTGGGAAAAATCGTTGATGATGATTTAGTTGTTAATTTTAATTTCAGAGGAGATAGAGCAATCCAGATTACTAAAGCATTTGAAGATGAGGATTTTGATAAATTTGATCGCGTCATTTTTCCACATGTAGAATATGCAGGGTTAATGCAATATGATGGGGATAAATTTATTCCAAAACAATTTTTGGTTACTCCTCCTGATATCAAAGACATTCTCTCTGATTATTGTTGTTCAAATGGGATCACCTCATTTGCAATTGCTGAAACGCATAAATTTGGTCATGTAACCTATTTTTGGAATGGGAATCGTTCAGGTTATGTGTGCAAAGAGCAAGAAGAATATGTTGAAATACATTCTGAACCGAATGAGATGATTGCAGTTCATCCTGAAATGAAAGCAGTAGAAGTACGCGATAGAATTATTGAAATTTTAAAGAATAATAAATTCAAATTCATTAGAGTAAATTTTGCTAATGGTGATATGGTTGGACATACAGGATCAATTGAAGCATCTGTAAAAGCTGTTAAAATTGTTGATAAATGTCTTGAGAGTTTAATTGATGTTGTTAATGAACTAAATGGTATTACAATAATTACTGCTGATCATGGTAATTGTGATGATATGAAATTCAAAGATGGTAAAACTAAGACAGCTCATTCACTAAACCCAGTTGGTTTTTGGATTGTAGATAAAAATTGGCAAGGAGAATATGAAATAAATCCCAAAGTAAGTGAACCAGGATTAAGCAACGTAGCTTCAACTGTATTGAATCTCCTTGGATTTGAAAAGCCTGAGAAATACAGAGAGAGTTTACTACTATTCAAATGAGTTCATAAAACTCGAGACATATAGGGATTGAGTTTATTGAATCCTCTTTTTGCATAATATTCTCTAACGCCAATGCCACTTGTTACTAACAACAACTCACTTCCAGCTTCATCTCGAGATATTGTAACAGCTTCTTCTATTAACTTTGAACCATATCCTTTATGTTGCCAATCTGAAGCTTGTTGAGCATTAAAACCGATTCCTACTATGGATCCATAAATATGTAGCTCTCTAATGATAGAAAATGGTTTTTCTTCAACACCAGATATGAGTCTATCCTTTGATGGATGTCGAAGGCGTAAGAATCCCAAAATAATATCTTGAGAAGTATCTTCATATGATAGGAAGATTTCTTTTCCTCCAGAAGCATCATATTCTCTTCTAACTAATTCTATATCATCGATTGAGGGGTGTATGCCTTTTCTAATTTGATGACCAACTTCTCTACAACGAATACAGCGACATTTTCTTCCAGATTCTATCAAATGTCTTTGTGCATATTCTCTCAAATCACTCTTCTTCGGCCCAGCAAAAATCTTTGTAGCAGGAATATCTCGCAATACTCTTTTCAAGCGGATACTCGGTAAAATATTGACTTTAAATTCTGCGACTTTCTTAACTGTTTCATCATGAGTTAATGGTTCATAATCACCGGCTAAATATTCTTGATAAAGTTTGGTATTTTCCATTAACATCATAGGATAAATTTTCAATTCATCTGGGATGAATCTTGAATCATGCATAAAGGTTTTGAAGCTTTCAAGTTCCTTTTCCCACGTAACACCTGGCAATCCAACCATCATATGTGCTGTTACTTTTAAACCTAAATCTCTTAGTGTTTTGAAAGCATTAGTCACGTCTTCTACTGTATGTCCACGATTGATTCTTTTGTAAACTTTGTCGTTTACTATTTGCACACCAACTTCTACTCGAGTAACCCCCCAATTTAGCTGTTGTTTTAAATTCTCAATCGAACAAGTATCAGGTCGCGTTTCTACTGTTATGCCAACACAACGTCTTTCACTTGATTCTGCAAATTCTATTGCTTCCTCAATTGTTTTGGAATCTCTTTTTGTAACTCCATCCAAGCAACCCTTAATGAAAAATTCTTGGTATTCCAAAGGTGCAGCAGGTAATGTTCCACCCATTAAAATTAAATCAATCTTACTAGTATTGTGACCTATTGCTTCTAATTGTTGTAATCTAGTTGTTACTTGTTTTTTAGGATCATAATCAAACATTTTTCCACGCATAGCAGCTGGTTCAAACCCAGTGTAAGATTGTGGGCTATCTTGTTCCGGTCCACCAGGACACATTGTACATTTTCCATGGGGACACGCCATTGGTTTGCTCATTACAGCAACTACAGCAACACCAGATAGAGTTCTACTTGGTTTCTTAATTAGAATGGGAAGAACTATTGGTCGTTCCTTTTCTGTAGCACATTCTAAGATATCGCTATTTCTTGGAAAATGATCTAGAGAATACTTTTTGCAAGCAGCCCGTTTAATTTTCGCTAACCCTTTTTCGTTTTTTGGTGGAGTAGCAATAATTTGTTCTAATATTTCGCGATATATTTTTTCTTTTTCCAAGAATGAACCATCCATTACGTATTAAAATAACTTAGATTACACTTAAAATTTTACTAACAAATCTACTTTTATGGTTGCTCTAAATCTTTTTAAAATTAGGTTAAGATTGAAAGTAAAAGGGTAAAAATTGATAGGATAAAAGAAGGGAAGAAATTATCTTCTTCTTCTTCTGCGCTTTGCGCCTGATGGTTGTCCTGTTGGGATACCCTTAATATTTCGTTTTAAGTAATTGTGTTTGTTTCTTGTCCGGGGATGTCTAGAAACATGATGTTTTTGTTCTACTTTTGGAGTAGAGTTTCTAACTTTTCCGGCTTTTTGTACTGAACCGTGAGTCAATGTAATTCCTTCTATATATTTAATTAAGAATGGCTTTCTTTTTGAGTGTTTTGATTTCGTTTATATTAAAAATCTTTTTACTCTGTTGGGTTGAACAGTATTCTATGAGATTTCTATTTGTGATTTCTTTTTCTTACATCTCAACAACATTTAGTGAAGAGATTGCTGCATCTATCCATCTCAAATATGAACTTACCATTGCACGAAGAGAAATAAAATCTATCGCAGAAAAAACCATCCGCAAGCAATTATCTTCTTCAATAAAAATCTCTGCTTTTCCTCTTGAACTAATTTCAACAGTTGTTTCAGGATATATTGCAGAATGAATGGCTGTAATTTCTTTGTTAGATAATGATTTTATTACCAATTCAGAAGTGAAATCAAATGAATGTTTATTCGTTCGATTATCAACCAAATTCATCCCACAGTTGTAAAATTTTAATGAGAGAGAAGTATAACAATTAATTCTTTGATTGTCTTCTTCTCTTTCCAATACCGATTAGATCTATCAATGATCTAATAGCTTCACCTTTCTTACCTAAATAAACATCTGATATAGTTATTCTTGGGCCAATCATCTTCTTCGTTTCTATTTGTTGGAAAACTAGATTGATGTGGCCTTCGGTTGTATCTGAATATAGAATGGCTATTCCCTTAAAATTTGGGTCCAGGGGCAGCTCTCTTGTACGCTCAAATTCAAAGAATAATGATAACATAGTGTAAAGCTGTTCACCAAAATCTGATTTTGATTGATTGATTACACTAAATTTGGATTCAGAAGTAAAAATCGATCTAACATTTCTTAGTTCTCGACCAAGACTAATCCCTTTAATTCTCACACGATAATCTCTTTCTTCTATTTTCTCATCTACTAGTTTGTAGAATTTAATGAGACTAGGATTTCCTTTTTTCTCGTGTAGAATTAACAACCTATTGATACCTAAGCTAGTTAGCTCTTCAGCTAAGTCTTTCAGACTGCATGAACCTCTGGTAAAATGAAAACACCAAGGAATGACCGTAACCAAATCACGAGCAAAAGAGCGCGTTCTATGGCTAGGTTTCCTAGAGGTTGTTAACATAAATTTTTCATAGGGGGAAATTTCTCGTTCGTTCATTTCTTGGATTTCTCGAGTCGTTGTTCTTCTAAACTAATTGTTGTTCTTGAAGCCGATTTTCCAGTTGGAGTTATTGGTAACCATGCGCCACCTGCAAAGCTTACTTTACACTTTTTACAGATCCAAATGCCTACTGATTTCCTTTTTACATTAGGACTTGCACAGTTAGGACATTTATGAGCAGCATGCATGCCTCGCTCTATTTTTAGGACACGTTTCTTGAGTTGTGAACCATATCTAGGTCCGAAACGACCTGTTGAACCGACTTTCTTTGTTTTTCGTGCCATTGTTTTTACCCTCTTGGTTTTATTTATGGAATAATTTGGTCTTAGGATGATTCCTCAGACCAAGGGTATCCTTGTGGGTCAACGATTTTATCTAGTTGACTTCTTATGTCTTTCGTTCTTTCTGCTGCAATATCTATACACTTTTTAATTTCTTCTACAGTAAAGGTTCCAGCTTCACCTTTTTGTGTGGAGCAAATCTTGTTTTCTTCTGTAAAAGCAAGTGTTAGCCGAGTGTCTTGTATGGTTTCTTCGTCATAATTTGGATCAACAATGATATTGTCACCAATTTTTGAGAATGTACAGCTAATTGGTGTATGTTTCATTACTAGTGGATGAGTTGTTTCTAGAACTTCGACCACTTCTTCGCCTTTTTCGTTTGTAACTATTTTGATATCCGGGATTTGTGTATTTAATAATGCACCTAATGCAGCAAGTTCACAAGCATCATAGAGATTTCCATCATGATCTAATACATAGATATCAATGAAGAGTATCCAAACAAATTTACCTGGAATTATTACTAAATCTTCATTTGAAACTGCTTCAGATTCACGTATTGCTCTATCTGCAACTCTTGCGAGTTCAATGGCAAATTCACGAGGAGGACCTGATTCAAATTCAGGGGCTGCTACTGGAACTAATTCTACAGTTGTAGTAATTACTCCTTTGTTTGGTGAATCAGGGAATGGAGTTCCCATTTGTGCTTTTACACCTGCAATAACTTTGCTTTTGCCAATTTTAGCGATTGCTGATCCTTCTGCTTTCTGGATATATCCAGGGATAATAGTTATCTTTCTGAATTCATTGAAGGATCGTCCATCGGTTCTTTTACCATGATTAAGTAATGAGAGAATGTGTTCACGTTCTACTACACTAATGAGACCTTTTTTTGCCATATTTTTTGCCTCCCTAATTAGTCCTTCTTAGCTTCTTTTTCTTTAGAAGCTTGTTTTTTATCATCTTTCTTTTTGGAAGATTTCTTTAAGCCTTTCTTCTTTTTCTCTTCCTTGTCAGAAGCTTTTGATTTCTTTCCATCATCTGCTTTCTTTGCTTTCTTATCGTCTTTAGCTTTAGAGTCTTCAGCTTTCTTCTTGTCTTTTGCTGGTTTATCTTTTTCTTCTGCCTCTATGTCTTTCTGGACCGCCTCATTTATTTGAGAGTATTTGTCAGTAATAGCCTTTCGCTGCAATTGATAGATTTTCTTACAGGCAGGAACAAGCATATCTAAGGCTTCTTTATATTGATCTGGAGTGAATATTCCATCAGATTGTAAAAGAACAACCTTCTCTAAGTTTGGCAGATAAGCAATGGGCAAGTCGCCTAGTCCTTCTTTGTCTTCAACATCATCAAGATCCAAAACTATTTTATCAGATAGATTGCCAGCAGCAACTCCTGTGACTAAATCTCTCATAGGTATGCCAGCGTCTGCTAATGCTAGAGATGCGGCAGTAATTGCTGCACATCGTGTACCACCATCTGCTTGTAATACTTCAATAAATACATCGATTACTGAGCGAGGATAGAGATAAGTAAATAATGCTGGATTCAAAGCTTCACCAAGTAATTTGGAAATTTCTTTCTCTCTTCTCTTTGGTGCTGGGCTTTTTCTGTCAGGAACAGAGAATGTTGCCATCCTATATTCACATCGAATATATGCTTGACCAGGCATTTGCATATGTTTTGGATGCAATTCACGAGGTCCATATACAGCTGCTAATATTTTATTTCGTCCCCATTGGATTAGACATGAGCCATCTGCTCTATCTAAGACACCTACATCAAATGAAATTTCTCGTAAGTCTTCTCTTTTACGACCATCATGTCGTATACCATCTTTGGTTATTAACACAGTTTCTTCTTTATTTTTGGCCATTTAATTTCACCTAATTAGCTTAACTTTTTTTTTCTGATCTTTTCTCCTTATCGGATTGTTTTTCCTTAGAAGGTGTGGGCATATTCTTTTTTGCTTCTTCTAAGAAGTTCTTAATTCGATCAGTTAACCCAGTTGTGTGAGCTTCTCGATCAATCTTCTGGATTGCTCGTAAAACTAATAACTCATCTTCAAAGTTGTTTCCTTTAAACCAGACACGTCCGTTTTGTCCAACAATCATTTTACAATTTGTGTAATGCTTGATTGTTGATATCATACTTCCTCTTCTACCAATTAAACGAGGAATTTTGGAGGGGCTAACATCAATTACTCTGCCACCTACAAGTTTACCGAGGTATGGGCTATTTCCACCACCACGATTGTCTGATCTAACAGTTAACATCGGATCGCGTGTTCGATCGAATGAGAAAACTTTAGCAACAATTACTTCACCAACATCAAAGATTTTTCTTGTTTTGTCTTTAATTGGATCGAATCGTCTTGCTAATGACGTTGAGGTTCTCATTACACCAGGATATGGACTTGCGATATCCACTATCCAAGTACTTAGAGAAACATCAGTTACTTTTCCAATAACGAGATCTCCAACTCTTGGTAAGTATTTTCCTTTGAGAGGAACAACGCTTACAAAGTTATCCTTTATTGTTACGAGACCTATTACTTGAGAAACAACTTTCTTTTCTCTTCTATAGACATTGGATCCAATAGAAAAATCTCCTTCAGCGATAGCTTCGCGAGGAGTAACCATGGATCTATCTTTAATTAATATAGGCATTTTTTTTTTCTCCTTACATTAAATAATTAATAATTGTGATTGTATTTTTTCACTCACTCTTTCGTTCTACTATCTTCACTTCAGCTTTACCTTTTGTTAAAGTGTTTATCTTATCAAGAAAGTCTGCTTGTTTACCGGATGGCATTTCTACTTTTGCATACCAAACTCCATCATCACCCCATTGGTCTTCAATGAGTTCGCCTGCACCAGCAACTATACCATAAGCTGGTCCCGTAAAATCAGGGGTTACTTTGACTGCTAAAACTACGGATTCCAATCTTATTGGAATGATAGTTTGAATAAGTTTGATAACCTCTTTTGCTTGTATTTCAGGGGCTAGATTATAATCGATATGTACTCCAGCTTCATCCATTGCAGCCTCAATTCTTGCGGGGGGATGAGGTTTATTTGTTTGTGGATTCACACAATGGATATGAATGAAATTAATGATTTCATCTTCTTTGTCTTTAAGTAAACGCTTTCGTTGAGCTTGTGTAAGTTGTAAAGCACCTTTTGTGAGAATAATTTTGGCTATTTCTTCAGCGTTATTCGTTTCAAATATTTGTTCTAAAATAATTTCTGAAGCTTTCGCGCCTTTGGATGCATTGTGAAAAACAACAAAGCTTTCAACTATATCGGAAAGAAGAATCTCCTTTCCTTTCTTATAATCTAAAGCCAGTTCCGGATCAACAATGATCTCAAACTTTTGGTTTCGATAGACATATCTAACAAGAGCTTTCTTCTCTAAATCAATAAATTGTCTTCTTTCACCGGAATCGTGGGACATTTTGACACCTTTCCTTTTTAATCAACTTTTATGCTGATTTTTTTTCTTATTGAATTATCTTTCAGCAAAAATCTTCCATGGAATCCCTTAAAGCTTTCCAATGAAAAGTTTATTCCATAAAGATCCAATCCGAATGAGCGAATAGATGATTAAGGATTTGGGACTCGGTCTAATCTAAAGAGCAAGATGAATACCGCAGCGCGATTTTCAGTTCAGTGTGAAGACCGATATTTAGGTGGTTTTTGCCTTACAAGAGAACTGAGAAATCTATTAGTAAATAAATTTTACCTAAAGAGTGAATAGAAACAAAGGAATTACGTATGATAGGTACTTGCCAATATTAAAAATAGTAAAAAAAAGATTCAAAAGTGAATCTCTTATGATTTTGCGGATGTTTCTTCTCTTGGTGTTGAACTCATTAAGAACCATAGTGAAATTAGAATTACACCTAAAGCAGCAATACCAAAAACAATCCAAGGTTTCCAAAAGTTGTCTAAATTGCCAAGGAATATTGCAGGTAATAATGTAATGAGTGCACAAATGATTACTTCAGTCCAACCTGGGAGCGCATCCATCTTTTCGCGGATACTTCCAACGAGGAGTAAAAGACCGAAATATATTATCCAGAACAATAGTCCAACAATTATTATTGCACCAGCATCACTAAATAACCACATTAAACCAGTTAATGGTTTATTCTCTACATCGTAAACAGCTATGAAAATAATTAAGGCTAAAGCAAGCGCTAGAAATATTGATGAAATCAATATTGTTCTATTAGTTTTATTTCTCCATAATGATGACATTGTATTTGAGCAACTCCGAACAGCTTACTGATAAAGCTCTTTGAACTACTTTTTCAATTCTTTCTTGTTTTAAAAATATGTTCATTATTAAAGTTTTGTTTTTCTTAGTGATTAAATATTAATAGGATAATCTTATTTTATAGTAATATGTTATATTTTAAATGAAACACTAATACTAGTGTATATCATTGATCCTAAAGGTGAAAAATTTGCCCAAGAAAAAAGAACAAGCAGATGTATGGCGACCAGATGTGTATATTTGTAATGATTGTGGACATCGCTTCGCGGAAGCGGAATATATCCAAAAAGAAGAAGATGGCATTATTTTCCAGAGAACTGTTTGTCCCAAATGTAAAAGTGAACAAATTAGACTCTCGTCTTGGTCTGAAAAGGATTATAATAAATAGAAAATTCATGAATCTGTTGCTATTCTATTCTTTCAAATCCGAAAATAATTGTCAGAAGAAAAACAATTACTCCTGCAATGATCAACCAGAAACCAACATTTTTTACAGGATCAGCGATGGTATAATAGAATACAATCAAGCCAACAAGCATAATTATTGCAGAGACTAATAGGAAAATGATTGTTATGCCGCTCATCTTGAGAAAGGAGCGAAATGTGAATTTTCTTGGTGAATCCACAAAAATTTCTTCTTCGATAAGCATATTTTCTTCATCAAACTCTTGAATCGTTATTTCATCTTCTTCTGTAGAAAGTTCATCAACCGGTATCTGATTGTTTTCTTCTGGCATAAACTAATTATATGTTCATACTACAAATAACACTTTCGATTATATTGCAAGTCTAATGATACTTACTTTAAGTCAAAAGTACAAATAAGAAGAGTGTTTTCACTGTTTAGTAGAAAATCATAATATCAAAAAACCTTTAAAATGACGAGAGAGTTTTTCAAAAACTAGAAATAACAGAAATTTACATTGCAATTCATTTTAAATTGAGGTCAATAAACTATGGCTGTCTTCAAAGAAGTAAAAACATTCGTTGAATTTCCAAAAATCGAAAAGAAAATTCTCAAATTCTGGAAAAAAGAAGATGTTTATCATAAATTAAGAGATAACCGAAAGGAGAAGGAAAAATTCATTTTCTTAGAAGGACCTCCTACTGCAAATGGGTTACCTCATGTCGGACATGTTTTAACTAGATGTTTGAAAGATCTCTATATACGTTATAAAACTATGAATGGTTATTTTGTCTCTCCTCTTATTGGAGGATGGGATTGTCATGGACTACCAGTAGAAATTGAAATTGAGAAAGAATTAGGGTTAAATTCCAAAACTGAAATTGTTGATTACGGGATCAAAAAATTCAATCAAAGATGTAGAAAATCAGTTATGAAATACGTACACGACTGGGAAGAGATGACCAAACGAGTTGGTTTCTGGATTGATATGGAAAATGCTTACATAACTATGGAAGATAACTATATCGAATCAGTTTGGTGGAGTTTGAAAGATTTATGGGATAAAGGCCTCCTGATTAAAGGATACAAAGTAATACCATCGTGTCCGAGATGTGAAGTAACTCTCAGTAGTCATGAATATTCACAAGGGTTGAAGGAGACAAGTGATCCATCAATTACTGTTAAGTTTACTAAAGCAGGAGAAGAAAATACCTTCTTGTTAGCGTGGACAACAACTCCGTGGACACTAATTTCCAATGTTGGTCTCGCTGTTGGTAAAGATATCAACTATGTCAAAATCCAGCGTGGAAATGAAAAGTATATTCTCGCAAAAGATAGACTTGCTGCAGTGTTTCCTGACAAGGAGTATAAAGTACTAGAAAAAATGAAAGGAAAAGATTTGGAAGAAATGCGATATGAACAATTAATCCCATATGCAAAACTTCCTGCAAAAGAAGCAAAGAAAGGGTTTAGAGTAGTTACTGCTGATTTTGTTAGTACAGAAGATGGAACTGGAATTGTTCATACAGCACCTGCCTTTGGTCCTGATGATTATGAGTTAGCGTTACAAAAAAATCTTCCATTCTTACAACCAGTCAAAACTAATGGAACCTTTACTGAAGAAATTACTCCTTGGGCTGGAATGTTCATCAAAGATGCAGATAAAAAAATCATTAAAGCTCTTAGAGATGACGAGCGTTTAATAACAGAAAAAACAGCAAGGCATACCAGTGGTTTTTGCTGGAGATGCAAAACACCAACTATGTATTATGCTCGAGAAGCTTGGTTAATTAGAATGAGTACATTGCGCGAACAAATTCTAGCCACAAACGAACAAATCAACTGGGTTCCAGCTCATTTGAAACATGGTCGTTTCGGTGACTTCTTAGATAATATTGTTGATTGGGCTCTCAGTCGTGAACGTTTCTGGGGGTCACCTTTGCCAATTTGGGTGTGTTCTTGTGATAACACAGTTTGTATTGGTGGAATAGATGAATTAAAATCGTATATGAAAAAAGAGCTTCCAGAAGATTTTGAGTTACATCAACCATGGATAGATGAAATTGACTTGTTCTGTCCCAAATGTAGCAAAAAGATGAAGAGAGAACCCTTCGTTATTGATTGCTGGTATGAATCTGGTGCTTCTCAATTTGCTCAATGGCATTATCCATTCGAGAATAAAGAGAAATTCGAAGAGCATTATCCTATAGATTTTATTACAGAAGCTATTGATCAAACCAGGGGATGGTTCTATACTTTATTAGCAATTAGCACAGCAGTTTTCAACAAACCAGCTTATCTTAATTGCTTAACCATGGGACATGTTCTTGACAAAAAAGGAATCAAAATGAGTAAACATATTGGAAATGTTGTGAATCCTTCTTCAGTTTATGATACTTTGGGGGCAGATCCAATGAGGTGGTATTTCTTTTCTTCACCAGTTTGGAACCCTACTCGCTTCTCAAATGAAGTTATCGAAGATACAAAACGAAGATTTTTCAACACTCTCTGGAACGTTTATTCCTTCTTTGTAACAAATATCAATATTGATAGTATTGATCCAAGAACTATTGAGAGTAAATTAGATGAGAGATCAGTTTTAGATCAATGGTTAATCTCTAAATTGAATTCTTTAATTGTTATTGTAAGTGAAAACTTAGATGAATTCCAATCACACAAAGCAGCTGCAGCAATTGATAGATTCATTGTTGAAGATTTGAGCAATTGGTATATCAGAAGATCACGAAGAAGATTTTGGAACACAGAAATTACTAAGGATAAAAAAGATGCTCTAGCTACATTGTATGAAACTCTTGTAACGATAACAAAGATTACTGCTCCATTTATCCCATTTGTTGCTGAGGAATTATATCAAAACCTAGTTAGAAGATTGGAGAAAGGTAAGAAGAAGAAAGAAATGTTGAGTGTTCATTATGAAGCATTTCCAAAGAAAAATCCTAAAGTAATCAACCCCCATCTTGAGGAAGCTATGGATTATTCCATTGCTATAGTTGAAGCAGGAAGAGCAGCAAGAGGAAAAGCCAACATAAAAATAAGGTTACCTTTACAAGAGTTAATTATTGTTTGTCCTGAAGCTCATCAAAATATGGCTAAACAATTTTTAATTGAAATCAAAGAAGAACTCAATGTAAAAAAGATTACCTTCCAAGAAGAGCTTTCGGAAATGGTCAATTATCAATTAAAACCAAAATTCAAACTACTGGGACCTGCTTTTAAGCAAAATGCTCCAGTTGTCGGAGATGCAATTAAAAATCTTTCAGGCGAAAAAGCTCAGAAAGCAGTTACTAAATTAAAAGAAAAACATTCCTTCAAACTTGAAACAGAGGATGGAGAATTTGATGTTAGTGAAGAATATTTGGACATAATTTCTAGTGGTAAAGAAGGATATGCAGATGCTTCTTTTGATGGTGGACAAATTTTCATTAAAACAAAGTTAACGGCAAAGCTAATCCAAGAAGGACTTGTCCGAGATATTGTTCGTCGAATCCAAACTATGAGAAAAGAAGCAGACCTTGAATATACACAAAATATTGAACTTTACTTCAAAGGTGATGAGAAAATTACTGATGCTATGAATAAGTGGGTAGATTATATTAAAACAGAAACATTGTCTACAGTAATCAAAGCAGGTTCAAAGAAAGATGGTGTTTCATCAGATTGGGATATAGACGGAACAAAAATAACACTAACGATTGTTCCACTAGAAAATAAGAAGTAATCTCAACCTAACCGAAAAGAAGAAAAAGCAAATACTAGCCCAAAAAACTTAGATAATTAAAAATCATTTACTTAAAAAAAATACGAGATGAAAGAAATGACAAAAAAGAGTACCAGAATAGTAGGCACATATAAAATTTTACCAGAAGATGTCAGCATAAAACCAGCAACAATAAAAGAAAGAATAATTAAAGCATTACCTGAAGATATGAAAGTTACTGCTTCCGGTGAAAGACCAATTGCTTTTGGCATGGTAGCACTAGTTGTTGATATCAACTTTGAAGAACAAGACGGTTTACAAGATCACCTTGAATCAATTTTAGAGAAAGTAGAAGGTGTAAGTGAAATCGAAGCTTTGCAATTATTTAGATTGTAAGTTAAATGTTTGATTATTAAGTGGTTGGTTTCTATCCACCTACTTCTATTTCTTATTTATTTTATTTCTATTCAAGAAAGAGAATTGAAGATTCAGGAATAGAAAGGTAAATCTTTTCTCCTTCTGTGAATTTACTTTTTGTTCGAGAACTTGTAAAATGAATTTCTATTGGAAAACCTTTAACTTCGACAGTTACGGAAACGATGGACCCTCCAAAAGAAGAACTAACAACGATAGCGGGAAATTCATTGTCTAACTTTTGAGTTTTGTTAGAGAGAATAATATGTTGTGGGAAAATTGCGATAGTTATTTTTTCGTCGATTTTTGAAGGGCAATTTTTTGGCAAGAGAATACATCCTAAAGGGTGGTCCAAGTAAAAGCGTTCATACTTTGTAATCACTTTTCCAGTCAAAATATTTGTTACGCCAAAAAATTCTGCAGTGAATTTCTTCCTCGGTGTCAAGTACAATTCTTGTGGTGACCCACTCTCAACAATTTGACCATGATTAAGAACTAAAATTTGATCTGAAATTTCCATTGCTTCGGCTTGATCGTGAGTTACATAGATAGTTGAAACACCAATTTTTTGCTGAATATCTCTTATTGTTTTTCTCAGACTCTCTTTTAGTGACATATCTAAAGCAGATAGTGGTTCATCTAATAAAAGGAGAGAGGGGTTCGGTGCTAAAGCACGAGCTAGTGCTACTCGGGATTTTTCTCCTCCACTCAGCTCTCGAGGGTATCTTCTTCCTTTACCTGTGAGTCCAACTAAAGCTAGCATTTCTTTTACTTTAATTATTATATCCTCTTTTGCCCATTTCCTTGTTTCAAGACCAAAGGCAATGTTCTCAGAGACTGGCAAGTGGGGAAAAAGAGCATAGGATTGGAAAACAAAGCCAATATTTCGTTCCTCAGTAGGTACTTTCGCTACATCAATACTATCGAAATATATCTCCCCAGTATCAAGTTCGATTAGCCCAGCAATTAGTCGAAGGATAGTTGTTTTTCCACTTCCACTTGGCCCTAACAAAGTGAGTAATTTGCCTTCTTCTAATTTGAAGCTAATATCCTGAATTGCTATTGAATCCTCGAACTTTTTCGAGATGTTTTTTACTTCAATTGATGGCATAATTCTAACCTTTTTGAGCTTAATTCTTAATATTTGCCACTCATTTTAACATTTGTATTCTTTAAACTTTAGTGTTCTTATTCGGTTCAATAAATTAAAAACAACAATTTAGAATTCTAAATATTTAAAAAGAGAAAAATCCTTTTAATCATTGAGAGAGCTAAATTGAAAACAACCCTTTTTGAAAGTGAAGCGAATAGAAAACAAAAATCACTCAGGCAAGCGATAACATTCCTTTCAACTATTTATGGAATAATAATATTAACACTATCTCTATTGTGGGGTTTTTTGGGTTTTCTAATAATTTATCCGGTATTTATTGGATTAGTTACAATAGGCACTATGATACCTCTATTAATTATACTTGCCATCAACAATTCTTCCAAGAAGAAATATAGTGAAATAATGTCAATTATAGAAAAAAGTGATTTAGTAGATTTGCAAGACATTCTATTTGCTGATCAAAAGAGTGTTAACTATCGTAGTAGTCTAAAAGAATACGCCTTTTTGATTCTATTTGAAACTGCACCAGTAAAAACAATGAATCAATTATGCATTAAGTTGGAAGAAGATTTCAATAATGGGATTTGTAATTCTGAATATATCAAATATTTGAAAAAATACCAAACTACTGAAGAACAGAAACAAATGTATGATTATTTGTTTAACGCAATCCTGAATTTGCAGAAAGCGTATTATTATGAATATGACATTCCACAGACATATGGTCAAACTTCTTATTCATACATACAAAGAAAAGGAGCTTATACAATGAAAGTATTGTACCGTCTCCTTGGCTTTGATTCAATTGAACACTTTGTTCGATCTAATGTTGTACTATCTTTTAAAATTATTTTCAAAGACCTCAAACTTGGAGAAACAGTAAATTTGAATACATTAGCACGGTTATCCAGATCTTCTGAAAATGTTACTAGAAGTATTCTGTTTGATTTACTAGAATTATATCCTGAGCTTGGGGATTACAAGGAATTTGAAATGCTCTTTATTCCAGGCAAAGCTATTGTAAATTTTGATACTATTGTTGATTTCGATTCTTTCATTCACCCATTGGAATGAACATTATTCTCTCTTTTTTTAATTTTTACTTATTATTTCATTCGAAATTTTTGGTAAAGATTATTTTCCTCGTATTAAAGTCTATCAAAAATCTTTGAAATTGCTTGGAATTCACATTACTCTTTTAGCTTGTAAATACAAGTCAATAAATTTTTATTCTTCTGTAATGACTAAACTATTTTATAATGGACTTATATAAATGGGTTATAGTATTTTACTAACAGGTGAAAAATGGATGGCGATTGAATATTCTGGTAAGAAAATTGTTAGAGTATTAGGTTTTCTAACACCAGTTTTGCTTATTGCACTATTTCTTCTATTCCCAGTTTTTTCCGTTCTAGTTTTTGGTTTTGTAGATGATTCTGGTTTTACCTTACAATATCTAGGAGAAGTCTTCTCAAATGGTTATTATTACAAATTATTTGCATTTACTCTTTCTCAAGCTTTACTTAGTACAATTGCATCACTTTTGATTGGCATTCCATTAGGCTATTTCTTCGGAAAGTATGAATTTACAGGGAGAAAGGTCCTTCTTGCAATTTTCACTGTTCCATTTGTTCTCCCTTCTGTGTTAGTAGGAATGGGTTTCTTGAATATCTTTTCTGAAAATGGTTTGTTTGGCATCCCACTACTTTCCATTATCTTGGCTCATGCATTCTATAACATTCCATTAGTTATCCATTATTTTGTTGCTTATTACCGTAATTTCGACCGCGACCTTATTGATGCTGCAAAAACAATGAAGAGCAATTCCATCCATTCTTTTTTTAGAGTCTATTTGCCATTATTTTTGCAGCCAATTTTAACTGCAGCAATGCTCACGTTCAATTTTTGTTTTCTGAGTTTTGGCATTATCTTAATGTTAGGCACACCAGGTAATTATCGAAGTGTCGAAGTTGAAATTAACTCGAGTTACTATACCGGAGAAACAAATCTTGCAGCAGCTTTAGCAATTATGCAATTAATTGTTACAGTTGCATATGTTATTGGTTATTTGCTTCTAATGCGTCGCAATGCAAAACAAAAGAAAACAATTACTACGGCAGTTTTCCCACGAACACAATTAGAGTTTAAAAAATTCTTTAGCAAAATTAGTAGTTGGTTACTAGCTTTCTGTTTCTTAGCTGGTTTGGCATTAGAATTAGCTCCCATGATCAGCATTCTTGTAAACTCTTTCATTGGGTCATATACAGGTCAATTTACATTTGAAAATTATGCCGGAATATTCTCCCTTGAAAGTATTAACTATGTTAACACCTCGATTCCACAAGCAATTTTGAATACTTTTCTTTTTGCTTTCGGTGGCGCTTGTTTTGCAACAATATTAGCAATTATCACTGTTGCTGTTTTAGGAAAACATAGAAAAGAGAAAAAATCGGTTACTTACGAAATGATTAGCTATCTTCCACTTGCAGTATCAGCAATGACCATTTCTCTGGGTATTTATCGAATTGTCGGTGATTCACAGTTTTATATTAATTATCCGTGGTTATTTATTATAATTAGTCACGGTCTTCTTGGATATCCATTTGTCACTAGAGCATTAATGAATGGATTAAATGCTATTGATCCTGAAATGGAAGAATCAGCCAAAACACTAGGAGCAAACTGGTGGTTCAAATTTAGAAAAATCTATGCTCCTTTGCTAATTCCAGCACTTGTTGCAGGATTAGCTTTTGCAGTCGGATTGAGTATAGGAGAATTTACCATTGCAAATTTCTTCTATAGATCAGATAATTCAATAGCTACCTTAACAGTTGCATTATACAAACTAAGAGATGGAAGACAATTTGGTCAAGCAAGTGCTGTTGGAGCAATATTACTCGTTATGTCTTATTTGTCATTTTTCTTAATAGAAATAATGGGAGGAAGAGTGAAAACTTCCTCAAAATTAACCTAATTTAATCATCCTCTGGAAATGGTTGTTGATGCTTCAATACACGTTTTTTAGCTTTATTTCTTTCTTTTGAAGTTTTGCCATATTTCCACCCTTCTGGAATAATGAGGTTAACAGCATCAGGGATGTGGGTAACTTCAATACGAGTAGCATTTCTTGATGGGATTTCCCCTTCACTTTCCCAAGTGTGTGGAATTTCACTTTCAATGATAACATGTTTTCCTCGAAGAATCTCAAAATCATCAGTATTTTTTAAATGATTTCCACTTACCGCTTTCAACAACAGTTTAATAAGTTTCAATCCTTTTTTATGAGAGAATATAATTCCAAAATCATCAAGTCTCGGATGATTTCCAGGAATAAATTCAAAACCACTGATGCAATCAGTTAATGAAACTGCAAATGTTGAAAGATTTGTTTCTCTTATGATTTTATTATCAACAGTAATTTTGGTTGGTATAGGTTTAAACCCCATAATCACTTTAATTGCAACGTATCCGTAAGCAATTTCTCCACTAGCCCATTCATAACGACCAGCAAGTGCATTGGCAGTATCTCCTATAAATCCTCCATTTACCATCTCTATGAAATAACGTTCAGTATCTCCTTTCAGATGGCCAACAGGAAAGCGTTCATGATATCCTTCTGCGACAATCTCAAATGCTCTATCAAAGTTTTTTGGTATTCCATGTGTTTTAAGTGAATCACAAGCACTTCCACCATGAATCATGCCAACCTTAACATCTGTTTTTGCTGCAACATTTATTAGTTCATTTAAAGTGCCATCGCCACCCACAGAAACAAGTGTATTGTAACCTTCAGAAATCGCTTTCTTCGCAATTGGTATACCATCGCCAATTTTTGTTGTTAATTCATACTGAAACTCACCAAAGGCTTTCTTTGCAGATTTGAGAATTTCATCTATTTTTTTGCTCAATCGTTTATCTTGGGCATTGGGATTAATAATGAGGTAAGGGACATTATCTGCCATTTAACTAAACTGCTCCAAATTAATAGTAATAGATAGATAGATACTCTTTTACTTTGAATAATTTAATTATTTATAATTATGTCGCAAATTTTCGCCTTTAAATTAGAAAATTAGTTAATATCAAAATCTCGCTTAATTCGTACAAGCTTTAGTGATTTAGGATGTCTTTTGGCTTTCTCTAAAACCACAGATACGGATGGTTGAGTGCAGTGATATCTTGAAAAAACATCTCGGACTGCATCCGAAATCTTTTGTTGTAGCGCTTCAAGATTTTCTGGTGATTCTTTTAACTGTATTCTAATTATTACTCGAGACAAGCTTTTTTGAATCGCTTGATACTCACTTATTTCTTCTGAACTACTAATTATTGCTCTACGAATATAATCAGGAAAGATGAATTGAAGATCATTCGTGTTTTCTCTTTGCCCCCAGAACAAGTCATCGGCTCTTCCCATAACTTGCTCTATCACTCTGAAATTCGATCCACATGAACATTTCTCGGGTGAAATTGTAATGATATCATTCAGTTCGTATCTTATTATTGGTTGCGAAATTTTATTCAAATCAGTTACTATCATCTTATGACACGGTTTTCCAGGTTCTGTCTGATTCCCTTCATTATCAAATAACTGAACTTTCATTAAATCCTCATTAATATGCAAATTACCACATTTGCAAGTCATAGCAATTGATCCTTCGCTTCCTTGGTAGATCTGATGAACAAGAGTATCAAATGTTTCCTCTATTTCAGTTTTAACTTCTGGGTATAACACTTCAGCATAGGAAATAATTCTTTTTGGTTTTATATCCAATCGACCATTTTGTACTTCCTTCGCAATAATACTAAGCATAGAAGGTGGAGCTGAAAGAATGTTTGGTTGAAATAACCGCAATTTTTCTCTTAAATCTTCTATAGATAATTGTAAATTAAAATGAGTTAACTGCTGACCAAATTTGCTTACTTGGAATGCAGGAGTAGTAATTCGAAGGATAAAAGCCCACTTAATACGAAGTACTCTTGGAAACACGAAGCGAGAAAATAAGGCTGCTTGAAGATATTTTTCTTCTTCAGGACTAGTTATTACTATCCCTTTGCTACCACTTGTTCCTGAAGACATTGCTACATTATAACCATGAAAGCGTTCTGTGAAATTTTGCTCTTTTTCTATTCTAAGGCAAAAATCAAGTAACTCTTCTTTCTGGAAACCTAAAGTTGTATACTCTGTAAAATTATCCATCATGATCTTCTTATTTACAGTTAGTAAATTCCACACATCAAGAAGATCTTGATTGTTATAATGTGCTTGAAAAAATGGTGACTTTTCTGTCACATACTTTACCAATGCTTGGGCTTTTTTCAATTGGTACTTCTCTAAATCTTCAAGAGTCATTTTCTTAAATCGTTTTTTACAAGCAAAGAAAAAACGAATGAAAGACTTAGTTTCGTTATCCATCAGAACACCAATTTACTTCATATTAGCTTCATTTTTGAGACTGCATTTTATCTAGTATATACTTAGCAATTAATCTCTTTGAAGTCAAAGCTATATTCTCAAAACTTGAATCTTTCTTTATTATTGCTACAGCATTTGTCGCTGTTCCAAAACCTTGCTGAGGTTTATTGACTAAATTAGCAACCACTAAATCTAGATTGTTTTTCTTCATACTTTTTACTGCACGAGAAATTAATTCTTTTTCAGAGATATCTACTTCTGCTTTGAAACCTACAATCTTGATTTTTGGGTATTTCTTACGAACTAGGTCAATTATTTTTTGTGAAGGAGAAAGCTTCAGATTTAGGTCATTTTTTAGCGATGGAATTTTTCCACCTTCTTTCTCAACTTGATAATCACCAATTGCTGCTGCAGAAATGAAGGCATCTATTTCTTTCATTTTTTTAATTTCTGACACTAGGTCATCTACAGTTTCAATAGAAATAATGTTGATGTTCTTGTTAGAAACTATTAGAGATGTTGGACCTAGAAGAAGTGTTACTTCTGCACCTCTACTTGCTGCTTCCAGAGCAATTTCTATTCCCATTCTGCCGCTACTAGGATTAGTAATAAATCGTATGTCATCTATCCAGGCACGAGTTGGACCAGCAGTAACGACTATTCTTTTACCCTTGTAATCTTTTTTTTTAGTTAAAATAGTAATTATATTCTGAAGGATCTCTTCATTTGTAGCAATCTTTGCTTTACCCTCTTCTATTCTTGGACCAATAAAAGTAACTCCAAGTTTCTTTAGTTTTTTAATATTATCAATAACAATTGGGTTATCATACATAGTTGAATGCATAGCAGGTACAATCGCGAGTGGTATTCCAGTACCAAAAGCAGTAGTAGCGAAAGTTGTTACTACAGTATCATCTATGCCACCAGCAATTTTACCAATTGTGTTCGCAGTTGAAGGGGCAATTAGCAGTAAATCAGCTTTGTCGGGATGCTCCCCACAAAGATGAACATGTTCAATTTGACCTGTTAATTCAGTTATCACAGGATTTCCAGTTGCCCATTCAATTAAATTCGGATGAACAAGCTCGATAGCTGCTTTGGTCATTGTTGTAAAAACTTCTGCGCCATTTCTCATTAGTAGCCTAGCAAGATGAACCGTTTCTACGACAGCAACACTTCCAGTTAATCCAATAACTATTCTTTTTCCTTCTAAGAGATTAGATTGTGAACCAGTAATTTCCAGTTTTGAACTATGAATTGAAGGCTTAAATTTCGTCATTTGAATTACTTACTCCTTGAGAACATTTTCTAAATCTTTAATGAACTTATCAATCATTTCTATTGAAAAGTGTGGCATTATAACCATTCGAGTCCAATTTGAATAGATCGAAAGGTCCCAGCCAAATTCTTTTAGCTTCGCAACAAGATTTTCATTGGACAGTTTAGTATTAGTAAATCCAATAATATTTATTGTTGGGTCAAAAGTTAAACTTATTGAAGAAATTCCACGTAATTTCTCTGCTGTGTAATCAGTTAATACAAAACTTTTCTTGACTCTATCTATCATAAATTCCTTTCCGTAATATTTTAACAAAACCCACAAAGCAATGACAGAATTTCCAGGTCGTGTTCCGGTAATCGTTATTTGTTTTGTTGTTGAATCAGACAAGTAAGTTATGCCCTTAGCAATTGTTTTTGAAAATTCACTTGAACGATAAATTATACTACCTCCTGGAATCAAACCACCCATTATTTTATGGGTATCTATAGTTATACTGCATACACCTTCAAGCTGAAAATCAAATACCGGAGCTTCTCTGCCAATATCTTTCAAATAGGGAAAAATCATTCCACCATGAGCTGCATCTACATGCAAATAGGTATTTGAATCTTGAGCTATTTCACTTAGAGCTTTAATGTCATCACATGCACCTGTTCCAGTTGCGCCTGCAATGCCAACTATTCCGACCGTGGTTTCATTAAGCTCTTCTTTTAGTAACTCTAAATTGAGTTTATTTTCCGAAGTAAGAGGTATCCATTTCGATTTTAAGTTGAGAATATCTATTGATTTCTCAAATGAAGCATGTGCTGATTCAGGTAAAAGTAGAGTGCCATTTTTTATTCCTTTTGTTTTTTTACTCCAATTACGTGCTGTCCAACAGCCCAATAAATTTGACTCACTTCCACCAGAAGTAATTGAACCTGTCCAACCCATTGGGGCTTGTAGGATTTCAGCAATACTATTTAGAGCTTCTAATTCCATCTGTTTAGTTTCTGGGAAAAGCCCAGGATCACCTAAATTTATCTCTGCATATTCAGCAGAAATTTTACGAGAAATTTCAAGAGGAGGTGTGCACATAGAGCTAAGCACCTTACTGTAAGATTTTTCGAAGGCTAACCTTTTCTTTAGCTCTTTTAAAATCGTATTTTGGTCTATATCAGAAACTGATTTTTCCATTTGAATTTTTCCTCTTTGTGGTATTATTTTGTGTATGAACGTTCAAGTGCAAGTATTTCTTTGTATACTTCTTTATTATGTGGCACAGTAATATCTAATTGATCTGCGAAAGAAACTATTTTCCCTGTTATGAAGTCGATTTCTGTTTTCTTTTTATTGCGAACGTCAGATAACATCGAATTGATATTTTCTCCTGTATTCTTAATAACAGACATCGCATATTCAACAGGATCTTCCACCAGTAATTTTATTCCAAGTTTTTTGGTCACAGCCCAGGCTTCGTTTGCTAAAGCGGTTGCTTTTTCTCTAAGCTTCTTTTGCTTGTATATTTCAATATTTTTGACTTGATGAATAGCGGCTAAAGGATTCAATGCACAATTAACAATTGTTTTTGTAAAAACTGCTCCTTGAATATTGTTTTCCAATTCGGACTCTAAACCAGAGTTACTTAATGCTTGTACTAATTGGTTCGCTTTTTCTTTCTCCTCAATATTTGCATAACCAATTTGGGTTATCCCTTTACCTGAATATTCAACTACACCTGGTTTAGGTCTGCTGACACCTATAGAGGTTACACCTCGTAAAACTAGATTATCAGGATATAATTCCTGTAAAATTTCTTCAGTGCCAACACCATTTTGAATTGAAACAACTGTTGTGTGCCTACATACAATAGGTAATATTTCTTCTGCAGCTTGCCTTGTTTGATGTGCTTTTGTTGTAAATATAATGTAATTGATTTCATCATTCAGCATTTCTACTATCGGGTATATATAATCAAAAGTACCGGCATTAATAGGCTGTATTTTTTTGTCAATTAAACCTTGGATTTTGAGGCCGCTTGCTCCAGTAATTGTTATATGAGGTTCTCGACCAATCATAAAAACATTGTAACCTTCACGTGTAAGAAGTCCACCAATTAAACTACCTACACTGCCACTTCCCATTACAAGAAACATTTTTTTATCCCTCGTAAGAATGTTCTAAAGATGGGTAAGAACCATCTTTGACTTCTTTCGCATATTTGTTGACTGCATCTAATATTATTTGATGGAGGTTAACGTATTGTTTAACAAATTTAGGTTTGTGACCTGATGTACAACCTAACATATCATAACAAACGAGTACCTGTCCATCACAATTTGGACCAGCACCTATCCCGATTGTAGGTATTGAAATGCTCTCAGTAATTTTCTTAGCAACAGCTAATGGTATTGCTTCCAAAATAATAGAGAAACAACCTGCCGCTTCTAAACGCTTGGCATCAGATAATAATTGCTCTTCAGAGAAATAGGACTCGTTTTTCCCTTGGACTTTATAACCTCCAAGTTTGTAAGCAGATTGAGGGATTAAACCAATATGGCCTTGAACTGGAATGCCAATATCAACCATTGCTTCAATTTCTTTAATTCGATTATCACTCGACCCCTCAAGCTTGACAGCTTCGGCATGACCTTCTTTGATCAGTCTACCAGCATTTGCAACAGTCTCGTCAACTGTTAGACCAAAACTCAAAAATGGCATATCTGCGATGATTAAACTATAATTAACCGCACCACGAGCGACTGCTTGGGTATGACGAATGGTCATATTCAAAGTTACTTCTAAAGTTGTGGAAGCACCGTAAATTGCTTGACCCATCGAATCGCCTATAAGCAGAATATCAATTTTCGCCTCATCAAAAATTGAAGCTAAACTATAATCATATGCTGTTAGCATAGTAATCTTTTTGCCTTCTTGTTTCATTTTTTGAATATCAAATGCAGTTAATTTGGGCAATGCTAACCCTCCTGTAATTTCTCTTGTGAGAGTGTTAAAAGTCTTTCAGCCATATATTTAACACTGTCTTTTAACATGCTATTGTTATCGTAATTATCAAGTATTTCGCTCAGTTTCTCACGTGAGAGGTTTTTTAGCTCTTTTGCGATATCAACCATCTCTTGAGCAGCTCTTCGTACGTGATTAACAATCGTAACATTGCTCCATACAGAAGTTCTCGACAGCGGGTTGAGGTCTACACAGAGAACGATTTTACCCATTTTTCGCAAAGCCATTGTTCTGTCCCCATCTTCTAACGGGACGAAAACAACATCTGCTTTGAAAATTCCTTCAGGATCAACTATTCTTCGGTTATGAGTTATTTCAGGTATCGTCGCTGCAGTTTCTCCTAATTCTACTCCAAGAATTTCTTTAGCACCAGCATCGAGTAATATTTGCTTAATGTTCTGTTCTCGCTCAACAGTACGATAGAAGAGATTTACTTCTAATTTTGCACCTGTTTCTTCAGCCAATTGAACAAGCGAGTCTGGACAGAGAATAGCTACATTGCCATTTATGGATATAACAGAATTTTTTGCTAGTAGTAGATGAGCAACTGCAGCTTTCTCTTGTTCTAAAGCATAATCTGGTGTTTTTTCACCAAGTAGATAATCAAAAGCTTCGCCTCTTCCGTGAGCGATCAATCCTGCCTCTGCAACAATCTTTTGATGCATCCCATCAATGATTCCATGTCTTTCCTTTAAAGATAAATACCGAGGATGATCAGGAGGAATTTCCGTCATAACTATCACCTATTTTTATTTAGATTTATACATTATTTACTTAACTATAATTGGTCCAGTTAAAGCTATTGAGTTTATCCAAAACTGTGCATTTGGATATTGTTTCTTAAGAAAAACTGTGCAGTCTTTTAATTCATCGTTAGAACCAACAACAAATACAGATTCACCAATCATAATCATGCTTGAAGAATACCCATACGCACGAAGTTCCTCAACAAGTGTTTCAATTTTCTCACTCATTAAACCCACTTTTTTTGAGAATTTGTAACTTAAATCTACAAACTTATCCACAGTCGGTGTGTTATGTAACTCTTTCAGTAATGGTTCAGAAGTTTGATTTATCATTTCGATATGTGATTTGCTTGTGATAACTTCCTTCGTTGACATTGTCCCAAGAAATATTGATAGAATTTTGCGTTCATCAGGCCATTCGAGCTGTTTAATTACACCAATACCTGGTGCCCCGGGTTCTAATCTAATCTCTGCTAAACCGTGATATTGGGCAATGACATCACCTAATCCAGTTCGGCAATTAACTTCAGCTTGATGAGCAATTTGACCCAATTCCTCTTTGGATTTCTTAGCATTGAATAATTCATTCAAAGCAAATGCTGCACCTAAAGCACCAGCACCACTAGAGCCAAAACCTGCTTCAATTGGAAGTTGACTTGAATGGTGAAGAATTAATTCTTTATCTTTCCAGTATTCATCAAAAGAACTCGCTACTTGAGCACTAACTTTTCCATCAATAAGAATATCATTAAAAAGTACTTTGAGTGAACCCTCATTTGATAAACGAAATTCAGTTTGAGTAATAACTGGATTGTTTATCGAGAAACCAGCACCACGAGAACCCATCTCTAGCGGGTTTTCATTCTCAACTATTTGAAACAAACCTGTGATATGAGCTGGAACACTCCATTTTGATGAAAAATTTTGAGTCATTGATGTTAAATTACTAGCTCAGTTTAAAAATAATTTCTCATTACTTACTGTAAAACAAAAAGCGTTTGAATCACTCGAAACATTTTTTAAAACTTGGATAAATACCAATCAGAAGATTTCCAGCAATAGTATCAATAAACAGAAGAAATTTCACAACTATGACACAAGTAGCAACTATAGAAGAAGCTGTACAACCTACTAAGGGAAAATTAGGACTCGCTTTTATTTTAGTGATTTTTTCGTATATCCTTGCAGGTGGCGCAGCATTTGGTATAGGATATGCTTTAACGGATTTAATGCACCCCATTTGGATTACTCTTATCGCAGATATTGGCGCAACGATAGTGATTTTCATTTTCAGTGTTATATTCAATAATGTTAGTTTTTATGATCCATATTGGAGCATACAACCATTGATAATTGTTGTTTATTGGGTATTTTTACCAGAAGCAGCTAATGCCAATCCAATAAGACAGGCAATAATTATTGGTGTAGTTTCTTTCTATGTAATTCGATTAACCCTCAATTGGATTCGAGGTTGGAAAGGATTAAAACATGAAGATTGGCGTTATGTAAAATTCCGTAAAGAACAACCAAAATTATTCTGGTTCATTGCCTTCACTGGTTTAGAAATGATGCCAACATTAATTGTCTTTCTAAGTTGTTTAGCTCTTTACCCAGCATTGGTTTTAAGTGATAGTAGCATCAATGCACTAGATATAATTGGATTAGTTATTGCTGTAGGAGCAATACTTGTTGAATTTGTTGCAGATGAACAAATGAAAATATTCCTTAAAATGAATGAAGATAAAAATGAAGTAATGTCACTCGGCTTGTGGAAATATTCTCGTCACCCCAATTATTTTGGAGAAGTTAGTTTTTGGTGGGGATTATTCTTTTTCGCCCTTGCAGCAAATCTAGCTTGGTGGTGGACGGTCTCAGGACCTATTGCAATGGTTATTCTCTTCATTTTCATTAGTATTCCAATGCTTGAGAATAAGCAACTCGCCAAGAGACCAAAATATGAGAACTATAAATCGAAGGTTTCAATGTTTATTCCTTGGTTTCCGAGGAAATAACTCTTTCTTTTTCTATAAACTTAGATGCATTTCGTGGTGTCCTTGCTTAAAACCAAATTTCTCATATAGTAATTTGCCATCAGGAGTAGTATGTAAAGTAATTTGATGAATTCCCCTTTGTTTTGCTTCTTCGAGCAGTTTTTCCAGTAGTACAGAACCTATTCCTTTTCGTCTCCATTCAGGTTTCGTATACATATTCATGATGTAAACTTCAAGACCAGTAAAATTCCACAAATGAGGTGGTTTTTCGATTATTGATAAAACACTTGTAGCAATAATTTCATCATTACTTTCAGCGAACCAAGCAAGAAAAGTTCCTTCCTCCATATTGTTTTATAAAATAATTATTTAGTTTTTCCTCATAATTTGCAACATTCTCTTCAGGTGCATCTATTTGTATCTCTCTAAGAAATTCAGTTCTGAGCTTAACTAAATAAGGTATATCTTTCTCTGTAGCCAACCTTAATTTATATGACATAAATAATATAATAGTAATTTAGTTTTAACAATTTATACGTTACATTTAATATTAGACTCAAATCTCCTAAAGATGTAAATTTACACTGCTCTTTATTTGGAGGACGAATAACATGTCTAAAAGCACTGCTGGAAAACAAACAAAAACGAGAATACCTATCGTAGATTTGGATAGGTGTCAGCCAGCAACTTGTGGTCATGTTTGTATGAAAATTTGCCCACTAAATAAAAAAGGCAGAGTAGTTATCTATCCGGATAAAGTTCATAAAAAGGCAAGAATTCACAGCAAAAAATGTATTGCCTGCGGGATTTGTGTTAATGTTTGTCCAACCCACGCAATTTCAATGGTTGGTTTACCTGTTGAATTAAAAGAAAAACCGATCCATCAATATGGAGAAAATGCCTTCCGATTGTATGGTCTTCCATTTCTTCCCAAAGGAAAAGTTGTAGGATTAATTGGTGCAAATGGTATTGGAAAAACCACGGTATTAAATATCCTTTCTGGAAAAACAATCCCTAATGGCGGGGAATATGAAAGAGATGATTTAACTTGGAAAGACATGTTCACAACACTTGACCTTTCACTTCATCGTTCATACTTTAATTCTCTTAATAAAGGTAAAATAAAAATTTCTTACAAAGAGCAAGTATTAACTGATTATCTTCAGGAAAAAGAGACTATTCATGAAGTCCTTCTTAGAGAAGAAGAATTGGGAAATACTAAGGAATTAATAAAAGAGTTGCAACTAGAAACTTTGCTTGAAAAGAAGTTTAAACATCTCAGTGGTGGGGAACGTCAAAGATTCTCAATAGCGGTTGCAATTTCTAAAGATGCTGACGTTTATTTTATTGATGAACCTGGAAATTTCCTTGATGTTAAACAACGACTCAACCTTTCAAAGTTATTCGGAAAATTAGCTAAGAAGAACAAATCAATTTTAGTTGTAGAACATGACATTGCTATTCTCGATTATTTAAGTGATCAAATACAAGCTCTCTGGGGTACACCTCATGCTTTTGGTGTTGTTTCAGGTGTAAAAAGTGTCAAGGCGGGAATAAATGCCTATCTCACTGGTAGATTAAAAGAAGAGAACATAACTTTTCGTAGTAAAGCAATTACTTTCCAAAGAGTTGTTAAAGAAAGAACATGGGTTAACGTTCCAATCTATGTTAAATTCACTACTTTGTGGAAAAAGTTTGACAAGTTTCGTTTGAAGGTTTCACCAGGTGAAGTATACAAAGGTGAAACATTGGTAATTTTGGGAGAGAATGGAATCGGTAAGACCACTTTTGTTAAAATGCTTGCTGGAATCTTACAACCAGATAGAGGTTCAGCAAATGTTATGGCTCAAGTCTCTTACAAACCACAGTTTATCACTCGAGACTATAAAGGCACAGTTGATGAATTCATAATGAATTTTGCTGGAAGATATACTGGTGAGAAAATACTCAAACAGAATTTCTATCGACCTCTTGGTATTGAACATTTGTTTGATAAACCAGTTGCTGAATTAAGTGGCGGGGAACTTCAAAGAGTCCATATTGCAGCCTGTTTAACGAAAAGAGCAGACTTGTATCTCATCGATGAACCTGCAGCTTTTCTCGATGTAGAAGAACGTATCAAAGTTGCAAGAATTATTCGCAATGCTGCCAGTTTGTATAATGCTTCAGTTATTGCTATTGAGCACGATATGCAAATAGCAGATATTTTAGGTGATAGAGTTCTTCTCTTTTTAGGAGAACCTGGCATTCGGGGTTATACCATGGGTCCTTTTGGCAAGAGAGACGGAATGAATGAATTTTTGAAAACACTTGATATCACTTTTCGACGAGATGTTGAAACAGGTCGAGCAAGAATAAATAAGCATAGTAGTAGACTTGATCGTGAACAAAGAGAAAGTGGGGAATTTTTCTTCGAACGATATTAGTTACTTTCTACAGCGTAGTTTCCATTTCCTCAAATTCACCCATTTTATCTTTAGGATTATTCTTGTTAAGATTCATTTCTTCTAATATTAAGTGAGTATCTAATAATCGAAAATTCTGAAGTATTTCAATGTAAAGTGATAAATAGGTGAGATTGATTAGCGCAATTATACCAATATACGAATACATTAGTATTGCAGGCCCATAACTAGTAGAACCATAAGGCAAATTTCTCATATAAATCACTCCACAAATAAAACAAACTATTTTCATTAAAGCAAGAATCAAAAGGAAATATTGACTGAATATTTTTAATGGGTATGATGTTTTCATCCCTTCATTGATAGATATATTTTTTCGATTAAGTATAATAAAAGGTATACTGAAAATAACAATAGCTAGAATACTTAGAGTTAATGATATTATACTATCTTCACCGATCCAAAATATACCTGAGTCACCATTTTTTCCAATTTCAACATCAGGATATACAAATATAGTAGTCAGAAATGAAGCAAATAAAACTATAACATGAAGATACAAAAATGAAGAAATTAGAGCTTTCGTCTTACTTTTTTCTAAGTTAATAAAAAATCTTAATGCGTGAGTTCCAATGATAAAAAATGGTAGCCCAATTATCACAATTATGAGAGTGCCAATTAATATTAAAATATAATATAAACCCCAGTACTGAAAATAGTTTAGAGAAATACTAATTATTTCCATTAATAAAACTAAACTGAAAAATGAGAAAGTTACCAACATAAAAATTATGTATGCTAAAACCGTTTTCTTACAGAAATCAACTCTTTCAACATCAGTTTTTATTTGAAATTTGTGTAAATACATTGCTATAGTTAATAAAATACTAACAACAACAATTAAACCTACACTCAAATAGATTAGATAGTAATACCATTCTGGTTGACCAAAATCTTCAATTTTAAAAATTCGATTAATATTCCCTATCATGAAGCTCTCCGAATATTAGTTAATGAAATTTCTATATTAATTTTCTCTTGTAAATAAACTCAATCTCCAACATTCACACCGATACTTTTAAAAAAATAATTTTCTGTTGAACCATAGAGGCGTTATATTTGATCGCAGAATACTACTCTTATAGCTAAGGGTACAAATGAATTTATCAGTTATTTCAGATATTTGTACACCTTTCAGAACTAGTCTAGTTGCCTCTATTTTTGTGGTATATTAGAATTGGTCAACCAAGGAGCTGCAAAAAATGAAAATCGAAGAACGAATAAAATTGATTACTCGAAATACTGAAGAAGTGGTCGTAAAAGATGAGATTAAACCTCTCTTCGAAAGGAAGAAGAAACCAAATTCTTACATCGGCTTCGAACTCAGTGGGAAACTCCACATAGGTAATGGTTTACTTTGTGCAATGAAAATGCATGACCTAGTGGATGCAGGGGTTAATATGACCATTTTTCTTGCTGATTGGCACAGTTGGGTGAATAACAAACTTGATGGAGATTTAGAAAAAATCCGTATTGCCGGTGAGTACTTTAAGGAAGGATACAAAGCACTTGGTCTTACTGAAGATAAAGTAACTTATCGCTGGTCAAACGAAATTGTTAATGATTCTGATTATTGGGCTACTTTGATCAAGGTAGCAAAGAGCACTTCATTAAACCGCGTTCTCCGAGCATTACCAATTATGGGCAGAGCAATGGGAACGAAAGATGTAGAAAGCGCTTGGATTTATTACCCAGCAATGCAAGCTGCAGATATTTTCTATATGGATATTGATATCGCTTTTGGTGGTATGGATCAAAGAAAAGCTCATATGATTGCTCGTGATTGTGCTAAGAATCTCAGTAAACCAAAACCTATTGCTATACACACTCCATTACTCACAGGATTAAAAGGCAGTGGTTCCAAAATGGATGCTGATGCTGATCCTGATATGGCTAAAATTGAAGCAAAAATGAGTAAATCTAAACCGGAAACATGTATCTTCATTCACGATACAGAAACAGATATTAAAAGAAAATTAAAGACAGCATTCTGTCCTGCAAAAGTTACTGAAGGAAATCCAATTATGGAATATTCTGAGCACTTGCTCTTTGTAAGAGACAATTATACAATGAAAATTGAACGTCCTACTAAATTTGGTGGTGATGTTGAATACCTAAACTATGCAGATCTTGAGAAGGATTTTGTTGAAGGAAAGCTACATCCACTTGATTTAAAAAATGCTGTTGCTACAAGCCTTGGGAAAATACTCGAACCAGTTCACAAATATTTTGAAAAGCATCCTGAAGGTCTTGAAAATTTAGAAAAAATGATTGCGGGTACGAAGAAAACCCGTTAATCCCTCTCCTTTTTTTATCCTTTTCTTTGGGAAATTTGCAAATAATTGTTCTCTGGATCCTGAAAGGTTGCAACCAAAGTTGGTCCCACATCAAAAACCTTCTGAGAACTGGAAAAAATTATCCCTCGTTTCTCTAATTCATTCACTGCTTTGTAAATATCAGCAACTTTGAAAGAGATGATCACTGGCTGTTGCTCAATAGGTGAAGGATTTGGTCCACAGTAATCTAAAGCAAATCTTGTAGGAGCTTGATTTTCAGATAAAGCAAATTCTTGCCAACTTAAATTAGTGGTAGTATTACTCACATCTAATCCTAGTTTCTCTTGATACCATTTTACCATCAATTCTGGATCCTTGATGTGTATGAAAACTACATCTATACCGAGTATCATAATGTATTATTTCACCAATATCTATAAAAATAAAACGACTAAAAATGGTTAGGGACTCAAAATGTTTGAAATTCGTGGCTCAAACCGTTCAATGATCATTAGTCAAAATGGTATGGTTGCATCCAGTCAACCATTAGCGGTTCAAGCAGGTATTGATATTTTAAAGAAGGGAGGAAATGCAGTTGACGCTGCTGTAGCTGTTGCAACTACTTTAAATGTAGTAGAACCTATGAGCTGTGGCATTGGTGGAGATATGTTTGCTCTTATTCACAGTAAACAAGATGATAAAATTCATGCTTTAAATGGAAGTGGCTGGTCTCCTAAAAACCTCACTTTGGATCATTTCAAAGAAAAAGGTTTTGATAAAATACCCAACACAGGCATTTATTCAGTTAGTGTACCAGGTGCTATTAGTGGTTTCAGTAAAGCGCTTGAGAAATTTGGTACAATGACTTTCAAAGAGGTTCTAAAACCAGCTATTTATTATGCTCAAAACGGATTTCCAGTAAGCGAGCTTGTAGGATTTTCTTGGCATCGAGCAGAAGAAAAATTAAATAGTCATCCCGCAACAGCAAAGAATTATCTTCCCAATGGTCGTGCTCCAAGAGTAGGCGAAGTTTTCTATTCAAAGGCTATTGCAAAATCATTCAAAGCAATTGCTAAAGATGGAGCAGAGGAATTCTATCAGGGTGGAATTGCTAAGAAAATAGTTGATTTTACAACAAAAAACGATGGTTTTTTCACTTTGGATGATTTCGCTGCATTTGAAGCAGAATGGGTAGACCCTATTAGCTCAAAATACAAAGATTATGAAGTTTATCAGCATCCACCAAATGGGCAAGGCATCGCTACTCTCTTAGAACTTAATATTGTCAAAGGTTTTGAAATAGATTCTATGATTCATAATTCAGCTCAATATTTACATTTACTTATTGAAGCTAAGAAGCTTGCTTGGGCGGATCTTAGGACTTTTGCTTCTGATCCAAGCTTTAACAAACTACCTATTGAGGAACTATTATCTGAGGACTATTCCCAGAAACAACGAACAAGAATTGATCTAAATAAAGCAGCTGAAAATGTTAGCCCTGGTTTAGATTGGTCTTCTGGTGATACTGTTTACTTAAGCGTTGTTGACAAGGATAGAAATGTTGTCTCATTCATAAATAGTTTATACAATGGATTTGGTTCTGGATTAGTTGTAGAAGGAACTGGTATTTGTTTACAAAACCGTGGAAGTTTGTATTCCTTAGAAGAGAACCATCTCAATGTTTACGAACCTCGTAAACGCCCATTCAATACAATTATTCCAGGAATGGTTACAAAAGACGAATTACCTGTGCTGAATTTTGGTTGTATGGGCGGTGATGTCCAACCTCAAGGACAAATGCAAATTTTCCTTAATATGGTTGAATTTGGCATGAATGTCCAACAAGCTATTGAAGCACCACGATTTGTTCACTTTGATGATAATACTGTTGCCCTTGAACATGGAATAGATATTGCTACTCGAGGTAAATTATTGATGAAAGGGCATCAATTAAAAGCTGAACCTGGACAGTTCTTTGGTGGAGCTCAAGCAATTGCAATTGATAATGAAAACGATGTTCTCTTTGGAGGATCAGACCCAAGAAGAGATGGTTGTGCAATTGGTTGGTAAAAAAAATGGGAATATTTTAATCCCATTTATTTATTCTTTTTTCGTTGTTTTTTCCTTGCTTTTTCTCGCTCTAATCGTCCTTTCTTATATTTTTTAAGCATCAGTTTATCTAATTGTTCGTGAGTAAGTTCAGGAGGATCAACCAATGGTTCAGGGTTTTCAATCAATTCCTTTAACAAGTAAACAGCAGGACCGGTATATGCTCCATCAGCAATACGATCATCTATACTTATTCGACAATTCATTACCTTCTTGATTTCTATTTCCTCTGTTTCTTGATTTACAACAGCTGCTTTGCGAATTCTTCCGATGGTGATAAATAAACCAGCATTTCCTATTTCAAAGAGATGATGGTATGCTGCATCCATATTTATAGAACCTAAATGTGCAATAAATGCTGTAACCCACATTGGTGTAGTTTCTATTACTGAAGAAGGGGGGAAGTTTTTTTGATCACTCCACATTATATACTTAAATAAGAGATTCATCATCCATCTTGGCAATGCACCAATGAGTTTGACATCCTGTTCATTTTGGTTCACACCATATCGAGCTTCATGGATAGCTGCAGAAACTCTTTTCTGTACAGTATCCAAAGTATCATATGGATCAAACTCGATCATTGCATTAACTTCTTCACCTTCATCTGTTTTCTCTTTCTTCACGACAAATCCAAAAATTATTTTATTTCTTTGCCATAAGCGACGTCCCGAAACAAATCTGTTCACTTTTGGTCTCAAAGCAACAGTTCTTGCCCCTGCTGTAAGCAATATTTGAAACAGGGTCAATTTTTCTTTTTCATCTCGATTTTTATTGAAGTCTTCGAGAAATTCAAAGGTATGAGTGAGGTCCACTTGGATATCGAAATAAATGGCACTCTCATTTCTTTTTAGCATAAAATGAAACATCAATTCATTGAACTTGGATGTTTTAACTAGTTCAGCATCAGGTCTTCTAGGCATAGCTTCTTTCTCCTTTTAAGTTCAGTTTAGTTTAACTTAATTTTCTTTTATTACTGGATTTTCAAGTGTCCCTACTTTTTCTATGGTTAGTTTCACAACATCTCCTTCTTTTAGATACGAAGGTGGTTTTTGATAATGACCTACACCTGAAGGTGTCCCAGTAAAGATTAAGTCTCCTGCCTCAAATGTGAATGATTTTGATAGGTAAGAGATAATATAAGCTACTGTAAATATCATTTTTTTAGTGTTTGATTTTTGCCACGTTTTGCCGTTTACAGTCAATTCCATTTCAAGATTTTGAGGATTTGGCAATTCATCTCGAGTGACTATCCATGGTCCAAGAGGAGCGAATGTGTCCATTGTTTTTGAACGGGTAAACTGTTTATCTGAATATTGATAATCTCTTGCACTAACATCATTGCCAATTGTATAACCAAAAACATAATTCAATGCTTCTTCTTCGGGAATGTGTTTTCCTCTCTTTGAAAGGACGGCAACGAGCTCTATTTCTACGTCTACTGTTTCAGAAATCTTTGGTAAGACAATATTCTCTTGATGCGCGATTATTGCTGAATTAAACTTGCCCCAAATCATCGGATTCTTTGGTGGCTCTTTTCCACCCTCTTTTGCATGTTCAGCAAAATTTCTTCCCAAACAAATAATCTTTTGGGGGTTTCTTAGTGGTGGAAGAAACTTAATCTCAGCTAGTGGATAGAATGAATTGCTTTCAATTTCTTGAAATATTTCTTTGTCTTTCTTACTTAGCTCTTTAAGTTCAGTGATAAATTTTTGAAGATCTTTCAATCCCTTTTCGCCTAATTCAATTAAGTCTTTCATTTCTCTAACTTTCTCAAATTTCGTTTTGGGTAATTTTTCACTTGCAGCTATAATATCGATTACATAATTGTCATGCCAAAAGGTTCCTATCCGAGGAACTCCATCCTTTGTTTTAAATGAGAAAATTTTCATTTTTTTTATACCTCAAATCTAATTTGCAATTTATCACCCAAACTAGGGATTTATTAAAAGTAATTGTATGGACTTTATTTGGGTTTTGCTCATCGAATGCTTTTTATTCCCTCAAAACCAATCTGTAATATCAAAACTTGTTTTAAAATATTCAAATGTGATTTTTATTATGACAGAAATGAAAATAGCTAATCGTTTAACTAAAATTAAGCCTTCAGGTATTCGTGCAATGTTTGCACGAGCTCAAGGTATTCCTGGTGTTATCTCACTCGGAATTGGTCAACCTAATATCCCTACGCCAAATGGTTTGATACAAGCTCTTGTAAAAGCTGTGGAAGGTGGTGATAACTATTACTCTCCAACTTTAGGAACCTACAAATACAGAGAAGCTATTGCCGAACAGAATAAACGTTGGTATAATCTAGATTATGATCCGAAAACAGATATCCTTGCAACTGCAAGTGGTTGTGAAGCAATATTTTCTTCACTGATGGCTTACATTGGATCGGGAGATGAGGTATTAATACCAGATCCTTCTTTTCTCACATATCCAAGGCAGGTGACTCTTGCAGGGGGAAAACCAATTTGGTTAAAACCAACTGAAGATCTGAAAATCGATACTTCTAATTTAGACCAATATATTACTGATAAAACGAAAGCAATTATCCTTAATTTTCCATCCAATCCTACTGGGGAGTTAATGACTGAGTCAGAATTAAAACCCATTATTGATTTAGCAGTTGATAATAATTTGATTATATTCTCCGATGAAGTATACGAAAGATGCATATTTACTGATGATACACATATTCGTGTTCCCAAAATAAGCGGTGCTTATGAAAGAACCATTCTTCTTAACAGTTTTTCAAAAACTTACTGTGTTCCCGGATGGCGAATAGGATATCTCGCAGGACCAAAAGAACTAGTTGCGCCAATTGTTAAAATGCATAGTTTTATCGTTGCAAATGCTCCTTCTGCTCAACAAAGTGCTTTAGGAGAATTCATCAATACACCAGAAGGAGATGAATTTACTAACAATTTAAGAAACATCTTGAAAGAACGAATGGAGAAAATTGTTTCAGGATTCAATAGTGTTGACGGAATCACTTGCCGTACTCCGAAAGGAAGTTTTTATGCATTTCCTAATGTAACTGAACATAAAGATTTCACAAATTCAAAGGATATTTGTGAACTTATATTTGAAAAACAAAAAATAGCACTTGTACCTGGATCAGAATTTGGTCCTTCTGGAGAAGGCTATCTTAGAGCAAGTTTTGGTTCGCTATCACTTGATCAAATTGATGAAACTATTAAACGCTTAAATCAGCTCTAATTTCATTTTTCAAGTATAGTTTGTATTAAAAAGAAAATATTTAGAGAGTAAATATCTACTCTCACTTTTATCTATTTTTACGGTCCTTCAAAATTGCAGGCTGGACAAGTATATCCGATTTCTTTTTGTCTACAGAAGGAACAGCGTATATGAACTACATCTCCACATTCAGGGCATCTGAATTTTACAGATCCCACATCATCTGGAGCTAGTTTTCTATTGCAGCATGAACAAGTTGGCATTGTATAATAGGTTTGAGTCATTGTTTATTCGCTCCGTATAGATTATACTCTTCTACCTCTTCTGCCACCAGCTCTTCGTGTGCCATCGTGGGCGATAGGAGTAACTTCCTCGATTCGTCCAATTCTAAGACCAGATCTAGCTAAAGCTCTAATTGCCGCTTGGGCACCTGGACCTGGTGTTCTGGGACCATTTCCACCTGGAGCTCGTACAGCGATATTAATTTTTGTTATTCCTCTATCCTTTGCAGCTGTTGCTGCGTCATAAGCAGCTCTCATTGCTGCATATGGTGAGGATTCAAATCTATCGCTTTTAACATACATACCACCAGAACGCTTTGAAATTGTTTCGCTTCCAGTTACATCAGTTACAGTGATAATTGTATCATTATAGGAAGAATAGATGTGAACAATTCCGGTTCTGATAACTCTTCTCTTTTTTGGGGGTTCTTTTTCAGTACTCACATAATTCACCTACTTATTCTTTCTTGACCTCTTTTTTGGTCTCTTTTTTAACCTCTTTAGTGGCTTCCTTTTTGATTGCCGCTTCAGGGGCGTCAATAGCAATTTTTACTACATCGATATCTGCTTTCTCTGTTTCAACTATTTTTGTAGCAGATGGTCCTGGAGTTCTTTGAGGTCTTCTTTGTCCGCCTCTATCACCAGGTTTGCCACCAGGTCTACCACCACGTCTGTCTCCACGTCTAGAATCTCTCTTCTCTGCAGGAGCTTTCTTAGATTTGAAAACATTACTTGGTAATGCTTTATGACTTGACTTTGACAGAGGAGAATTTTTATTAAAACTGAGAAGCTTCTCTTCTGCGGCTGGTACAATATAACTTGGAGATTTTGCTACTTTATCACCAATATGAATATGACCATGAACTATCATTTGTCTCGAATGATGTGGGGTTGTTGCCATACCTTTTTTATAGACCATTGTTTGAAGTCTTCTCTCAAGGAAAGTTTCAATCTTAAGGCTTAAAACATCATCTAATGTAGCTTTCGTTTCCAATAAACCTAATCGTTGTAATCTACCAATTAATTCTCGCTCGCCAATTTTACGGTCCTCTTCTTCAAGACTCAAAAGTCGTCTAGCGTTGCTTCTAAATTTAGCTAACAGAGTATTCAGTTTCCATACGGCCTTCATATTTCTTAGACCATATTTTCCGATAAGAGCTAAATCTGAATCAATACGATGTCTTTCGAAAGGTTGACGGGGAGTTTTATACTTCTTTCTAATTCTTTTTGGATCGCCCATTGTTTTTCACCTTATAATTTCCTACGAGCAAAGCCTAAGGATCGTCCACCTCTTCCGGTGCTCTTGGTTCTTTGTCCTCTTACTTTGTGACCAGCTTGATGCTTGATACCACGATAGGTTCTTAATTTCTTCAAACGATCAATATCATTTCTATCGTAAAGTGCTAAATCATTTCCGACAAGATGAATGTTCTTTCCACTTACACGATCTTTAACATGATTAACAAACCAGACTGGAATGCCAAATTTGATTGGATCAGCGATTATTTCATTAATTTTCTTAATTTGCTCATCAGTGAGCATACCTATGAATGCATTGTGTGGAATTCCTGCTTTTTTCAAGACAACATCTGCTAATCTGTTACCGACACCTCGAATATAGGTTAAGCCATTAACTACTTGCTTATCTCCTTTAATATCGGTGCTTGAAATTCGCACTAAATGCTGGAAATTTTTAAATTCTTGAGACAATTACAAATACCTCTAGTTTTTTAATTAGGACTAAATCTTATGTATTTACTGAACTCCGAGCTCCAACATCATTCTATAAATCTTTTGGATAGAATGTTAATCGAAACTCAACACGCAATAGCGAGTATTTTTTTGTTCGTAATGACTTGCGTTATTAATTGAAATAAATATCTTACTATATCTAACTAATAATTAAGATTTAAATTACAATAAAAAAACCATTTTTCGGAATACAATTGGAAAGATAAAAAAATCATAAAGTCAAACTCTCGCATTTAGCTAAGAGTTTGATGAAGAAAAATCATCTTATCGGGTTTTTTGTTGCGGGTTTACTTGATAAGACGAATGAGAAGTCTTCAGTAATCAAGGTGTAAGCAGCATCAAAAACATCTGTTAAACCTTTCCAATCTTTAAGCACTTCTTTGAAAGCTTTTTCAAATTCCTTTGAGAAATCTTTGAGAGCAGATCGCAATACCATTGAATCATCATCAACAATTAATGCATAAAGAGCTGATTCAGAAGTTTCAATGAGTAATACTCGATCGTCTAGATGGATAAGGTTGGGTATTGATTCACTTGAGAGAGTTTCCTTGAGAATATTAACAACACCTGATAATGCTCCACTAATAAGAGTGGAATCCATTGTTAGTGCATTCTCTTCAGATTCACAAAAATCATGAGAGAGAAGTGGTAATCCATGATTATTTATTACAATTAAACGATGAGCAACTACAGGGGCGAAATAGATTTGAATTGGAGATCTAAGATACGCAGCAGCAACTATAGCAAATCCTACTACAACAAAAATTAAGTCCATATCACCTAAATTTGGCAAAGCTAAATTTAACACATAATTAAGTACTGTACCTCCAATGGAGGCAATAGCTAATCCAGTAATTATTAATGAGATTTGAACCTTCTGTTTCTTAACAGTAGCTTTGACTAATCCACCTATCAACAAACTAAACATGAATATATACACAATTGCAAGATAAACTAAGAGTATAACTAAAAACCAAGTAGGTTCGTAATCAGTATTCCATCCACTGATTTGATCAAAGTTTACTTGCACAAAATCACCCCACCAAAGTGCTGCAATAGTTATTCCTGCAAAGAAAGAGGTAATTACTGAGGGGTAAGAAAGTGTAGAATATGTTAAGAGGTCTCTGAAGAAGGTTATAACAAGTAACGATAATATCAAAATTGTTAGTGAACCTATTTTCCAATAGAATACGAAAACGACGCTAGTTGTTTCGGGAAGTAAAACACTAACAAGTTTCGTTATGGACCAAAGAAGTATTCCAACAAAGAATATTATAAACAATAATGTTGGAAGAAATCTATTCAAAATATAATTCAAACATAATAGGATTAATATTATCAAACAAAAGAGAATAGCTAAAATACTTGGAATTGCTTGTACAAAAGGGACAGTCATTTACAACACTTCAATTGAATTAATGCTCTTTACATAATACCTTTATTTTCAAAAAACTTTTGGAGAAAAAAGCTGAATAAAAGAAATACCAAAGTAATAAGTAAGATATCTGGTCACAAATCACCAATGAACTCATATATTGTGACCAGTTAAATGTAATAGTATACACATAAAATAATTAAGGTGATCAAAATATGTCCGAAGAAAAAAAGAAGGAAAAACGAATCACAATTGAGAAAGTAAGCGATGATATCCCTATCGAAGATATTAAAGAACTCTTTGGAGTAATCAATCAAGAAATTCCAGGATTAATAAAGGGATTACTCAATGCATTGTACTCAGCTGATACAGCAGAGCAATTTGCCTTAGGAATTGGAACAATCTACAAGACTCTGACAGAGCAAGGATTACCAGAAGATATGGTTAAAGCTATGGTCAATAAATACGCAGATTCAATCAATATCATAGGAAAAGCAATGCAAAATATCAATATCGATACCAAAAAGAAATATGAGGATTAACCCTCAACAATTGTTTTATTGAAGGCAGGTTGTGTTTTTTTATGGCACGTTGTAGATTTTGGAAAATTACAGCGAATATATTTATTATCGCATTACAATTCTTCTGGTTATGCATATTATTTACTTTTGTAATTTTACCAAGATTGATTGTTTTACCAATCAGAAGAGAAATAATCAAGATCCGTACCCAACGTAAAATGGTTAAAAGTGGTATGCCAAGAAAAGATGCCAGAATTTTTGCTAGAAAATACAGATCTATGCTCTACGATTATGGCAGCGTGGTTGGTCTTATCAAAATGGTTAGAATTAGCAAAGGAAAAACAGATAACGAAGAAGACGAGATTGAAATAGCTGAATCAAAAAAAAAGACTGGAAAGAAATTTAAGAACTTTTCAACCATAATTTTGTGAGCTAAAATCCTAGGCAGTGGATTTCTATTGGAAAACTCTTAGGGGTTTTCACTAATAATAAAAGGTTTAAATATCAGAAATGTGTAAGTAAAGTATACTAAACTGTAAATTGAACCGTCTTTCAACTTGTAATGAAGGCAGGCAAATGTCTATGTCAGATAAAGAAAAACAGAACGACGAGAAAAAAGAGCAATTGCAAACAATTAATCTTGGAGCTCTTACTATTCTGAATGATAAATTAGACAAGACAATTGAAAGAATATCTGAACTAGAGAGCAAAATTGATAAGATAAGTCCTGATTTGCACGATGCCACTGGATCACTCAATATGACCCTTGCATTATTACGAACATTCCAGGAAGTAACAAATGTTGCAACTTTATTCTCTCCTTCAAAGTGGATTATGCGATTACGTCCTGATGTAAATCTTGATGCTATAGAAAGGCTAATTGTAGATGTTTTAACTCGAGAAGGTCCAAAGAATATTTCTCAGCTGACAGCCTTAGTAAAACAAGAAAGAGGAACTGCTTCGAGACGAATCATTCGTGACAAAGTAAACGATATGATTGTAAGAGACATTCTTGAAGAATTAGATGAAGGATATGGCAGAGTAGTAAAAATGAAAATAGATGTGAAAAGTCTATCTCAATAATTCACTCTTTATTCTACACCAATCTCTTCGAGTTTTTCAGACAGTTGTTTCTTAACAAATTCGTTAACTATTTTTCCATCTATTTTTCCTCTTACTTGAGTCATAACAAAACCGATGATTTTTCCTAATGCTCTACTCCCAGATTTTTCCAACAATTCTTTATTTTTAGTTAATTCTTTATCAATAATTGTTATCAATTCCTTTTCAGATATTGATACTAACCCAAGAGCAGTAAGTGCTTCATTTACCTTTTCTTTTGGATGCTCAGCTAGATATCGTAACAGTATGGGAATAGCTTCTTTAGCAATTTTTTTCTCAAGTAAAAACTGAAAAATCGTTTTGATTATGGTATCAGTTAATTTTTCAATAGGTATTTTTTCGCGTTCCAATGACTTCAAAGTTTGATCTAAAGTTACTGCTACAAGTGTTGGGTCCAAACCCATTTTTACTAAATCTTCAAATAAAGACACTCTAGGAGATATTGCTAGACTCTTAGCAACTGCTTCAGGCAAATTGTAAATCTGGATGTATCTTTCTTCTTTCTTATCGGGCAATTCGGGCAATTCATTCTCAAGTCTCTTAACTCGAGATTCTGAGATAATTATTGGATAAGAATCAGTATCGGGATACATTCTACCAGCACCACCTAAATACCTTCGAAAAGTTGTTGTACCATCATCAACAGCATGTCTTGTTTCTTCGGGAACACCATCAAATGCCTCTTTGACTCGAGTAAGTACTTCTTCTATTGCTTTTTTTGTATCTTCTTTCTTTCCAAGCACTATTACAACTACATCATTTTTTTGACAGTCGAACTTATCACGTAATGTTGCTACTTCAGTTTCAGCAATACCGTAATTAGGCAGCTCATCAGTATGAAGAATTCCACCTATACCTGTAATTACTTTCACTCTATCAGCAATCTCTTTTCCAAAAGATCTGCCAATTTGTACTTCTTTCCCTAATAAGCCCGACATCCCCGGAAGTTTTAGACCTATAATTTGATCTTTGTTTTTTATTGCAGTAATAAGGAATTTACACTTTGTTTTTTTGAATATGTCTTTACAATTTTCAGCGTTATTCTCAAAAAGTGCCGGTGAAAGTTTGCGCTTTTCCATTTCTTCTTTTATTTCTATTAGTGTTATTTGTCGTTTAACTTCTAATCTTACATATTCAGGAAGCATATCTAAAATTTGTACCCCTTTTATTTCTATTCTTGCTCCTTTTTCAATGCTGATATTCAAATCTTGGCGAATGGTTCCTAATCCACGTTTTACTTTCCCAGTTGCACGGAGAATTCTACCAATCCCTATAGCAATATCCTTTATTTCTTCAGGATTATCTAAATTAAATGTTTTAGTAGCAATTTCTACTAAAGGAGTACCTAAACGATCTACTCGCCAAACAATATTTTGACCTATATTTGTTACTTCTCTGCACGAATCCTCCTCTAAAGCAAGCATATCAAGATTTATTGTTCTCTTTGCGATTTTTACTTTACCACCCACACCAACTATCATTGTTCTCTGAAAACCAGTTGGAATAGAACCATCCAAGTATTGCTTTCGATTTACATGCAATTCATCTAGAATTTCCATTTGTAGTAATCGAGCTATTGTAATTGCAAGATCTATTGCTTTTGCATCTGGATCAAAAGGAGGGGTTTCATCAATTTCATATGTACAGGTACTATCATGCACTTCGTAAGTAATTATTTTTTGTTTTTTAAATTCCATTAGCGCAGCTTTATCGTATTCGCCCATTTCAGAAAGCGTTGGTCTCATATGTCTAGTTATTCTGGTTAAAGGTTCATCAAGTTGCAAATCAGTTTTGCATCTGCAAAACAATTTTCTCCCGGTTTCAAGTTGTTGATGAAGTTCGAGACCACATTTCAATCCTAAAGATTGATAATCAAAATCTGATTGCTCTTTGGTTGCTTGGTCCATTTCTAAAACCTCTAGTATTTTGAATAGTTCACTTGGTATCTAAAACCGTTCTCGTTATAATGATATAAAACTTTGTTAGCAATTAATAAGCAATTTTTCATCAAAAATTTAAAGAAATAGATATCTATTCCATTGATGTGGAATAAGACTAGATATAAGCTTTGAGTGGATGTAAAGTGCCTGAAGAATTTAAGACTGGTTATTACGGGATTGCAGCACAATGGCTTCAAGACCGAGAAGTCAACGTTTGGTCAAAAGTCACTTTAAAATCAACAAAAGGCATTCTAAAAGGGGTAATTATCCCTAGAGGGGAACACGGTAATGACCAACATTTAATTATCAAATTAGAAAGTGGTTATAATATTGGTATAAAAATAGATAATATTGAAGAAATCAAGGTTATTGGGGAAGTAAAACCTGATTACAAAACTTCAACTAAATTTTACGAAAAAGACACGAAAAAACCAACAGTAGTTTTATTGGGCACAGGAGGTACTGTTGCATCAAAGCTTGATTATTCAACAGGAGCAGTTATCCCTGCCTTTACGCCTCAAGAATTATTTAATGCCATTCCAGAATTGAAAGCTATTGCTAATCTTGAAACTCATTCTTTATTTCAAGTTCTCAGTGAAAATATTGTACCATCAAATTGGTCTACAATAGCAAATGAAATTGCTAACTATGTTGATAGTATGGATCCAGAGGGCATCATTATTACTCATGGTACAGATACGCTCCATTACACTGCTGCAGCACTTTCTTTTATGCTCAAAAATGTTGACAGACCTATTATTTTAGTTGGGTCCCAAAGAAGTAGCGATAGACCTTCAAGTGATGCTGCATTAAATTTGATTAGTAGTGTGCAAGCTGCGGTTCATTCAGACATTGCCGAAGTAATGGTTTGCATGCATGGGCAGTCTGGTGATACGTATAATATACTTCATCGCGGCACCAGAGTTAGAAAAATGCATTCCAGTAGAAGAGATGCCTTCCGGACAATTGGTGAAGCACCTTTAGCCAAAGTAGAACAAGGTAAAATCATACCAACAGGTGTAGATTACAATAAACGAAATCAAAAGCGTAATGATTTTGAAGTTGATATAAAAATCGATGGAAAAGTTGGTTTGCTCTATAGCTATCCTGGAGTAGATCCAGAAATTATTGATTACTATATTGATAATGGCTACCATGGACTTGTTATTGCAGGAACTGGTTTAGGTCATGTAAATCAGAATAAAATAAATTCTATTCAGAGAGCAAAAGATGAAAATATACCTGTTTTTATGACCTCACAATGCTTGTGGGGATTTGTAGGAATGAATGTGTATGAAACAGGTAGACTATTATTAGAAGCAGGTGTAATTCCTCTAGCAAATATGCTGCCAGAAGTAGCTCTAGTAAAAGCAATGTGGGTTCTTGGTCACACAAAAGAAATTCCTTTTGTAAAAGAATTAATGCAGAAAAATCTTGCTGGGGAAATTACAGAGAGAGAAAACTTTGGCGATTATTTAATTTTCCAAGGAAAAGTTGACAAGCGAATTGATAAACTACTTAAAAAAGAAAAATAGCTTCAGAATAATTTATTTATAATTCGGAATAATTTTCTCTCGGATTGTGAATACCATGGCATTAAGTGAAGAAATTGTTCAAAAATTAGACAAAGCTCGAAAAGGTATTCAGAATGTTTACGATAAACTCGATCCTGAAGATTATACTAAATTCTATGATATAATTTGGAAAGCAAGATCAGATGTGGAATTCATTGTCGCAACTCTAAAGTTACTAAATAATTTGGAGGATAAAACACTTGGTCAGAAATGGAAAGAGGAGTTTAAGGAAACACTCAAACAAGTTAGAGCTGAACGGAAAATACGCCAAGCTTTTCTTGAAACGCTTGATATGTTCAATAAGTTGGAAGGAATTGAGAATATTGAAGAGTTCTATAAAATCTGTTGGAAGCTAAAAGAGAAAATTACTGTCCTACTTAATGTTGTAAAACCGAAAATAAAATTGAATCAAAACCAGATAGCTAAGAAATGAAATAATTTAGTGTTAATTTCAAGTCAATGTGATATATCAAAACTCTTTTCTTGTTGATTGTCAGTATTAATAATAATGAAGTAACCATTTAAAAAAGCATTTTATATTAGAAGAATCAACATAAGTATGGAGTAACAAAAATGGCCCCTAGATGCCCAAGTTGTAAAGGTAAAATGGAAACGGATCCACCTCATTATGTTTGTACTTCCTGCGGTTTAGTCATTAATCGCTATCAGTTTGATCAAACGAAGCGCCAACATTTTGCTGGTTCAAAACGAGGTAATGACGATCCAGAGTACGAGCAAAAGAAGAAGAATAAAGACTATTTAGATTGGTATCTTTCCTCTGATAAAGAAAATGTTGATGAGGATTAATAATATTAACTACCAAATAAGCTTTAAGAAAATGCTATGAATAATCTTCAGCAGAGAATAGTAGGTGAATTTTCTGTATGAAACTCCATATTAGATGCTTGATTTTTGCGTAAACCGAAAAGATGTTTGAAGGTTATTATAATTAAATACTCAAGAATTTGAAAGGATTTGATTTCATGACTGTTAGAGGAAATCATTTACAATGTGATGGCCGTTCACAATGTGTGTCTTGCTCAATATACACTTGGCCGCCAAAAGTAGCAAAACCAAAAAAATATTTTCGATGTGAAAAATGTAATATCGATATTTTATGTGAAAAATTGATTTCTAGTTCATATGAATATTATGACGATGGTTTTATTGAAAAGAAAGTGAAATGCAACAAATGTGATGGAGCATTATTAGAATTGATTTGGCCTAGAATACCAAATAAATTAGCGAAAGAGCTTCTAGCTTTAGAGCAATAACTAAGAAAAAGAAAGAAAGTAAGGAATCTTATTTCATTACTTTGTTCATCATAATTTTCCTAATAGTGGACTACTTTTCATAGTTCTGAAATCTGATTCGAAAATTATCTCAATGGGTAATTTCTCTTTTTTAATAATTTCCTTTGCTCTTGGACTCATTTGCCTACTTACTAAAATCACTTTACTGTATTCATATTTATTCATATATTCTTCAGCGTAGTATACTTTATCATATGGAACTGAGCGATTCCAAAGAAATAAAAGAATTGCTACTTTTGAATCAGATGTTATTACTTCGAAATCTACTGCTTTTAATCTCTTTTGAACAACAACTTTTTCGTTAAATTGGTAATCATGGTCAGATAAAAATAATCTTATTTTCTCTTCTATTTCTTCATTTGTTAAAAACTTCGCAGACAAAATTCAATTGACTCCATTTGATTAGTTATCTTTTCTATTGAGAGAGTGCAGATATATCAATCTTTTTACTTTCTAGTAGAGATACTCCGTTTTAGATTAAAAGGTTACTTGAAAGTAGCTTCAACGAAAATTTGTAAAAAAAGTAGTTAGCGAGCTAATTTTTTTTTATTAACTCTGCTTTTTGATTTTTTTATTGGAATAGATACTTACTATTACAGTTAAAATAAAAATTGACATAATCGTGGAAATTGATGTAAAACCAGGAGCCGGTATAGTTTCTGGATCAAAGCCTGCCTTTAACATATAATACTTTGCTTTGTCTATATCGGTTTCATAGATAGTTAAATCAGATTTAATGTAAGAACCAAATCTAGTTGATAGTGGTGATTCAGTTATTTCTATTTCAATTTCAAGTTTATCATCTAAATCATTCTTGTTGAGTAAATGAGCAATTGCTTTCCTTACAGCAAGTCCTTTTGACATTGTTCCATCTTCGGTTAATGTTTGATCGCCTAACTCGGGGCATGAAGTTGACTTCAAATTGAAACCGATATAAGTCATATCAAAACTGTTTCGAGTCTTCTTTAGATATGGAGAAACATCAAAATCAGTGTCAGTTTCCCGGTAATCTTTGTATATATCTAAAGTACCACCTTGAAATAATAACTGAATAGTGTTTAATGAACTTTGGATTCTGAAAGTGTATTGTTTCATATCTAAATCTTCATTATAGCCACTTGGCGTTGAACCCCACCAGTCATCATTACTATATAAAATCGCTTGAACACCCTCCAGAAATTGCCCTGGAACAAAATAGTACATACCTGTTCCCATCCCAAGAAGACTATAGTCTGTCCATTCAGGTTTAGAAGTATCAGGCAAACCATTTACAACACTAGCATTCAAATAATGCTCAGGTAGAATAAGGTTATTTAGAGAGATTAATGCAGAAGCATATGGCTGATTATCGGCAGTATCTTTATCTCCATCTATAGTTATCTTCACAGCAGTATCATTTATTTTTTCAACTGATTCTATCCAATCAAAATAGGTACCCATTGTTGAAAGCTCTTGGTATGCTAAAATAGAAAATAGAACATCATCAGCACCAAAATATTCAGAAGTAAAAATATTATCTTTATCAGGTTGCCATAAAACATTTTCTCGTAGATAAATTGTTAAGACAGTATCATTTTCCGAGTATTCCCAACCCGTAGCAAGAACTGGAACTGGATTATTATTATAATCAACTCTAAATAAGGGCTCTGCAATTAAAGAAATAACAAAATTATCCTCTACGAATAAAGGATTAAGAATATCCCATTCTTCTAAATAATCAACAAAAGCACTGTCATTTTGATGACTGGAATGTTTAGCAGACCATTCCATATACGGTAACGATGCAATGATTCCATCCTCGTGATCCCAACCAGCTAATGTATCCCAAGAAACATATGTTTCTACCGTGGAATAACAAGGAATTACAGGCAATAGTTCATTGACTAAATTCTCTTGCCATTGATGGTAAATATTTACTCGCTCAGCCAAATTAGTTTCAATTAATCCTTCTCTAATTAACTCTTCGTTTAGTGCCCCACCAGCCATTTCATCATCCAAACCCCAATAATTACCAGAGCTACTTTCAGAGAAATAGATAGAGGGATCAACATCTAAATTTGGCCATTTAAATTCACTAAATACAATATCAAAATTTCGTGAAACAAGTTCAGCTGCAAAAACACCTGTAGTTTGTGAACTTATTATTGAGTCAATTCTTATCCTATTTAATTCTTGAGCTATAAGATTAGCGATATGTTTAGTAGGTATATCACTTTGACTTAATATATCAACTCGAAAGAAATATTGATACGTAGCTGCTTGAACAGTAGTAGCGGATGCTACTGTGGTTAAAGTTATAAGAATAAGCATGAAATAAACTAAACTTGTACTTCCAGTTCTTCTTTTCCATTTAAGCAAAGTATCACCTTATTTTTTTCCTCTAAACATTACAATTAATGTTATAAAATACGTTTAGTAAAATAATCCTTTGTATTAGTTCTAGTATCTTTATAATAAAGAGAAAAATTTAATCGTTATAAAATGAATGAAAAAAAAGGAAAAAGAAAAGGCTTCTAATCCATGAAACCTTTGTCGATTTTTGCTTCACGTTCTTTTTCTATTTGTAGTCTCTTTTGTCTTGGTCGCCACCAGGCTAACCAACCAAATAATACTACGAATCCTGCAACAAAGAATTCAGGTAGGATCCAAAAGATAACAGGCATTGGTCGATTAATAGTGAAAATAATCGATGCTGGACCCCATTGGGGGGTAGTTACGTTAATATTCATGTTAACTATTCTAGCAGATATGTAATAGTCATTGTCTGGTAAGGCAGAGACGTCAATATCCTCTACAAACCAATATTCTTCAGCGAAATCCCATAGAAGCTCTTCAGTTATACTTGATTTAATACCATCATATAAGAATACTTTACAATCATGTGCTCTAACATCTTCAGCAAATTCATATATTGGTTTTTGTTCTAATTCATAGTAATCAAGTAACGTGTTCTTATAATCAGAAAAGGCTGTGATATTGTAAACACTAACCGTGAAATCCACTACATCAAAGATAATTTCTGGCACAGAAATTGTTATTTGGTGATCCCGGGTTGCAAACCAGTATTCATTATCTTGACCAATACATGCGGCAATAAATTCTGCTTGTCCATAAGAACTATTCTTATAATAACCTACAGGGATGCCTATCACTTCAAATTGAACGACAACATAATACTGTTGCCTAATTGCAGTAAATACCAATCCAATATCAATATCAACTGCATACCAGCTTTGATTGACAGCATCATACGTTAGATTTCCATGTGGTTGGGTTCCTTCTGTGTCATAAGCAGGAAGACCAATAGCTTCACTAACTTGTGCACCTTCACCTTTTGTGTAGAGAGTCCACTTAGCGCTTAGAACCTCAGTTGGATCTAATTCTCTAACTTCAGGTATCTCATAGATGTCCATAATTACATGTGTTATGTCTACTGTTCTGTCAGCTGGATCGTAAAAAGTAATTATGCTAGTCAAATTAATTTTAAAGAAGTCAACTGAGAAATCAATTGAAGCATTACTCCATGTTAAAGACGATTGATTCATCTTAAATGTGTACAGAATTGTATGATCGGATTGAGCGGATGTTCCTTTCACCAAATGTTCATCATGATACCATTTTTGTGTTCCAACATTAAATTGCAAATCCTCATGTTCTGAAGATAGGATTGGATCTTCCCAAGCATTTTCTGGATAAATAATAACTCTGAATTCTGCTAGTTCAGCATCTGCTGCTGCTAAATTATAAGTCCCAGTATTATTTGTAAAAGTAACTGAAAAATCAGGTATTTCCAGAAAACCAGTTAGGTTATCATAAGTATATACAGGGTCGTCCGTAGTGATTGCATTCCAATTAACAGAAATCATTGCATAATCTAAAGCAGCATAAATTGCTTCAACAGAATCTGTTAAACAATCAGTGACATCATCTTTGTAAACTGTTGTCCAATTGGCTACTTCTGTCCAATCATTTTCGAAATCGTCACCTAAGCTTTGAGCTACAGGGTGGATATTCATAGCTAAATCAACAGTTGCATCATATGCATCTACTGGAGTTATTATTGTTGGAACGAGAGTAAAGAGAGTATTAATCCACTCGTCTTGATCGTCATCAAAATAATTTGCATCTAAACTTGCTTCTATTTGGTTCTCAAAAGAAGTCCACTTAGCAGCGGGTAAAGTACCCCATAAGGATTCATCCCAAATTGCACCCCAAACACCTGCTTGAGAAACGTAATGAGTCATAGCACCGGCATAAAATGCAGCTAATGATTCATCCATTTCATCTTTTGCAAGTTCGGCTACGAGACTATCATATTCATCTTGTGCTCTATCAGCAAGTGAACTGTTTGTTACTGAAGTACCGGGAGCATCAAGATAGAGAACTAAATCACCTATATCACCATAATCTTCAGCTGTAACAGCATATGCCGCTGCAACTGCAGAATTATAAGGAGCTTCCACACCATGCCAGAAAGCCAAGAGATTATTTGTAATCCACTGTACTCTGGAACTTGATGGTGAAAGGTTAAGTGATTCATTAGCTAACCATTGATGAGTAGTAAAGTATGGTCTGCTTGAAGAAGCACTTGTTTCTTGTTTCCAACTGAAAACAGAAGAAGGAGCTAATGATATACAAACTAGAACCATCATACTAAATGTTAAAAATATTCTACTCCATTTTTTCATTTGTTTTTCACACCAAACGCTTAGTGTTAATGTATCTTACCTAAGCTATACATAACTTAAGCTATTCCTTATTTAAAAAAACTAAAGTCGGAAACCTACCAGTTAACCAGCACTTTTTTGTAATTATTTTCTAGGAATTATTTCTCACGAGTCAATGCATCTAGTAGTTCTCTTGCTCGAGAGAATTTGACATTTTCTTCTTCTATCATTTTTTGAGCAACTATTTCAATTAACGTCCCTTTCGCACCAGCAGAAATAGCAACATTTTTCGAATGTAAACGCATATGTCCTTTAATTATACCTGATGTAGATAATGCACGTAATGCACCTAAGTTTTGTGCAAGCCCTACTGTTGCTGCAACTTGCGCTAATTCCTTTGCACTTTTTATCGTCAAAATTTTTAGTGCTATCTGAGCAATTGGATTAGTTTTAGTGGCACCTCCTACAATTCCAACAGCTAAGGGTACTTCTATTGAACCTTCAAGGTCGCCGTTTTCATTTTTAATCCATTTTGTTAGAGAACTATATTGACCCGTTAAACTTGCATATGCATGAGCACCGGCTTCAATTGCACGAGTATCATTTGCTGTTGCTAAGATAACAGAGGAGATGCCATTCATTATCCCTTTATTATGAGTAGCAGCTCTATATGGATCTGCTTCTGCGAAAGCACAGGCAGCAACAATATTATCTACTGTTGCTTCTCCACCCAATTTTTCCTTTGGAATTAGACATGATGCGCGAGCTAATCTGAGATCTGATAAATTTGAAAGTATTCGTAATAAAGCTCTTCCGCCAGTTAGATCTTCTAAAAATGGTGCAACTTCTTCTGCCATTGCACTTACAGCATTCGCACCCATAGCATCACAACAATCAACAAAAAGTTCACAAATAACCATTTTTCCAACTCTAGTATCGAGTACTTTAGCTTTAACATCTCTTACACCACCACCGTGGCGCACAAGAGAGGGATGATTAGAATTTGCAATGTCGATTATTTGTTCTTTATTTGAAGAAATAAGGGATATAACGGATTCTGGATTTTTGATTTCTAATAACTGAATTTGACTCATCATTATTTGTTCAGTAGCTGAAGCAATAAAACCACCTGTTTCTAGAGTAAGCTTTGCAGCGCTACTTGCAGCAGCAATTACCGAAGGTTCTTCAACAGCCATAGGAACAGCGTATATTTTATTATTTATTACAAAATTAACTCCAAGACCGAAAGGAATGGAAATCGATCCAACAGCATTTTCAACCATTCTATTAATAGTATCTAGTTCTAATGAACCCGTTTTCAATAACAGAGAAATATCATTGTCATCAAGTTCGGGTATTATTTTCTGTATTTTCTGCAATCTTTCTATACTAGATAATTTATAGAAACCTGAAAATAGTTTCAATTTCTGAATCATTTTATCTGTTAATTTAGTCATTTTCTACTACCATTCCTTCTAGATGTTTATCTTATCTAAGAGATGTTTAAATATTTCTTAAAAGAGCTGAAAATATTTTTAATGAAATACCTTTCTGTTTTTGACAAGCAAATAGAAACCTTTCGTTTGGAAAGTGAGAGGGTTCAAAAACTTAAGAAATTGAATCAACATCTTTTCATATTTAGTAAAGAACTTCGAATATATAAAACAAAACGCTGAGTGGTAATGTGTCAGAAGTAAGAAGAGTCTATATGGATAATAGTGCAACAACACCGGTTGACCCAGAAGTTAAAGAAGAAATGATGAGGTTTTTTTCAGAGGAATATGGAAATGCTTCACAAATGTATTCTTTGGGTCAAAATGCAAATGTTGCCTTGATTCTTGCAAGAGAACGAGTTGCAAGTTTGATTGGTGCAAAATCAACCAATGAGATTATATTTAATTCAGGCGGTACCGAAGGGGATAATACTGCACTCAAAGGTATAGTGTTAAATAGAAAAAACGAAAAGAAGCATTTGATTACTTCTGAAATTGAACATCCTGCAATTCTTAATACAAGCAAATACCTTGAAAAATCAGGCATAAAAGTTACATATTTACCAGTTGATGAGTTCGGTTTAGTTTCTTTAGAAGATTTGAAAAACGCTATTACAAAAGAAACAGCTTTAGTTTCAATAATGCACGCCAATAATGAAATTGGTACTATTGAACCAATAAAAGAAATGGCTGAAATCACTCATGATGCTGGTGCAGTCTTTCATACAGATGCAGTCCAAACTGTTGGAAAGATACCTGTTGATGTAGAGGAATTAGGTGTTGATTTACTCTCCATAAGTTCACATAAATTGTATGGACCAAAAGGTGTAGGAGTCCTATACAAAAAACAAGGAACACGTTTAGAACCTTTAATGCATGGTGGTGGCCACGAAAAAGGTTTCAGATCAGGGACTGAAAATATATCAGGAATTGTTGGTTTGGGCAAAGCAGCAGAATTAGCTGAAAAACATTTACCACAAGAGCAAGCGAAGTTAACCAAAATGAGAGATAAACTCATTGACCAATTTCTGAAAGTTAAAGATACTAGACTCAATGGACACAGAACAAAACGCTTACCTCATAATGCCAATATTTCCTTCAAATACGTTGAGGGAGAAGCAATGATATTACGGTTAGATGCTCAAGGAATTTACGCATCAACTGGTTCTGCATGTTCAACAAAGAAACTAAGTGCATCTCATGTATTATTAGCAATTGGTCTGAGACCAGAAATTGCACATGGTTCATTACGTTTAACTCTTGGCAGATGGACCACAGATGATGATATTGATTATACGTTAAAAGTAGTCCCAGAAGTAGTGAAAGATTTAAGAGAAATGTCCGCCTATCGGAAGGACACTGAGGAATTTGTTATGAGCCTAAAAGATGAAGGTCATGATGATCATTAAGAGACATACTATTGAGATCTTTAAGAAGAGAATTAATAAATCAAAACTCGAAAACAGAAAAGACATAGCAGGTAAAAAGAATGTTATACAGTAAAAAAGTTATGGAACATTTTTCCAAACCACAGAATGTAGGACTAATCGAAGATGCTGATGGAAGAGGCATCGTAGGTAATCCTGTTTGTGGAGACACTATGGAAATCACTATTAAAGTCAAGGACGATAAAATTGAAGATATTAAATTCAGAACCTTTGGTTGTGCCTCTGCAATAGCTACTAGCAGTATGACAACAGTTATGGCAAAAGGAAAAACATTGGTAGAAGGTTTAGCAATGACTCGTGATGATGTTGCTAACGAACTACAAGGATTACCATCACACAAGATGCACTGTAGCAATTTAGCTGTTGATGCATTACATAAGGCAATTGAAGATTATCAAAAGAAGAAAAATGAAAAGTAGATTGTTGCTATACAAATAATAGCAAACAAACTAACTAACTCTTTACTCGTCATTTATTAACCAAAGATTTTTCGTATTGTATCCACAATATGATACATGTTTTCTACAGTTACACCTGGGTTAATTGGTATTTGGAAATGATCTCTACCAATTCGTTCGGTAATTGGACAATGGACTTTACTATAATCTGGGAATTTAACATATTTTGCCCAATAATAGTACTCATTTATTTCTGTGTATGCAGGTTGTTTGTAAGATGGTATAGAATAAATTTGTCTTGAACCAATATCCTTCGCTTTTAATTCTTCAACAATTTTAGTTGCAGGTAAATCATCTCTATCCGTTCTTCCAGCAGCGATATACCAAGCATGTTCATGCCCTTTTTGGACCTTCTGCAAAGCAAATCCATCTACATCAGCTAGTTCTTTTTGTAAAATTTCAGCATTTCTTTTTCGTACTTCTAGCATTTTTGGCAGTTTCTTTAATTGTTCAACACCAACTGCTGCTACAAGGTTATTTGAACGATAATTGTAACCAATACGAATGTGATGATATCCACCTTTTGGTGTTCTTCCATGATTTCGCAGACACATTATATTGTCTTTTAATTCTTCATTATCTGTTAGAATTAAACCACCTTCACCAAATGTCAAATTCTTAGATGCATAAAATGAGAAGCAACCTACATCTCCTAAAGTTCCGGCATGTTTTCCATCAACTTTAGCGCCATGTGCTTGGCAAGCATCTTCAAGTAGAATTAGATTATGTTCATCAGCAATTTCCTTTAATGCTTTCATATCACATGGATTTCCGAAGATATGTACAGGCATAATGGCCTTTGTTTTCTTTGTTATTTTTTCTTTGACCTTTTCGGGATCTAAATTATATGTCTCTGGGTCAATATCCGCAAAAATAGGTATTGCTCCATTGAATAGAATACTATTACTCGATGCAATGAAAGTAAAAGGAGTGGTTATTACTTCGTCTCCCGGTTTTATTCCAGATGCTTCTATAGCAAGATGAAGAGCGGTTGTGCCATTTGATGTAACAATAGCATATTTTGCTCCAGTATAATCTAAGTACATTTTCTCAAACTCTCTGGCAACAGGTCCTTCTGCCAGATATTTAGAATCAATAACAGCATTAACTGCTTTTTTTTCTTCTTCTCCAACTTGTGGATCAACAAATTTGATCATCATAGCTTACCTCATTTTTAGGAATGAAATTTAACTATCTCACAATCTTTGAATATAATCTCTTTAAAAAATGAGTGGTTGGTTAGCTACTAATCACCTAAATTTTGGGGATAATTCAAGAAGTTTTATTAAAAAGAACATTAAATAAATTAAGCAAAGTTTCGGAAAGAACCATTTAGGCTGAAAATAAATGAATGTACAAATTTTCTCTGCTACTGAAGATCACGCAGATGATTGGACAGAAATTTTCCTTAAAGGAATGAAAAGTTGTAGATGGATGAAGAAATATCTCAACAGACTAAATATCACTGAATATGATGTAAAAATGTCTTTTTTGGAAGATTTGAAAACAAAAACTTTAGATGAACAGCTTCTTATCGCCTATGTTGATGGTTTCCCTGCAGGTATAATACGTTTTGATAGTTACTTCATTTCAGGAGCAAACAAAATCATAAGTCATTTCCCTCTACTTCATCCAAGATATCAGAGAAAAGGAATAGGAAAAGAGTTAGTGAAAAAGGGAATTATAATTGCTTATGAAAATGGTATTAAGGAAATCTGGGCAGAATCCTGGGCTCTTAATAAAAAAGAAATCAATAGCTATCGTTCATTTTTTGAAAAAATAGGTTTTGAAAGTAAATCATATCGATTGGAAATGAATTGTTCTACATCTCTTTTTTCTGCAGAGAAAAATGAGGTTAGAAATGACATAGAAATATTTTCTTCAAATGAAATTAGTACTGAAATGATCAATATTATTAGTCAAGCATATAGCAATTCAAAAGATTTACTTCACGAAATTGAAAACCTTGGAGATCCTGCAGTTACAGAATCCTTTCTGAATCGTACAAAAGAAATTTTTGAATCATTAGGGTTTGAAGTAAACTGCTTAATTGCTAAATATAAAGATAATTTATGTGCAGGATTATTAACCGCAACAACAAAAAACAAAGGAATGATTTTAGAAATCGGTGTTTTACCTGAATATCGTGGTAAACGAATAGCTTGGCATATGATAAATCAATATATTTCAAAGATGAAGAAGCAAAGAATTAGCGAAGTTGTTTTAGGAGTAGATGAGAATAATGCTCCTGCTATCAAACTTTATGAAAAATTGGGTTTTCAGCGTACATGGTTTGGTCATTTAATGCTTTTAGTTGACAAAACAAAGTTAGGATTAAATAATGATTACGAGAAGAGTTCAGTATGAAAGCAATAGATATTCACTGCCACATACACCACATAATAAAACGTGGTGCAAAACTAAGCAATATTTTGAAATATGCAGATGAAAAAGGAGTTATTGCCTTCATTGATTCACCTGTTGATGTGGAAAATTACCTCCAGTCCATTAAATATCACAGACAATTTCCAAATATTTTTGTTACTCTAGGAGTACCTCCAGCGCAATATCATGAATTAAACATCAACCAAATAATTGAACAGATGAAGTATTACAGCGAAAAGAAGGAAATTGTTGCTATAGGAGAGGTAGGATTAGATTATTATTGGGTTAAAGACCAAGATCTCCGAGAGAAACAGAGCAAAACCTTTCAAAGGTTTATTGACCTTGCAAATGAAATACAGTTACCTTTAGTAATCCACAGTAGAGATGCAGAAGCTAAAGCTGTTGAGGATCTTAAAACAGCGGAAGTACCTGTTATTATGCATAGTTTTTCAGGGACAGTTGAAACAGCACAAGAGTGTATTGATAGAGGATACTTTATTTCTATTCCAACAGCGGTTACTAATAGAAAAAAATATCGCAAACTAGCTAAGAGTGTACCATTAGAACATATACTAACTGAAACAGATTCACCTTATTTATCACCGTTCCCAGAACTTAAAAGAAATGAACCGGGATACGTTATCTACGCGGTGAAAGAAATCGCAAAATTAAAAGAAATTGATGAAGAAGAAGTAGCAAAGGTTACTCTTGACAATGCAAAAAAAACTTTTAATATTTTAAATTAAAATTGTGCTCAGAATTACACACAAAACAATATTTAAAGAGCATCCCTTCTTAATACTAATTATATCGAAAAAAAGAGTGAGTATACCGTGAATTCATCTAACAATCCCACTTTGTGGGATTCACTTCCTAACTATAAACGAAGAAATCCTAAAAGTGTAAAACCCCCTTCAGAAAGAATAGACCCAGACATTCCAGGAGCTCATTTCTGGGTAATTCTGGTAACAAATTGGTCGAATCTTCATCCACTAGCACAAGATGTATTCTATGAGTGGTATCATGGATTATCCAAAACAAAAAACAACAAAGAAGAGCTTGATCCAAAATCTACAGAAGCGTTGGTAAACCGATTAGGGGTACTTGATGAAAAACTTCATTCTTTTGGTTTAGAACGAACCAACCTTGAACAAGAACTACATATCAGAGATAGAGATTTTAGACGTTTACGAAGCATGACTGGAAAGAAAGATAAAGAAAACATTGAAGTTCAACATCAATTAGGAAGAAGTTTTCAAGATAAAATCGTTCAAAAGCAAGAAGAACTTGAGGAGAAGAACGATATGATTAGAGATTTAGAAGCAAGAATTGCTCTTATTGAAAAAGGTGAACAAAATGCAGGTGCAAATTCTAATGCTACAGATTCTAATCTAGAACAGTTAAGTAGTATTTTAGAAGAAAAGATTTCTAGACTGCAGAACTTAAGCGAAAAAGTAGACCATTTAAATACAACAATAAATGAACAAAATGAATTAATTAGTAAATTAAAAAATGAGATTAGAGTTAAAAATGAAAAGCTAAAAGAAATCAAAGGATTGTTAAAATTATAGATTAATAGTAAAAATAAACGGAAATGATAAAGTTGGCAAAATTAGTTTGGAAAATTGTAATTATTGGTGACCCTGCTGTTGGTAAGACAAGTATAAGAAGAAAATATTTAGGGGAAACTACAATAAAGGAATACATTTATACTATCGGAGCAGATTTCGCAACCAAGCGAATAAAACTGTCAGACAATTTAACAGTTCAATACCAAATTTTCGATCTCGCTGGGCAGCAAAAATTCGATAAAGTTCGTGCAAGCTTTTACTCAGGATCTCAAGCAGCAATGTTGGTCTATGATATTACAGATAATAAAACACTTTTAAACTTGCCAAAGTGGGTTAAAGAAGTCAAAAGGAATAGTAATGGCTCAATTGAAACATTTGTTGTTGTTGGCAATAAAAACGATTTGGTAGACAGAAAGAAAACAGATGATGATTATCTCAAAAATTTTCTAAAAAATTTGTCAAAGGAGATGGGTCATGACATCTTACATATTAGCACCAGTGCATTGACTGGAGAAAATATAGACCTATTATTCAATAAAATAACCGGAAAGTTACTTTTAGAGGCAGGTAAAAACTCACCTCAAATTAAGAAATTAGCAGCAGATCTCCACATACGAAAAGAAAAGAAAAGCACTGAAATTAGGAAAGCTTACCAGGCTCCGAATGAAGTGGAGAAGTTAAATGAAATAAGTACAATTGGTTTGCAGAAAAAAATACAGATCATTGATTTGGAAATTAAAAATATTAAAGCAGAAATTATAGAAATTCAAAGCGATATTCATTCTATTAAAAACAATCTTTTAAAATATCTTCATGGAATGAACAAACTAATAAAAGAAATGGATTTGAAAGAATAAATCCAATTCTTAGCTTTTTTTTGGTAAAGAAAGAAATCCCTTAGTTAAGGAAAAAAATATATAATGTTCTATCAGTTATTAGGTAACTAGTAAATTGTGGAATTTGGGAGAAATGAAACGACATAAAGCGATAATAAGAACAGCATGGGTAATTTTGATTTGTTTAGGAGTAGGTACAACAATTTCCTTTGTAACAGATACTCAAGGAGCAAGGGTAGTAGGGGGCATAAAAGCAGGCAGCGCTTTTAAATGGGATTTTAACTATACTGGAACCGATTACGTTGGTTTCGAAGTAGTGGCTTTTAGGAATATTAGAGAGTTTGATCTTGATGTTTATCAAGTTCAAAATGATGGTAATTTCATTTTAAATTATTCAGATAGTAGTCATAGAATTAGAACACCAATCATTAATCCAAATGATGCTATGAAAATGTTGCCTCTTGGAACTTCAGGAAGTCATTCAACTGCAGCTACTTTAACAGTTGCAGACATTATTGCTCCAATATCTATGATTAATGTCAATTGGAAAGAACAACAAGAATTCTATCTTCATAGTCCTACTATCACAACAATACCACAAAGAAATTCTACACATCACACGAAATATCCATTCCAAGGCGCTTGGGTAGATGTTTATATTTTCCAGGGAAAGGTAGCTCAGTCACATTTTGGTGAAAGTTTCAATGGACATTTTTATCTTGTTTATTCGGCTAAACATGGATTTATGATTGAGTATAATGTAACTTTAGAATCAGTTTCATCTTCAAGTGTGATGGCATTTACAGCAACCTTAAAAGAGTCAAATATGGCCATTGGTTATTCATTCTTTCAGAATTTTTTGGTAGGTTTTGGTGCATCGTTTGGTTTTCAATGGATTTACAGTCTAATCTTAATTAGTATTATCTATGTTAGAAGAAGATATAGTAAAATAGATTATAGCACTATTGAGAAAGACGAAGAAAATGATGAAAACACCATTAGTGACGAGAATGGTAAAATAATTCCTCCAGCTCAAGATTTACCGGAAGACTACAACTTCATTTATGAATGTCCATTCTGCAATGAGAAATTTGAAAAATACGAACATATATGCTCTAAATGTGGCGGCAAAAGATAAAAAAAATAAGGTTTCACCTCGGAATTTTCCAGAGGTGTTTCATTTTATCCTACAACAGTAAAACCATCAAATAACATTGAAGGAGTCTTAACTGCTTGTAAGAGTTTTGAATCCGAACCAATTGTTTGGATATCTTTAAAGCTCTTGTAGAGGTTTCCTGCGATAGTTATAGGCTCTAATGGATGAGAAATTTCTCCTTTTTCTATCAGATAAGCGGATGTCGCTACAACTGAGAAATCACCAGAAATAAGGTTGGAATGACCCATGCCCATAACATTATCCATAACATAAACACCTTTGTCAATGCTAGAGACCATCTTATCGAAGCTTTTTGTTCCAGGAGTGATAACTACTGTTGAAGAAGAAATGGTTGGTGTACTTTCATACCCTTGACGTCTGTCAGCATTTCCAGTACTTTTTACCTTACCTAATCTTCCATAATAGCTATCGTACAAGAAGGAACGCAAAACTCCTTTCTCAATAATAGGAGTAGTTTGTCGAGTAGCACCTTCATGATCAATGGCTGTGGTATTCAAACCTTCAGGTAATTGGCCATCGTCGGTTACTGATAATTTACCAATGCCAACTTGGTCACCAAGCTTGTCCATGAAATAACTGTTCTTCTCAACTACTTGTCTACCATTGATGGATTGGGCAAGAGACATTTGCCAGAAACTAGACATTACATTTGGATTCCACAAAGTGGGAAGTACTCCTGTATGTTCCATAGGTTTGGAATCAAGAAGCTTTACTGCTTTCTCAGCAGCTTTAGCACCAATATTTTCAAATTCAGGAACTTCACGAGTTACTTTAAAATCAAAAGCACTCTTGCGCTTCTCGCCTTCTGCAGCAGTGGTAAAAGTTACAATAACGAATACTGTTGCTTTAGATGCACCAGCAACTCCTTCGGAATTTACTACCGCATGCCCACCATAGAATGATTGAACTTGAGCAGATGGAGAGATAACTCTCTTATCAAAATTCTTAGCTTCTAGATAAATCGAATTAGCACTTTGAACTAACTCTTCAGTAGACATTTCAACAATTTTGGAATCAAGAATGCCATCTTTGCCTACTTTCCCTTTTGAAACAAATGAGTCAAAACCTTCGTTATCTTGTTTCACGGATTTGGCTACTGACAATGCTTCAGAGACAGCATGTTTTAACGCATCATCGGTTAAACCGCTCATAGCAGCAAAACCAAGGCATTTACCAATAGCAACACGTACACCAATACCTTCATTTAAGCCATCTTTAGCTTCAATCATTCCAGATTGGTTGTTAATATTGATATTGTGCATACTACTGACATAGATTTCAGCTTGATCTGCACCTTGATTTTTAGCATATTTAAGACCTGTATCAGCAAGGGCTAAAAGATCATCTTTTAAAGTATCAAATTTCATTATTGTTCGCCTCCAAAAGTAGCCTCAGAGAAAAGGATTTTTGATGAGCCAAGGCCAACTGGCAGTGGAAATTGTCCACCTTTTCCGCATCCACCAAAGTACCCACTAGATATCTCTAAGTCTTTTGTCAATCCTTCAACATTCATTAATAGTGAAAGGATATCTCCTTTGATTGTAACATCTTTAATTGGGTATTTTATTTCACCATTCTCTACCCAATATCCTCTTCTTGCTTTGAATAGGAATGTTCCATCACTTGGGTTAACTTGTCCTCCCGAAGTTTGGATTGCATAAATGCCTTCTTTAAGTTGTTCAATAGCTTCTTCCTCTGTTAAGTCTCCAGGGGCAAAATAGGTATTTTTCATTCGTTGAATTGGATTGAAACGATAGCTTATTGCTCTGGCATTTCCTGAGGGTTCTTCTCCAAGCATTTTTGCTGTAGATCTATTGTGTAGGTATCCTTTAAGTAAACCATTTTCTACAAGGACAGTTTTTGTTGTTTTAGTTCCTTCATCATCATAAGGTAACCAGAAACTATTGTAGTCTCCTTCGGGTGTTCCTTCATCATAAATATTCACAATATCTGTTCCTATTTGAACACCGATTTTGTCCTTTAATGCAGAGCTATTTGTCAAAATAAAATCTGCCTCTGTACAATGACCAAAGGATTCGTGAGCTAATACTCCACTTAAGTTATTGTCACATAATGCTCTATATTTTCCTGCGGGAGCAGCTTTTGCTTCTCTTTGCTCATTAGTCCATTTATGAACTTCTTGTCCTAAGTATTCTGGAGTATTTTTCTTAATGTCAAAGAGCTCTAATCCCTTTGAACCTCCTTTTCCATTTCCCCCACTTACGAGATTGTCTCCAGAACCAGCAGCTGTTAAACTTACTCTTAAATCAATAACTAATGGTTCCCAAGAGATTTCATCTCCATCGCTATTCATAAAAAATTTATTTCCATAAAATTCGCCATATAAAGCTCTTGATGATTTAACCCAGTCAACATCAGCAAGTGCGCTTGTTTCAATGCGATTCATTAAATCAATTTTATATTCCAAATCAAAATCTTTTGGATGTTTTTCGATTGATAATTTTAGATCATGTACTTTCGTTGTTTTTTCTCTGCGTTCAAAATTGAGTTTAATACTAGCAATGCTAGCTGAAGCTTTTGCAATTCCAAAGGCATTTTTTGCACATCCTTTTACTGCCTTTCGTTCCAAACTCGCAGTATAGGAGTATCCTGGGACACCTTGATAATAGGTTACTATTCCCAGTCCTCTACGTCTATTGAGATTTGTTTCCTTAATTTTTTGGTTCTCTTTTACTAGAGTTCGAAGTTGTAGGTCATCGAATCGCGCTTCAACGTAATCTGCACCTAACTTTTCTCCAGTAGAGATACCATATCTTAGTAAATCGAACAAATAACATTCACCAATTATTCTGTTAATATTAACTTCTAACTTACCCTAACTATCGCTGGTCACCATTTTTGACTTCTATGGATTAAAGTGACCAGTAAATTAAATCGGGGTGCTTTCTCTTTGCAATAGATTATTAATATTATAATAACTATTTCGATGATTTTGAATGTTAAAAAAAGATTAACTATAGATATCTAGAATCGCTCTGGTAGCTTGTTCAGCCATTTCGGTAGTTAATTGACATATTTCTTCAATGGTACCAAACTCTATATCTAAAACCATTTTAGCAATCTCTATTTTAGAAAGAAGAACTAATTCATTTTTCTCTTCGCAAGAAATCATTACCCAAGAATCAGTACCCATAATTCGCAACCGTTCATCATTTGCTTCAGGATAATTTATACTTCTGTTATAGACCATAATAACTTCTTTTTCAATATAATATGGTCCAGAGATTGTTGATTCACTTGATGCTGTATAAGGTTCTACTGAACTTAAGAGCATGAAAATATCTTCTTGACTTATCTCAAATTTCCCGTGTGAAGAGTAAGATAAAGGACCCATCACTTCATGCCAGTAGAAGAAATGTAAATTAAATACCAAAGGTTATTCCACACATCAATTTAGATGTAAACGTTCAACCTTAAATAAAATACTTTTGAAATGTGCATAAGGATAAAAAATTTAGTCAACAAATTTTTTCGATTGGGACGAGTGTTTTAATTCATTTAATTAAATTGTTAAAGGAATTTTCTTGTTTTCAGTGGTTTTTGTTTCATCACTAATTAAAAGCTCCTTTTCATAGGCACTCATTAATTTTATCATGCAACTTCTACACTCGAATAATCCTTTTGATTTCATAGTACAATATGAAACCATATCTCTTTTAGAACACCAACTGTATAAACAATCATTACAAAAATCATTTGTTTCTACATATTCATCATCAGATGAATCCGAATTAATTTTTTTCCGAACAATATCTTTGGCTACCATTTCTAACCTTCCAAAAGAGCGATTAAAGTTATTCACATTTCGGTTTAGAATAAGCTTTTCTTATTTAGGAAGGTTTTCTGAAGAGTAAACAGAAAGTATTCAACTAGTATCTTCAGAGCGGGATTTATTCTCTAATGCTTCATATAAAAAGAGTATTCGTTGTTTTATAGAAGGATGATCGTAACCGATGATTGTTCTTCGCTTTTGTATTTCTTCCTCGAATAATTCCTTTTCTGGGTTTCTTTTGATTATCTTAATTAGATTATCAATTTCTTCATCTTGCAAGTACAGGTCTTTATCTTTGTCTATTGATAACCAATCAATTGTTAATTTATGAATATCAGCTTTTAGTTGCCTATGTATCGCAAATCCATTTTCTACTGAATTTTCCCTAACTTTCAGGAGTTTTTTACTTGAAACCTCTGTTAATTTATTGATTTGATCATTTGTTAGAGGAACGAATAAATCATCACGGATATTTTTCAATCGTTGACTAACGTAAATTGATACCGCTTTTTCTCGAGAAATTTTCTTAGTTATTTCCTTAGGTGGAAGAGTCTTCAAACCTTGAATGAATTCTCTTGTTAGATTTTCTTTTCCTTCTAAACTGCCCAACCATTTAAATTCAGCCCCAAAAGCGGAAATTACATCCATTCTCTGTCCTAATAAAACTAAGGCATTTATTATGTGATTTCGTCCAATCGTTCTTGCTGAATAATAGTCTGCAACTAATTCAGATTGTCTTCTTGAAAAATTAATCAAAAGATTGTTAATTATTGTAAAAATATAAATGATGAATAAAACAACTAATAGGTAAACAATTTTCAAGGCAATATCTAGTGCTACGACTGGTTTATCTGCAATTATATGATAAATTATTGATACTATCAAAAAAGCATATGCTAAAAATACAAGATAATTAACACCAAATCTAAATAAATTCACAATGCCATCAAATCTTTTTACGTGACCTAATTCATGCGAAATAACTGCTTTTATCTCTCGTTCTTCAAGTACTTCTAGAATATTAGCATCTAAAACTATCCAAGATCTCCTGATAAGAGGTAACGGCAAAACATCAATGGTTAAAGCATTTGGTATGCTTGTATCAGTAAGATAAATTCTTCTGATAGATTTAATATTTTGTTCATCTGCCATCGAATGAACCCATTCATAGATTTGTTTTGGGTTAAGTCGTAAATCTTGGAGAATTTTGTCATTATTTTCTCCTGCTAAACCACTTTCGGTTATTAGCACCAGCTCAGCTTTTCGGAATTTTCTATTTAAAACTAAATATGATAAAAATATTTGAGCTAATACAATTCCTAAAGCTAAAAGAAATCTAATTAAGTTAAAATCACTAAAAAAGAGAATTCTGAATTTTAGAAACGTATCAGTTTGGGTAACAATATTTGATGTTGAAGCAAGAACAATATGAAATATGTTAATAGCAAAGAATAAGATGTTTGAAATGTGCATTTTCAACTGTGTTTGAATATATACTCTGTTGGTAAGCAAGAAGTACCCTCTTCTTAGTAATATTTGGAAAAAGATGATATATTATTGTTCACTAAACGATGTTTTTTTCAGCTCCTTTAATACGTTTGGATGTGCACGAACAAATATCTTTCGCTAATTTTCACCTCTTTTCTCTAAATAACGGAAAATTGAACTGGCACCATATTTCTTCGCAAGTTTATCTAATGCATGATGAGCACTATTTTTAACGCTCTCTGCAAAGAAAGCGTTTGCATTTCTTTTTGCGAGTAAAACATCGATTACCTCTTCATTGCCAACTTCTCCCAAGCCATAAAGGATCTGTACAATAAGAGAATTCGATTGTTTCCTTTGATGACTGATTGCTTGCTCAAGCATCTCAATTAAAATAGGAATAGTTGCTTCCAAACCCATAGAGCTTAAACTCTCCGCATAGTGCACTGTCAAGAAATATTTCTTATTATTATCAGTTTGTTGTAATAGAAGTTCATTATACTTGTTCTGTAATTTTTCAATCGCTTCACTACCGATCAAACGAGCAGTTGTAGAAGAGAGAGCATACCTGACGCTCCAATCTTTTTCCAGAAAAATTCTTCCAATAAATACCGGTGTAACTTGTTTATATTTCATATAAGCAGCAACTGATGCAGCACCTTTTCTTATTTTTACTTTCCAGTGTTTCTCTACTAGACGCGTAAAAACGGCTAATCCGTTGCTTTCTCTCTCAATTAATGTCGAAATTAGAAATCCTTTTTGCTCCCAGTTAGTGAGTCTGTCTTCGAGAACACGAATTATTTTATTTCGAAAAACAAAATTATGTAACATAGTTTTAACCTCAAATAACAATTTTCCTTAAATATAATCTAATTTTGAAGTTAAAAATATAGTTAAACAATGCACAATTTTAAATTATTAACTCATATGTGATAGCTATCAAATTAGCTATGGAGGCGAATCACCATTCCAGAGTCAGGCGAGACAAGTCAGAAAAGCAATAAAGAACAAACAACAACCACAAATAAATCAACTCATGTAAAAAAAGCAGAAGAAGATATCGATCTTTCAATTAACATAAACAAATGGGGATTCGCATTTATGTTCCTATTTGCTGGATTATTAGCATACATTATCATTAGTGGTTTTATCGGTATTTTTCCTTATGAGAAATCAGACATTTTAGGGAACGAGGTTCATGTTAAAAATACGTTAGTGTTCACAATGATGTTAGTTGTTGATTTGCTCCTACTTGGTTTAGGAATATATTTTGGATGGATGAGAACCCCCACAGAGGATGTCGGACAAAAACAGACAGCACCTGAAGAAAAAGAGAAAGAAGCACAACAAGAAGAAGTTGTCTTTAGCGATGTAGAAACAAACGAAACTACAGAAGAAGAGAAAGAAGAGTGAAAGGAAAAGACCCTTTTCACTATTAGATATCTTTTAGTTCCTCTAATCGTTTCTTCCATTTTTTAGCAAGATCATCTTTGTCAATTTTCTCATATAGATCAATTAATACTTCGCAAATTTTAATTAGAGAGTCTGTCCATTCTCCGGAATATTCAACTTCTCTTGGTTTAAAGTTCTCTAATTCCTCTAAGTTAATATCAATTTTAAAGAAGCGGTTGAACTCCTCAAATGCTTCGCGAATATCAATAAGCGTTTCCATCAAAGTTCGTATCAATTTTGCATCTTTTGGAGAAGAAAGTTGATCTTTCATTCTCTCTTCTATTATTTGTAATTTTTTATCTAACTCGGACATTCACTAAACACCTTTAGAAACAGTTAGTTGTTCGTACTATAAGAATTGTGCTTACTAATTATAAGTTGAATGAAAGAGGAAAAAAAGAACAGGCTATAGATTCTTTGCATATGCAAAGAGATCGCCTGCTTTGTAGATATCCATTTGTACTTTAGACATGCCTCTATTGGAATGCTCTTTCTTCTTTGATAGATTTTTAATCATTCCAGTTTTGAGATTTACTTCAACTTCATCGCCAGTTTCAATTAATGACTTATCGTCAATGATAGCTGATTGAATTATAGGCATACCAGCATTAATAGCATTTCTTTTATAGATTGCACCATAAGATTTCGCAACTAGTGCTTGAACACCAAGAGCAGTGAAGCAATCAACAGCTTGTTGACGAGAAGAACCTGAACCAAAATTAGCGCCAAAGAATACAATATCACCTTTTTTAGTTGTTTTAGCAAAATCCTTCCAATCGTCAAGATTGTCAAGAGCATATTGACCCATTTCATTTATATCAATGATATGAAGATACCTGTTGTGAAAAATCATATCCGTATCAACATCATCAATGGGTTTCCCACTAGAATCACGTATTACTACTGCCCTTCCTTTAAGTGTAATTGGTTTTTCCATTTATTTTTTCCTCCTAAAGATTATCTGGGCTGATTATCTTCCCAGCAATTGATGAAGCAGTCACAGTTTCTGGACTGCAGAGATAGGTCATACCAGAACCTTGTTTTCCTTTGAAGTTTCGATTTCCAGTAGATACTTGAATTTCTCCTTTGCCAGTCATACCGATTTGACCAGATGCACAACCTGCACAACCAGGATTGCTTACAACTGTTCGAGCGTCAAACAGAACTTGAAGATCGTTATTGGCAATCATATCACCAAGCACTCGTCGTGTTGCAGGAACGATTTTTAGTACTGTTTTTGGTGCTACTTCTTTGTCTCTAAGCATATCTACTGCTACTTTCATATCAGCGTAGCGACCATTTGTACAAGAACCAATGAATCCAGAATGAACGTGAATATTGTCTTTTTCTAGAGATTCAACCTCTACCACATTATCAGGTTTAAATGGTTTAGCAATTAAAGGACGTAAATCTGAAATATCCACAACAACTTCTTCAACATATTTAGCGTCTTCATCAGCGTATTGAGGAGTGAAATCAGTTTTCGCACGTTCTTTGCAATACTTTAGAACTTCATCACTTGGTGGAATAAAACCAACAATGCCACCCATTTCAGTAACCATTGAAGAGAGAGTTATTCTGCCTGGTAAAGAGAGATTATCAATAGCTTTCCCTTCAAATTCGATTGCTTTTCCTAAGGAACCTTTGGAAGTCAATTTTCGAATTACTGCTAAAGTAATATCCTTAGCTGAACAAGGAGCTTTTAATTCACCCTCAATAATAATTTTCATTGTAGGTGGAACTTCAAACCAAGTTTTGCCGGCTTTCATGCCAAAAGCAATATCTTGATCGCCCATGCCCTGACCAAAAGCACCGATACAACCCATAATATTCAAATGGCTATCTGTACCAACAGTCGTTGTTCCTGGTAAACTATACCCATCCTCGATTAGAACGTGAGAACCAATTCCCCATTCAGAATCATAAAGTTTTATTCCTTCTTCTTCTGCAAAGACTCGAATAGTTTGTTGATTTTCTGCGTATCCAAGATTATTGGCAGGAATAACACAATCGAAAGTGAAGACAGTCTTCTCTTTATTCTCAAACTTGGACTTTTCAGGGTAATTTTTCCGTAGATTTCCTACAACATTAGCTCCTGCAAAATCACGAGCACTCCGAACATCGAGGTCTAACCAAATGATATTGCCTGGTTTTACCTCATCTTTTGAATGAGCGGAAAAAATTTTTTCAATTACTGTTTGACCCATTGTATGTCGACTTCTCCGAAACATTTTCTGGAATTAAATTCCGGAATCTGCTTTCAACTACGTCAATTGTTATTTATAGATTTTCATGATATCCATCAATAATTTCTACTGGAGAGAGTAATTTTTTAAAAATGGAAAGGTATTGTTTCACAATAATTAAAAATAGAACCTAGTCATTTTAATTCACTAATTATAGAATTTAAGTAGGTATAAATGTAAGAAAAATCACTAGATTAAATAGTGAAACCATCTGGATTGAAAATTAGTTAGAAGTCAAGAGTACTGAGAATAGGGAAGTAAATCTGACAGTTATGGTGATTAATAAATGAGCAGTTCCAAAAGAGACCCATATGAAGTTTTAGGCGTCCAAAGAAACGCAAATCAAGATGAGATTAAAAAAGCCTACAGAAAACTTGCTCGAGTAAATCACCCTGACGCAAATCCTGGTGATGAAGGTGCAGAGAAACGCTTTAAAGAAGTGTCAGAATCTTATTCTGTTTTGAGTGATCCCGATCAAAGAGCCGCTTACGATCGATTAGGATGGGGTGGTTTGGGGCACACCGCAGGAGGAACTGGTGGAGATCCATTTGGAGGCGCAGGTGTTGGGGATATTTTCGGAAGTATCTTTAGCGATTTATTTGGTGGTGGACGCTCAAGTAGAACGCACAGACCTGTAAGAGGTAGAGATCTTAGAATCACTTTGCCAATTACTTTTGAAGAAGCTGCAGCTGGAATAGAAAAGGAAATTGAAATAAAAAAGAATATTACTTGCAATGTTTGCAATGGTTCTGGTGCTGCCGCTGGTACAGCTCCTAGAAGATGTAGCACTTGTGGTGGTTCAGGAAGAGAAAGAGTGCAACAGAGAACACCTTTCGGAATGATGGTTAATGAAACAACTTGTAGGCAATGCCGGGGCGCTGGAGTAATTATTGATTCACCTTGCAACCAATGTAGAGGATCTGGTATGGTAAAACGCCCTAGAAAAGTCAAAGTTTCAATTCCAGCAGGTATAGATGGCGGTTATACGTTACGAGTTTCTGGTGAAGGTGAACCCGGCCCACGAGGTGCTCCTCCAGGGGATTTACTTGTAAATATTACTCTAAAAGAGCACAAATACTTCCAAAGAGAGGATAACGAACTAATACTCGAAAAGAAGATTAACATCGCACAAGCAGTTTTAGGTGATACTATTTTTGTTCCCACATTGGTTAAAGGTCAAAAAGCTAAAGTTGGTATAAAAGCTGGCACACAAAATGGAGCAATATATCGTCTTAAAGGGAAAGGATTTCCAAACCTCCAAGGTTTTGGTAAAGGAGATATGCACATCATAATGCGAGTTGTTACTCCAACCAAACTTTCCTCACGTGAAAAGGAGATGTTCACTGAAATGAAAGAACTTTGGAAGAATAAAAAAGGAAAAAAGAAAAGTAAATCTAGCTAAAATTGAGCCCAGATTTATTGATATCCTAGTTTCCTCATTGCTTTTACATGTTCATTAAACGCTTTCTGCCAAATAGCTCCACATAAAAGTACAACAAGAAATGAAGCTCCTGCAACACCGGCTGCTATATAGAATGTTAAACCAACTAATGGTATTGAATAAACAATATCAGTTATTGCAGTAGGCAAAACTATTGCAATTGAAACAATATACAGAATAAATGATATTAGAAATATTGCTGAATGAGGAGATTTTATTGGCGCTGTTTCTTTGCTTTGTCCTTTCAAATGGTGATAGAGACTGGAATATTTACTTTCAGCAGCAGTGATTAAATCATAACTAATTGTTATAACACATAGCATTGCCATATACCGAACACTATAAAAAATTCTATTCTGTAGGATTTGATGAAAATTTAGAAAAGTCTCACCAGACTGCAAAAGTGGCTGTGCACCTTTTTCTTCCTTACTGTGTGTCTCATGCTCTTCTAGATCGCGCAAATTTTTCATCATATAGAATATTAATCCAACTCCGAGTGTAACTATTCCAAGTAAAAGATAAGGAAAATACCTTCTTGATGAACCCAATGTTGAATTTATTTCTGTGCTTTTGATTACTTTCCCAGAAACAAATTCGACTTTCCGCCCTAGAATTTCTAATTTTCTCATTTCGAGATCATATTCTAGATTAATGTTGCATTCATTACAATTGATAACATAAATTCCATCCATAATAACTAGATTAGCATTACATTTGGGGCATCTTGCATAGATTGTTTCATTTCTCACCAATATAAATCCCTCAATTGTTTGATTTAAATCTAGCACAGTATTAAGTTAAAGGAATAAAAATCTGTCGGAATTTTGTCAGATAACAGATGTGATCTTACAAATATCTTTTGTTTCTCTTTGATTTGAGCAAAGATTTTAAACTGTAAGCTTCACTTTATAATCCACGCAAAAAGGAAGCTGAAAATAAGATGAAGAATTTAGTTGTTAGTTATAATCGTGATGTTGTCCCATCAAAATTACCTGTTGAGATAGTTGAGCGCAAAGGGAAAGGACATCCAGATTTTCTGTGTGATAAAGCCTCTGAGGAATTAAGTATTGCTTTAAGCAAATGGTATGTTGAAAATTTAGGTGGTATCCAACACCATAATGTGGACAAAGCAATATTATGTGGAGGACAATCTGAAGCAAGAATTGGTCATGGTGAAATATTAGAACCCATTTATCTTCTTCTTGTTGGTAGAGCTGTGGGTGCTAATACTAGAATAAATGATAAATATTTACCAATTGGTAAACTTGTTATTGAAACAACAAAGAATTGGCTCGGTAAAGATTTACCTCACCTCAATATTGAACATGATATTATTATTGATTACAAAATTAGATCAGGAAGTACAGATTTAGTCGGCAATTTTGATGAAGATTCTGAAATACCACGAGCAAATGATACTTCGATTGGTATAGGATTTGCTCCATTTACTCAAGTGGAAGAATTAACTTACAAGTCTGAAATATTGCTTAATAACCCTGATACCAAGAAAAAATTCCCGGCAATTGGTGAAGATATCAAAGTAATGGGTGTTAGACATGGTAAGAAGATTGATTTAACTATTGCTTGTGCAATGATTTGTACTGAGCTTGTAGATACTGATCATTATTGGCAAACAAAAGATGATGTCAAGGATATGATTCTCGATCTCTCTTCCAAAGTTTGGGGTGGTGATGTTTCTGTTGATGTCAATGTAGCAGATGTTGCTAACAATGAAGATTGTTTGTACTTGACAGTTACTGGTACCTCTGCTGAGCAAGGAGACGATGGTCAGGTTGGTCGTGGTAATAGAACAAATGGATTGATTACTCCTTATCGACCAATGACTTTAGAAGCAGCTGCAGGTAAGAATCCAGTAAGTCATGTTGGTAAAACGTATAATATTGCAGCGAGAAACATTGCTGAACAAGTTGTTCATGAAATAGGTGTTGAAAATGTGGACTGTTATCTTGTTAGCAAAATTGGTACAAAAATTACTGAACCACAAATCATAGAGCTTGCTATCGTAGGGAAAAAAACCGAAAGCAAAACTAAACGAAGAATAGAAGAAATTGTTCAAGAACAGCTAAATAAAATGCCAACTATTTGGAAAGGGTTCTTGAATAGATCTTATGAGCTCTATTAAGCAAGCTAATTAACAAAATTAGCTTCATTTTCTTATTTTTAATGACGGCAGAGATATACGAACATAATGCTTCATACTTGAGTGATCATTGAATCTAACATCTAAATTAGCAAAATTTATTGTACCACTTTTCTTAGGAATTATAGGAATCCGTAGTTCTGCTTCCTCGCCAATTTCTAGAATTGCACGTTTTAATCGTCTTTTTACGCCTATAATTTCCATAGAGTCTCGTGGTGTCCAATGAAGTTCACTTACAGTGAAAGAACCAAGATTCGTATCTGAATTATTTTTGAACGTTAAAATAATATCACCATGTTTTTCTAATTGCTCAGTTGTATATACTGTAACAATGGAAATTGCTTTCTTGAACATATTCTCAATAACTAAATCCATTAAATCATCCGTTTTTGTTGAAAATAAATCATAAACATCCAGCCATTTTTCAGCAACATTCCTAACTTTATTCCTGTATATTGAATCTAATAATTCTTCAAATATTTTGCCTCTTGTTTTAGTTACAAGTTTCTTATCAAGAGCTATCCTTAGAGATGTCATCTTCTCTTGCGTTTCAGATAAATTCTCTAAACAACTAGTTACAAGAAGCAAATCGAAAAATTGTTCATTAGATTTTGAAATAGTATTTTCTTTTATCGAGCGGTGGATGTATGTTGCCAAGCGATATTTACTATCATAATTAGAGAATAGATCGATTACTATGCTCTCAATGAACCTTACAGCAGCATCTTTTGAATGAATAAGTATTTTATAATCTGTGAAATCTTTTACTAGATCAACAAGATCAAATAGAATAGCTAGTTCTAAGAATTTATCTGAGAGATTCTTTGAAAAGGATTCTACTTTTAATGAATTGATTGCACTCATTGAAATTGCTCTTTCTAACAATTCTTCTTTTTCTAATAATAACAGTGTGCCAATTTTAGCCAATTCCTCAGATAAAAGTGGGTATTGGAGCTTACTGTCAAAAGTTGTTCTAAACGCTTCATAGATTAGAATAATATCTATATTTGGTTCTTTTTCTGCACCAAATGGTAGTTCTAAGAAACTGTCTCTCATTGTCAAAACTTCAAAAGTCTTCCCAAAAGTCGTGGATTCAAGGTTACCACTTATGGTAATAATAGGTCTACTCTCAAGCTTCCTTTTTGTAATCTTTTCTATTTTCTCAATTATACTAGCAAATTTCTTATCTAACTCAACAGAGATTTCGCTTTTGGAAGCTACTGTTTCTTGTTTTGGATATCTTAATATTCGAGTAGTTGTTTTCTTGAGATGGTTCTTTATCTTGTGGATATTATTAGTCGAATAGCTTGTATCCTGGATACAATATCCATCTCTATTGAAATAATAGAGGCGTGAAAGAGAGCCATAATCTGCGAAAACAGTAAAAAGAATAGCTTTATGTTTTGTTAGAATGAGTTGTGGAACAGGTCCTTTATAGAATGTTTTTGCCCCTTTAGCTTTTCGAACTTCAACGTATAATGGTGATTTAGTTGAAAATTCTTTTTTAGCAAATTCAAAGAGCCTTTTTTTTACATCTCGAGAAGATTGTGACAAAGGTTTCTACACCAGATCTTTTCCCTTTTTTGGTGATTTTATAAGAAACTAAAATATTAAGATTTATTAATAATTAGATATCGAGTTTAATTAAATTGAAAAATGAATGCTCTTATTTTAAGTGTAGCTCTTTGTCAACAATATTTAAGAATTAAAAAAAAGAAAGAAAATATCTTTCCTTTGAGTTTTCAAAAAATTTAGATATTACTTATTAGAGTAACACGTATTTCAAAGTAGAGTGCATTAGTAAATGTCCGATACCAAGTATACACTGTACCAAAATTAGTACTTTTTGTAAATTTATACGTATCAGAAATTGTATTTGAAGTACAAATTTTGACATTTCCGCCAGCTAAAGATTTTGTACTGCCTTTTGCACCACTCCATCCTGATACCCAACCATTTGTTGTTCCAGAAGTTTGAATATATCCATTCCAAAGCTGATCGTCTTTACTTGGCCAATCTTTATCCATAAGAGAATAGGACAATGTTTGTCTTGAAGTTGTTGAAGTTATTGAATGAGATACTCCTTCACTGGTAATATCGTAGCTAAGAACGTAATAATCAAGTAGAATATTGCCCATATATACAGCTTCAAATCCTCCTGCGTACTTTGTAGAATCTTTACTAGGCCAATCAGCACCAGGATCATTCATATATATTTCACCTTTCCCAATAGTATCTCCATCATTATAGAGATTCATTTTGGTCACTTTAACTTCGACTCTGTATAGCACAGTGGGTGAAGCAGTTACTTGCCTAATTTGAATTATACCAACACAAGTTGTTAGCACTACTAAACTAGCAATAGCTGCTGCTAATATTTTTTTGTTCATTTTTATCCCTTGTATTTTTCTTAAAATTGGGTATTTTTTGCTTCAATTTCATGAAGAAATAAATTATCCCAATTAGAATAGCAATGATATAATATTATCTTTAAACACTTACAATTTTACAGTAAAATACGTCGGTAAGATTTCTCTTTATAAATTGAATTCATTTAGTTGGTAACTTGTTTTTCGTTTGAAGATATTGAATTTATTTAAATTTAATAACTAAACGTTATTATTTGAGAAGATTCCAATTATTTCAAGAACAAATAGTTTCTAAAAGAATAATTAATCATAGGTGTTGTAATTAGTAATGACATTTAATGAAATTAATGATGGCATTTGGAATGTGTATG
>JAUWKS010000114.1 GCA_030614005.1 Candidatus Heimdallarchaeota archaeon | reverse complement strand
CCAAATGCTTTGGCACCAAATAAGAGACCATATCACACACTTATACCAGGAATGGCCACAAAGGATGGTGAACTCTATTCTAGTTTTGGGGTGATGGGAGGATTTAATCAACCTCAAGGACATGCACAAGTGATGATCAACATGATTGATTATAATATGAACCCTCAGCAAGCTCTTGATGCACCTAGGTTTACTATAATCGATGGAACCAGTAAAGGAGACGTAGCTTTAGAAGAGGGGATTGACGTTGCGGTCATAACTAGATTAAGTCAAATGGGTCACTCAGTTGTACCCACTACTGGATATGCAAGAATGATATTTGGTCGGGGTCAGATAATAAATAGAAATCCCAAGAGTGGTGTTCTTTGTGGTGGAACAAGTCCTCGAGCGGATGGAATAGTAGTAGGGTGGTAACACCCATGTTTTTCTAAGCTGAAAAAACTAAGGATTTCACCACAACTGGGACTACTTGTCCTCCTGCTTTTGGTTGATCAATATCTATAAAATCTCCTTCTTGGATAATTATTTCATCAACTGAAATAATGTTTTTCTTTGCAGATGTTTCTCTTTTCATAACATTACCAACAGAATTACCAATATCTCGATCAAAAACTAAGATAACAGGTTTTTCTTTTCTAATTGTATTTGGTAAAGCACCTACTACACCTTTCGCAAAAGTAGTTAGTCCCGCATATGACCCACCAATAGCTCCCTTAAATGATAATGCAACCGTCTCTTCCCCTTCCTTCACATCAAACATATTAAGGCTCTTTTGAATAGCTAATTTCACATTTTCCTCAGTAATCTGCTTGTTGTCAATCTTGGGTTCCAGAACAGGGATGTTATGAATTGGCAAGATATCAATATCAGATATATGAGTCGTAACACCTGATACCTGAAGAGTATATTGACCTGCTCCTATTACGGTCGCACGAATTAGCTCTGCTGGTTTATGAATACTGATTTTCTTTTCTTTTACAATGTTGAGGATTTCTTCACCCAAGTATTTACCCAAATCTCCAAAATATTCTTCAGTCTGCTTATAAATGTACTCTGCTACACCACCAGAAAACATTAACTCATCAATAGTCCCATTATATTCTAATGGATTTGTCATAAGTAGATTTTTAGCGATTTGTGTTTGTAAATTTCTATCCAATGTTTCAAAGAGGCTTTCAGCAAGAATTCTAGCCATTTTCCTTTTTTGATCAATCGTTATATGGCCTCCATATTCGAATTTAATACCTATTTTGTCTTCCAAATTTCTAATAGGATCTTCAATTCTTACAATTTTGTCTTCTGTATCAAAGGCTAGTAATCTTCCACCAACATTGACACAAGCAGCATCAATAATTTCACCGTTTTTTACGATAGCAATGTTGCTAGTACCGCCACCAATATCAATGTTCATTACAGTTTTCTTTGTTTCTTTAGAATATTGAGCGGCACCGGATCCCATTGCTGCTATAATTGATTCAAAATTGGGTCCTGCAGCTGCACAAACAAACTTACCCGCTTTGTATGCAAGAGCTTTCACAAGGTCTTCTGCATTTTCTTTCTTGGCACTTTCCCCTGTAATTATGACTGCACCAGTATCAATATCATCAATCGACATACATGCAAGTTCATATTCAGATTTGATAAATTCAACAAGTTTGAGATAATCAATAGTTTGTCCGTCTACTAAAGGAGTGAGTATGATATTACCTTTGTATAGTATTTCTCTCTTCGTAACTTCAAATTTCACTCCTCTTGGAGTATATATCTTTTCAAGTTTGAGTTTAGAAAAAATCAAATGCGTAGTAGTTGTTCCAACGTCTATACCTGCGCTAACTAAGTTTAATGTCTCATCTGGGTTCATTTTAATCCTCAAGCGTTAAAAAAATCAAGAGTAAACGCATTTAAATGATTTTGGTTGAATCATTATTTTTAACGTGAATCTAATTGTAAGAGAAAAGGTTTAAAATGTCTAAGAAAATATGCAACGTGGCTATTATTATGCAAGCAGAAAAAACTGAAGCAGAAGAAGCAAATGTTGATTCAACGGAAATGGGCCCTAGAACCTTTGTTGGTGTATGGGGAGATTGGTTCGTCGCGCTTGGTAAGTGGTTCTGGAATAAGTTTCATTCACCAATGGGAATCTATCTATTCTCTACTTGGGTCATTAGTATATTAATTATGGGTATCACAAATTCATTAAGAGGTCCAAGTCACACTTTCTGGGAAGGACCTAGTTACTGGATGAGTGTCTTTCTTACTTATGGATTAAATGCAGGTCAGGATCCAAATTTAAGAATCATTGCAAACCCTATACTGGTTTGGTTTTTTGCACCAATGATGGCTTTAATTCTAGGTTTTGCACTATTCATGTTTGCCGACAGTGGCTTTTTTAGAAATGGAGCTCTTCCAGTTGATGAGTTAGATTTTGCTCAATCACACAAATTTTACAGCATGGAAAACATCTGGGGCTCTGAGCTAATTAATCCAGCAAATCCAAAATTTACAAATATGTATATTTGGATTGTCTTAATGCCTATAATACTTGGGGCAGTTGTTTCTGCAACATATAACTTCATTATGTTCAAACATGTTAAGAAAAAGAAAAAATTCATTCCAAGCGCTAAATCTTTCCTACTTATAGTGTTCATTGCTAGCCTCATTACTGGAATATCTATTGCTTTAATGACTGGCAATATTACTTTGAGTTTTAGAAATATTCTGTTCTCTCTCTTTGTGGATAGAAAAACCAATAACTTCCTAATATATGGCCTTGCATATGCAAATGAGCAAGGGCAGTATCATCCTATAGGCGTTGCATTTTCAATATGGTTGCTTTATTTGATACCATTCTTAATTATATATGCTATATTCTTACTCATAGGAAACCTTGACAAAATATGGGTGAATAGAAATTATATTGTTCGAAAGATTGGTGATTCCATAAAGGCTAGAAAAACTCCAGAGTTGGACTTTCAAGAAAAACTTGACAATGTCATCTAGATTAAACGCCTACTTAAACAAAAAACACATTCCACATTCTTTTCTTTATCCTTTTCTATTTTAAACTGATTTTTTATCAATAAACAATTTTATTAGTGTATAAGAGAGGAGATTTATACCAATGGCAACTAAGTTTAGTGCTCCATCTCATGGAACTGAAGAAATCAACGATGCTGATCCATTATTAGTTGCTGAAGATATAATCAAAATTTACAAAACAGGGAAAATAGAAACACAGGCATTAAGAGGTGTTTCTTTCAAAGTAAAACCTCAAGAAAAGTTATTTTTGATTGGACCAAGCGGATCTGGAAAGACCACACTAGTAAATATAGTGTCAGGGATAACTAAACCCACCTCAGGCAAAGTGTTTTGGAAAGAGCTTTCAAAAGATATTACAAGGTCTACTTATGAAGAAATAGTAAAGGCAAGAAGAACATTTGCGGGAGTTATTTTTCAAGATAGTAAACTATTATCTCATCTAACAGTAAAAGAGAATATAGAGTTAGCTGGATATTATGCAAAAGTACAACCAAAGGTTGTGAAACAAAGAGCCCAATTTCTACTAAAATTTCTTGGAATTTGGGATAAAAGAATGAAAAGAGAAGACACGCTTTCTGGAGGAGAAAAGAAGAGAGCAGCTATAGCTACAACTCTTATAACCAATCCCAAAATATTGATAGGAGACGAGCCTACAGGCGATTTAGATGTAGAAACTGCAGAAAGTATTTTAGATTTATTTGATAGAATCAATGAAGAACTTGGAATTGCTATTTGTATTGTAACACATTCACAGCAAGTTGCAGCTAGAGCTGATAGAATCCTTGAACTGCGAGATGGGGTTATAATTGGTCAGCATGGAAGTAATATAAGTCTCAGAAAATTAGAAGATAGCAGATTATTGGAAATTGATCGGCAAAGTCGCATTGTTCTCCCCAAAACTATTTTACAGGATATGGATAACCCTAAACATTTTTCAATAGAGATGGAAAATGGTAAAATAATCCTGCAACCCATATATCAAGCTGATTTCGCGCCCAATAATATGAAAAGCGTAATAACATGTACAATGTGTGGGAATCAAGTTAAGAACGGAGTAAAGTTTTGTTCAGATTGCGGAGCACCAATAACTGATAAAGGGGACAATAATGGGCTCAACAAGTAAGAAAGTGGGAAAAACAAGAAAAAAGACCACTGATGTAATTAACAAGGGAAAAAAAACTGAGGGAGAAGAAGAAAGAGTAAAAGTAAATTGGTCACGCATTATATTATTGGGATTTATAACATCAATTATTTTTGTAGTTATTAACATATTAATCGCAATTATTGTAATTTATGGTTTTCAATTTGATCCCGTCTTAGCAATACAAGATATTTTGCAATATGTGTTCTTTGGTGAGGTGGGTTTCGTAGTCTTTCTTGGAGCTTGTGTAGGTAATTTTGGACAATCAATTGCGCTTACAAATTTGAAAGCTAGACTTTTCAAATCTGCACCGATGAGTAAAGACAGTTTCCGAGAAGCAACATTCAATTCTTTCACTTATTACAGTTCTGCAGTTTTGCTGCTAGTTTACCTTATGGGGATGATACAAATCTTGAAGCTTATCGAGTATTTTGGATAAGTCTACTTTTAGATTGTCACAAGAAATAATCGCATTTAAACAACCCGTATGGCTACTCTGTTCAAACTTCTCTTATATAATATAAAATCGATTCCAACTATTAAAATGGAAACGCAAAACCTTTATTAAGCTGTAATAACATTTTAGAATTGCTTCCACTGTAAAATAAACTTTTAGTGGAAGATTTATAGGTGAAAAAAATATGAAAACAAAAGCATTATTGGGTTTAACCCTAATTGTCTTGTTCAGTATGAGCACATACCTTGCACAAGCACAAGAAACAGAAATACAAATCGCTTTTTCAGTAAACTTACTTTCACCCAATACAAGCGCAGCCCGTAATCAATGGTCACTGCTAATGGAACAACAATTACCAAAAATTGGAATTGGTATATCCTTCCATGAATCTACAGGATGGGGAAATATTGGACCCCGTACATGGGCAT
>JAUWKS010000092.1 GCA_030614005.1 Candidatus Heimdallarchaeota archaeon | reverse complement strand
TCATAGTACAATGGAAAATGGACTATAAAAAGAAGTAAGGCGAAGGTTTGGTACTAATATTTGACTTTCTGATTATTCATTACATTTTCTAACTCATTTTCACTAGTTTTCTATTGAAAAAATGTTCGTTTATTGTATATCCACATCTTTATAAATGATATATGAACTTGTTTTCCTAATATACATAAATTATCGAGATAGGAATAAAGTATCTTTTTGGCAATTAACAAAGTTTGATTTCATGAAAATTTATCTTTTGACTTATTTTAAGCTAATTATGTGTAATAAAATATTATTCGGTGAAAAAATAAAATGAATAACTATAACGGTTACAACCGCGAACCAAGAGAAATGCATAAAGTCACATGTGCTGACTGTGGAATAGAAACAGAAGTTCCTTTCAAACCAGATGGCGAAAGACCAGTTTACTGTCGCGATTGCTACCAAAAACGAAAGCCAAGAAGATATTAGAAATAATATCCTAATTAAGAAATCTAGTTGAGATATAATCTTTACAGGTTATTTTTCATTCTAGTTTTTTTTATTCTTATTTAATTTTTTTAACTCGTTTTTCATTCCTCTTAAAGTACTTTAGATAAACAAAATGAAAAAGCAAATTTATGAATTAGAAACTCTATAATTGATATGGAATTAAATAATGCTTTTGAAGTTTAATTCACAGTTTCTTTTCAAGAGGATATCTGGAAATATGAAGTTTGGTGTATATTTAGCTAATTATGGTCCAAATTGGAGTGTACAATCAATCATTAAGCTAGCCAAAATAGCTGAAAAAAATGGTTGGGATGGTTTCTATCTTTGGGATCATATTTATGCATCTTTATGAAAGATGCTAATGTTTTGGATCCATTGACTGTTTTGACTGCAATAGCTAACCATACAAAGAAAATTCGATTTGGTACTACAGTAACACCTCTTTCTAGGAAGCAACCTTGGGATGTAGCTAAAGAAACAGCTACAATTGATCAATTGTCAAATGGTCGTTTAACATTAGGCGTAGGGCTTGGTGCAGATCCAAAAGAGGAGTTTGAACCTTTTGGTATTGAGGGTAATGCTAAACTCCGCAGTGAAATGCTTGATGAAAGTTTAGATATTCTCCAAGGTTTATGGTCCGGGGAAATGTTCTCTTATTCTGGTAAACATTACAAAGTCGAGGAAAGGCTATTTTTACCAAAATCTACTCAACAACCAAGAATACCAATATGGGTTGGAGGTACTTGGCCTAACAAAAAACCATTCCGTAGAGCTGCAAAATATGATGGCGTTTTTCCATTGAAAGCTGGTTCTGTAGATCCACTAACACCTGATGAATATAGAGAAATTGTTGCTTACATTAAGAAATATCGTACACAAAAAGGAGCCTTTGATGTTGTTTTTTCTACTTATTTTAATGCCCATAAGGGCTTTAAGAAAGTACTAATAAACTATTCAGAAACGGGTGTAAATTGGTTTGTCGAATGTTTAAACCCCTGGAGAGGAGATTTAGCTTCTTTCGAAGAGATAATTTCTAATGGACCATTAGGATAATGAATTGAAATATTAGATACTGCTCGTCAAAAAAAAGATGTTTTGAGGAATGTGTATTTCCAGCACACTCCTCAGGTAAATTGATATTTACCCTCTCATATTTTGTTAATTACCCACAATCAATTATTTCCTTTCAATTATCCACCCATGTCATCATCGGATGCTGGTACTAATGTTGGATCCCCGTATCCTTCCTGAACAGCTAAACTACCTGCTATCAACGAAGATAGCAATAGTAATACTATGCCTATTATTTTTGGATTGATTTTTTTCAAGTTTTTACACCTTATTTTTTTGTTTAGAGTTATTGCCATATATTATGTGTTGATTGTTTTATAGTTCAAGTGACGTGTCTCGGCAATTTGCGAGTAATTAAACTCTAAAACATTCTATATACAAATGGCAAAAATAGTTTTGAGGTTATAGTTTTCATTTGTTTAAAATGCATAAAACCTCATCTAGATTCTTTAGAATCGAATAAAGTGACTTTAGGTGGAGGTAGAAAAATACCCTCTATTTTTCTCTAGGAATTAGGTCTATACTTTAGATAATTATTTAAGTAAAGGAGATTAATATTGGATAATTTGCTTAATATATTGGTTACAATATTACTAATATTATTAATTTAGTAAATCAAGTTGATTTTCAATGAACAACGATCTCAGAGAGAAAGTATTGTATGCTATTGATGCCATAGATAAAATAGCAGAAAAAACTGGGACTGAGATTTCCAAAACACTTAGTTCTCTATCTAAGGAAATTATACCTTTACTGTCAATTTCTTTGAAGAAATCAGCATTTGATAATGAGCTAAAATTAGCTTTCGGGAAAGTTAGGAGGGATTATAATCCCTATTTTGGTCTTGCTTGTATAAATGAACGCACAATTATTGCTAAATGGATATTGGATTTACAGTATAACACAAAAAGATATCTGCTCTCTTTCTTTCTAATAAAACAAAGTTTTAAGAACTTTGTCAAAAAAAACTTTTGCGAAGAAGAAGAAGCGATACTGAATATCATTACTATTGTTTTGTTAACTGCTGTGCTCGGAATTAGTACTATTGATAACCCAATGCTTTCCGCAATAAGAGCCAAAATTTATTCAGAGGAAATAGCTGGAGCAAGTCCTATCTATTGGGACAATTTACTTATCCTATTAATATCGAAGAGCATTCCCTTTTCTGATGTTTTTGATGAATTTTATGTTTTAGTAAATGATCTTTCAAAATCTACTCAAGAGAAAGTTAAACACTTCTCACAATGGGTCACTTCAATTACAGTAAAGGCAGAAAATGTTATTTTACCAATTTATACAAATAAAAAATTAATTGATCTTATTGAAACTCTTTTTGAATTCGGTTATGAAAAGAGTTCAACTTCTATGATTGCAAAGAAAGATAAATTGTCGCAAAAGACAATTGCTAAACGATTCAAAGCTTTAAATGAAAATTATTCCACTTATTGGATTGCCCATATAAATTATGAAGAAATAAACCTTCATAATTATTTTATAAAAATTACAACTACTAAAGACATTTTTGTACAGAAAATAAATTCTCTGCTTCTAACGATTCCATATTTAAAATCACTTTATAATGGCTATGATGGTGAATCTCAAATAATCTATTCTCCTTCTCTTATCTGCCCTCATATAATTAGTGATCAACTCCGCACACGCTTCAGAAAAATGAAAGATTCCGGATTGATTTCTAGTTATACAATTCAATTAGTTAGAGAAAAATATCGTTATTTTGCTATTACGAATTTTCCCTATAATCCAACATTAAATATCTTCAAGAAATTAATCACTCAAGGAGATCAATATTTAAGAAAATTTACTTTCCATCATGAAAAAAGAAGTTCAGTTATTCCAATATCGGATAAACCTGTTGTTCTTGATTATAATCTTTTGTATTTTCTTTCAGTTCTAAAGGGCAAATATCTATTACAAGCAAGATATGCTGTCAATATTAATGAATTCAAAAAGTTCTTTTTTGAAAAAAATATTCCAATAACCGATGTTAAATCTCAAACAGATTTGTTATATCAAAATGAGCTAAGAGCACGAAGAAAAGATTTGTTGTCTTTCTCTTTATTTATGAGAAATTTCGTGAGATTTGGTTCAGATGTTTTAGCCTTTGAGCTTCCAATAGTAGATGAAAAAACGAATGGAAAACTTCAAGCTATTGTAGACAAATTGCGGATATTTGCTTTTTTGGGTCAAATAAATCTATATGACCGATTTCTTTTTCATATTCCTGGTGTTTCTCATCAACATCCTGTTCGAAAAATTATTGAAGAAGTATTAACTGACGCAGATTTCTCCCCTTCTTTTTACACAATAAAACTACATAAATCCAATTATGTTCCGTTACATGAATTATATGATTATGATGATCAGAAATGGAAAATAACGAATATTTAGTGGTGTATTATGTATCAAAAATGGATGACTATTTTTCATAGTTCATTTACGATTATAGAAGCTGCTTTTATATTGTTAGTCATCTAATAAACCACTATTTAATTGTTAACTAATAATATCAAGTGGTGTGCTATGAAAATCGGTTTTGGTTTGGAACCTATTCGAGGGTTACCTATGGATCTTATTGTTCGTCTTATGAAGATGACACTTATTCAACATTTTGAATTTAATTGGCGCATTATTCCAAAAGTGGAGTTAGTTATCAAATCGCTGGGAAGATCAACCACTACTTTTCATTTACCAATTTTTAATAGAGATCGTTTTGATTTCTCCACAAAAAGTAATACTTTCGAAGTTCAAATGCAGGAAGTTACTTCATTTGTTAACAGTAGAAAGAAGGATATCAATATCTCATATACTCTTGCCCATTTTCCTGAAGATCCTAACTGTTCTTATGATTTAATGTTTAGCAGACTTGCCCAGATAGATACGCCTATTGTACTTGAAAATGTTGTCGGACCAACTGATGATGAATTTATGGATTTCTATTTACAAGCTAAGGATTATCTAGGAAGCCATTTAGCAGGTCATTGTTTAGACATTTCTCATAGATACATCAATAACTGGCAAACATGGTTGGATCTTCCTAAGGAGTTGGAGAAAGATATTGAATATGTTCACATTTCCGATTGCACAAAAACTGAAGATTCACATCTTCCTCTTGGACTTGGAGAAATGCCTTTTGATGATTTTTTCAATTATCTCAAGAAAATTCGGTACAATGGTGTTATTATGCAAGAACTAAAACCAAATGGTGATCAAGCAGAAGCGATTATGGCTTCAGGTTTACATTGTGCCAAACCATTTAATAAAATAAAATATCTTCGAATGTTAATTCGTCGTGCAATTCTTCGTCCAATTTTACGAAGACGCCAAAAGGACTTCGGAGATCTTGTAGATAAAACTGCAGAAGAAATAGGTTTTGATTTCGTATAGAAATTCAATTTGAAAACGAATATAAATCAGTAACCGTATTAATTCAATATCTTAATGTAATAACAAATTAATTGTTGAAGTGATTATATTTTACTTATATTTCTTGGGTGAAGAAGATGTCAACAGAGAAACAAGCTGAAGCTGTTAACAATAGTTCCGATGTAATTGTTAAGGTTGAGGATTTACATAAAGCATATTTCTTAGGTCGAACTGCAATACCTGCTCTTCGTGGTATTGATTTTGATTTAAAACGTGGTGAATTTTGTTCGATTATGGGTCCGTCTGGTTGCGGGAAAACTACCTTGTTAAATATTATTGGTGGAATAGATCGTCCCGATAGAGGTCTTGTTCAATTTGAAGGTGTCGAGTTAACCAGCTTATCAGATAATGAACTCGCTGATTTGCGCTTAGATAAAATATCTTTTGTTTTCCAATTTTACAATCTACTGCCCCTTTTAAGTGCTCAAGAAAATGTTGAAGTACCTATGGTCTTCCGAGGCGATTTAAAATCTTCAAGGGAACAAAGAGCTAAAGAATTATTAGCATTAGTTGGTTTGAAAGGTCGAGAAAAGCATTTACCTACTGAATTGTCCGGTGGAGAACAACAAAGAGTGTCTATATCTCGAGCCATGGCTAATAATCCTGATTTGATGATTTGCGATGAACCTTCTGGAGATTTAGATTCTGCTTCAGCAAAAGTAATTTTGAAACTTCTTAATGACTTAAACAAAGATATGGGTATGACGATTTTAATGGTTACTCATGATCGCAGAACAGCAAAAGTATGTGATCGCATTTTGCATATGTTAGATGGAAAAATCGTTCAAGAAGAAACCACTCCAGGTATTGAGGGTTCTATTTTAGATGATTCTATTGAAGATTAGAGGGAAACTAGATGGTGAAATTTCTTTCCTATCCAAAATATGCACTTAAATCAATTCGTGCAAAGAAATTCCGGTTTTTCCTTGGAGTGTTAGCACTAGCTATAGCTATCGGAATGTTTGGCGTTTCTAATGTCATTATTGATGCAATCTCTTTGTCTTATCTTCCTAGAATTTCAGAACAAACTGGTCAGGTTGACATTCGAATAGAAAACTACAATATAACAGATATTCCGCCTATTTATGATTATGAATCTCTGATTGATTCAATAAACAATCTTTCTGAAGTAGCGGGGGCGTCACCTCGTTATGAATTACCTGGTGCTCGTTTTCAAGGTGCGAATAAAAATTTTACAGTGACTTTCTTAGGGATTGATCCTGTTCGAGAGAAAACAATTGGTTTTGGTGACCTTGAATTATCTTCTTCCATAGATATCGGTGTATTGCCAGTTAATCATTGTTGGGTTCGACAGGAAATTGCTCAAGCCTTAGAATTAGAAATTGGCGAACAATATATAGTTGAAATTAGTTTTACTAAATTAAATCTTACATTGGATGCTACATTTGTAAACAAAGGTATGTTACCTTCTGCTAAAGAGAATACGATTCTGGTTAATATTGAAACATTAGAGCCATTTATTGGTGGTCCAGGCATTGCTACTGAAGTAGTTGCTCAATTTGCTAATAGGGATGAAATTTATGATATCAATAAACCCGAGGAAACTATCGCTCAAGCAAAAACGATTGGTGTGCTTGTTCAAGATACGATAGGTCCTGGTTATCAAGTATATTTGCCAATAGCTAGTGCTCTCGAAAACAGAGGAACAGGGCTAGTTTTTCTACGCATTTTATTCAATTCTCTTGCTGCTTTAAGCTTGATTGTAAGTGGTTTTCTAATTTTTTCTTTAATGACTGTCAGTGTTGAAGAAAAGACTCGAGAGTTTGCTTTGTATAGAACCATTGGCGCAAAACGAAGACAAATTTTCATTTTGGTTATTTTTGAAGCAAGTTTTACTTGTTTATCCGGGTCTGTTATTGGAATAGGCTTTAGCTATTTGGTAGCCTATTTGGTGCAGTTGTTTCTGCAGAGTAATGGACTTGATATAGCTTTTACTCTTTCACCAATAATGGTGCTCTATTCCGTTCTTTTAGGAGTTGGTGTGGCGATAATTGCTTCTCTCTTCCCTGCTTTACGTGCAATGAGAAAGAGTATTATCAGTGGATTAAATCCACTGAAAGCTGATGAACCTGATTTAAAACTTGTGCGAGATCGAGGACCTAACAAAACATTATTTTTGATAGGTTTTTCAATTTCAGTTGCTTCTGGTTTAATATTTTTGTTAATTCCAATTATGACTGTTTCTTCTTCAGATACTTTATTTTTCACTATCCTCTTACTGTTGTTCTTTGGATTTGGTTTTGGTCTTTCTCTAATCCTCGTTGGGGTAATTGAACCGTTAGTTGAAAACTTGTTTTTATTTATCATCAAACCTATTTTCAAAAAGACCTACAAAATCGTCCATATGTTTCTAAAACGAAATCGGAGAAGAAATGCAATAACTGCTATGATGTTCATCGTTTCCTTTGGATCCACAATGGTTATTTCAACTACTTTTCTAGTTCAAGATCAAGGTTTGATTGAAAACATCGGTTCTTTAACTGGTTCTGATATCACTCTTTTCGATTCAACCTATGATATTAATGGATCTGAAATAATGGAGGATATAATTGAAGAATTTGATGATGTAGTTACCGGTTCATTTAGTACTCTGCCAATCAGTTCTGTATTAACTGGTTTGTGGAGCGTTGCTGGAGATCAAATATTTTTCGAATCGTATGGTGTTAGTGTTTTGGGTGTGCCGTCCAATTTTATTGACCCACTTTATGATGATCTTATAGTTTATTCGGAAGGTTCTGATGCAATGTTTGAGGATTTGCAAGGAAATAATACTGTAATAATCAGCACTGCATTAGCGAAAGAATTAGAACTAGGTATAGGTGACACACTACGACTCAAACTTTTAACTCTGAATCCTGTATTGATTGAATTAGGGTACACTCACGATGTATTTTTGGACATTGTTGGTATAGCATCAAAATTACCTGGAATGTCTGGAATCCATGAACAAGAACGTTTTGCCTCGGGTTCCACTATTCTTATTGGTGAAGATACTTGGTCGTATTTAACCGATTTAGATTTTCAAAATAGTGCTTATAGGATCTTCTTAGAAACTACATCCCCCGAAGCGGCAGAAACTGTGGGGCTAGAATTGCGAAGAAGATATGAAAGTAATGCATTGTTTGTGCTTATCGAGAAGGAATTGGTTGATAGAATAGCTGAAGACAATCAAACAAGAGTAATACTGGTAAATGTTATGATGGTATTTACAATAGTAATTGCTTTGTTCGGGGTTTTTGCTTCAACATACAGCAATGTGGCTGAGTCGCATAAAACCATTGGAATCTTGAAAGCAATTGGCTTGAAAAATCGTGATGTCGATGGAATATTTATTCTGGAATCCACAATTCTCACTATAAGTTCTTGCATTTTAGGTGGACTAATGGGTTACTTCCTTGGCTATTATCTTTACTTGATTGATGCCATAGAACAAGAATGGAAAATTCCACTGGTCGCTCCACCATTGATAAGCATTCTTTCACTTGCTTTTGCTATAGTACTAGCTGGATTTGGTGCATTTATTGCTACTCGTGTTATTTCCAGAAAATCTGCCAGTGAATTAATTAGAGTAGAGTAAGGGAATCCCTACTCTTCTTCTAAAATATCTATAATATTAACAAAAATCGAAAATACAAGAAATCAAAAAAATGGTTATTAAAATGCAAAAAAAGATTAAAAAGAAAAACGTTTTTCCAAAAAACCAGATTTAGCCTGATCTTTTAGAAATTCTTTTCTTTTGTTTTTCTGCTCTTGCTAATTTTTTCTCTTCTTGTGCTTTGCTTTTCTCTTCTATGTATTTTGCATATCCCTCTTTATCTACAATGTATTTTTCACCGCTAATTAATCCTATTAACCAGCTGAGGAATGCTAAGAGCAATACCCCATTTGCAAACCCTATTATGAGAAGTACTATTGGGTAGACAAGCGCTTCATTAACAATTTCATTTCCATCTATTGCGTTTGCGATAACTAACGTTATAACCGCAGCAATTATCCAAAATGTGACTATTGTACTATAGAGAACAACTCTGTAAAAGAATCGCTTTTGATAATGTAGGAGTTTATTATTACCAAAGGTAAACCGTGAAATACCTCTTTGAAATGAATGATAGGCACTTTTCATCCATCCCCAAACAATCTTTGGGAAAGTAAAAATTGCGATAAAGAACGCTTTTACTTTCTTCATAAATTTGCCTGAGAAATCTACTTCACTAACTAAGACTGCTAGTATCGTTATGCCAACACCCAATACAATTAGTATTACTAATGGAATCCAAAAGCTATCTCCAGAGAATAGAAAGTTAAAAGCAGCTGCAATTCCTTTCCCGATGTTCACTAAGATAAATTCCCAGATTACTGTAACAAAAATTGCTTCAAGTATATCTAAAAAGAGCGCCCAGGCAATACTCCATTCGAAATGAACAAAGAAATCTCTAATTGCTGCCCAAACGTCGTCCATGAAATCAAATGAAATGAATATTGCAAAAACTGCTCCTAATGTTCCTGCAATAAAGTAAAACATAGGGAGTGATCTTAAGAATCCCATTTCATTGATATATCCTTCTGGTATCGTATCGCCATCTTCTATTTTTAGTAAAGTCCGATCCAAATCTTCTTTATCATTTCTGGACAGAAATTTGAAGGTATCTCTAATCTTCCAATAAGCGTAAACATATGGAAATATGATGATTTTTATTATTATCCAGAAGAAAAGACCTATACCACGTAAAATTCTCAATGGGTGATAAAATTTCTTTTCTTTAATTTTTTCCTTTCTTTCTCTGCGTTTTTGTGCTCGTTCTTGTTGTCTTTTTCCTCTCTTTTGAGCACCTGTAAGTTCTTCTGTTTCTTTCGTTTCTTTTTTTTCTTCTTCTTTTTTGACTTTAACTTTCGTTTCTTCCTTCTCCGTCTCATCATTCGTCAATTGTATTATCTCCTGATATCTTTTATACTGTAAGTCATGAGACTTTTTACAAATAATCTAGCTATTTTTACATTTGAGTTAAAGTTCAAAAAGGTTATGTGTTTGTGCGTCGTGCTAACATCATTTTCATTTAATAGAAGAAAAAGAATTTTCCAGTTAATCTGTGATTTCTTTCTTTCTTTCTAAGTAAATAATGCCATTTTTTTTACTATTCTAATTCACTATTCTTTAATTTTTTAACACCCATGTTTACTTAGTTTATTATTTTTAATATATACAATTTAAATCGAGATGAATTTTAATGTCTGAAACTGACACTAAAAAAATCTGGGTATATCCCTGTGTGGATTGCGGGTGTGATTGTAATGATATCGATGAAGATCATTATCACATTTCAATAGCATTACCTGGAGTCAAAAAGAATGATATTGATTTGAAAGTAATCAAATCCGGTATGCGACTAAATGCAAAGAAAGGAATCAACATTGAATATGTTAGTGAATTGAAATTTCTTTGCGATGCTAATACCAGCAAAGTGAAAGCCAATTATGAAGATGGTCTACTTACTCTTGATGTACCATTTGATTGCCCCGACCGTTCCTTTTTTTATGGACAAATGGGACACTGAGTCTTTTATCCATTCCCAGTCACCGCGATCAATTTGTTGGTGCAGTTCATCTCTGAGCCCCCACTAGGAACAGTTGAGTGGGGGATTCCCGAGTCGGTATACGGCACGGGGTTGGAGCCTCGAAGGCTGTTGACTTTTTGGTAGTCAGTAAAGAACTATGCTTCTTCCCTGTTTAAAGTCCTTTTCTCTGGAGATTGCTGAAAGTTTTCCTCGTGCTAACACAAAATTACTTGATCTTCAAGCGTTTA
>JAUWKS010000058.1 GCA_030614005.1 Candidatus Heimdallarchaeota archaeon | reverse complement strand
TCGGGAATCCCCCACTCAACTGTTCCTAGTGGGGGCTCAGAGATGAACTGCACCAACAAATTGGTCGCGGTGACTGGGAATGGATAAAAGACTCAGTGTCCCATTTGTCCATAAAAAAAGGAACGGTAATTCTTTTATATTATTGGAATAAGTGTTTATTACGAATATTCGTAAAATACACTCGAGGTCCTAAGTAAATGAGACAAGTGCAGACATTTATCGTTCTTCTATTGGTGGTAACGTTACAAATTAATACAGAGTTTATTGTAAATGTTGCTTCTCATACTAATGAAAGTAATCCAAAAGAGATCAACAATGGAACACTAAATGTTGTAGCTTCGATTTCAATTGTTGCAGATTTTGCTGGACAAATTGGTGAAGGGCTATTTACTGTAGAAAGTATTGTTTCAGGGAATGAAAACCCACATGTTTACGAACCATCACCACATGAAATAGAAAAAGTTGCACAAGCTGATCTTTTTGTGCGATTGGGATTAGAGGGACTAGAACCGTGGGTCCAATCCGTTTTGGACGTAAATCCTGGGATAAAAGTATTGGAATTAGTAAATTCTTCAATGATAGAATTCGATGATGTAATTGATTCTAATAATCCTCATGTTTGGATGGATCCAAATAATGTAAAAATTATGATCGAGAGAATTTACCAAAGAATCTCTTTATTAGATCCAACAAATAGTGCTACCTATGAATTAAATAGAGATTCTTATCTCGATGACCTAGATTTATTGCTTGATCGAATTGATCAAGCCAAGGTTAGTTTTAGTGGTACAAAGGTAGTTGTTCATCATCCTTCATTCAAATATCTCTTTGATTTACTTGGAATTATCCGAGTTGGAGCTATTGAAGAACAAGATGGTGTTGAACCTTCTCCTGACCATTTACAAGGAATAATTTCTGCCATTGAAACAGAAAATGTCACCTTAATAATAAATCAACCTCAATTGGATGATGAAACTGTAAATCAAATAGCCAGAGATACAGAGATACAAATAGCTAATTTAACTCCGTTGCTAGGCGTGTATGGTTTAGTTGATTATATTTCTATGATTGATTACAATATATTGGCACTCAAGAACCCTTTCAATCCGCCATCTTCATCTTTGCCATGGACAACTTGGTTACTAATAGGATTTGCTGGAATAATATTGGTTGCCTTAGGTGTTGCTGTAATAATAGTTAGGAGTAAAAATCCAAGAGAATAAAGGGTTGTGAATCAATTTGAAACGCAGAATAGATTTGGAAGAAAAGCTGTTAGATTTCTTATATTCGTGGCTACGTCCAATACGAATAGGTGATTTAAAGAAAGAATTGGAGAAAGAAAATACTGCCATCCCTCATTCATCAATTAATTCAATAATTAAAAGATTGGTGGATGATGAATTAATTACTTGGCAAAAATATGGTCCAATTTCTTTAACGCAGAAAGGGCAACAGCAAGCAGCTCACAAACAAAGACATTTTCATTTATTGATAATGTTCTTTATGAATACTCTCAACTTGTCTCATCGAGAGGCAAAAAAAGAGAGTTATGCAATTGCAAGTGTCATATCATGCAATATGATTGATCAAATTAGCAGAGAGTTAAATAACCCTCAGAAGTGTCATTGCAATGAATCCATTCCTAGAGTGGAGGAATGCATAGCAAAAAGCTGATTAAGGTGAGTAAATAATGAGCATATTACTAGAATTCTTCCAAGCATTTCAGTATCCATTTATGCAAAGAGCATTTGTATCCGCATTTGTAATTGGCGTTGTTTGTTCAATTATCGGTGTTTTTGTTCTTTTACGAGGGCTTATCTTCTTAGGGCAAGCAATTGCACATTCTGCATTTGCAGGTGCGGCATTAGCTATTCTTCTAGGAATAGATCCAATATTAACAATAATTGGTTTTTCAGTTGTATCTGCAGTTGGTATTGGGTATGTCAACCAGAAGAAATTAATGAATAGTGAAGTGATAATTGGCATTGTCTTTGCATTCTTTATGGCATTAGCAATACTTTTCATCGGGTTACATGGAGAATACAGTTCAGATATTAATTCAATACTTTTTGGAAACATATTGCTAGTTGATTTAGCAGATATGCTTCTGTTAATCGTTTTTTCATTTGTAATTCTACTAATAGTTTTTGCAATCAAAAAGGAACTATATTTTATGACTTTTAATTCTCAACAAGCACAAGTTTCAGGTGTGCCTGTTAAATTTCTATCCTATCTCTTCCTTATTGCAGTTTCTTTAACAATTTCAGTTTCGTTAAAAGCTATTGGGGCAATTTTAGTTTTTGCAATGATAGTTACACCTGCAGCTGCTGCATACCAATGGACTTTCAAAATCAACACTATGATTATACTCTCGGCTATCTTCGGTGTTTTCTCAGCTGTTTTTGGTTTATTCTTTTCGTATATATTGGATTTGCCTTCAGGTTCAACTATCGTAATTTTGATAACATTAATCTTTGTTATCTCGTTCCTTGCTTCGCCAAAAAGAAGATCTGCCAAAAAAGATCTCCTGGAATGTCCTTTCTGCAAAGATTATCTTCCAGGACCTTGTGACGAATGTGATGGTGACTGTGACCTAGGAATACCTCATACACATGAAGATGATCGAATCATAATAAGTACAAAACATTTGCCTGACAAGGAACCGACAACACATAACCATATGGAGGAGGAAACAAAGCAATGACCAGCAAGGAAATTAGCAAAATGAATAATTCATCAGTTGACTCTTCCAACAAACCTCAAAAGCCAATTATTTGTATACATGATGTAGTCGTTGCATATCAATCAAATGTTGCGATATTTGATATTAATCTCGATATCTATAGGAATGAGTTTGTCGGTATATGCGGTCCAAACGGTTCAGGGAAAAGTACACTTTTAAAAAGCATTATTGGTGCTGTTGACCCGTTAAAAGGAACAGTCAAGATTTTAGGTGAAGATATTTTAAAGAAAGGAAATCTACATGGTCTGCGGAAAAAATTTGGTTATTTGCCTCAAATGAGTGAAATTGATCGCAATTTTCCTGCTTTAGTAAAAGATGTTGTAGGAATGGGTCTCTATTCAACTGTTGGTCTCTTCAGAACCCTAAACAAAAATGATTCTGAAAGAATCGATCGCGCACTTGAAATCGTGGAATTGGATCAATTTAAAGATAGACCAATTGGGCATTTATCTGGAGGGCAACAACAGAAAGTAATGATTGCTAGAGGAATTGTTAATGACCCAGAGATTCTCTTCTTAGATGAACCAACATCGGCTCTAGATTTCAAAGTTGCAAGAAATATCATGAGCTTAATACGGAAGATTCACGAAGAAACAGAACTAACAATAATTTTGGTAAGTCACGATATAGACTTTATCAGGAATAATTGTTCTAGAGCAGTTTGTATGAATAGACGAATTGTATGGGAAGGAAATCCAAAAGATAAAGAATTTGATGAAGTGATAAACAGAGTTTTCCTAAAATAAACTATTTTTTAGGGAAACGCTGATTTTAGAAACTCGAAGATATGTTTGGATGAAATCTTAGATTCACCACGTACTCTGGGATTGAAAACATAGCCAACTCTACCAACAGTAGTTTCTTTCTTTTTAGAATGTTTTAGTAATTCAAACATAATTTTGTATCCTTTTGGTCTGAAGCCTTTAGGATGATTTTCAATAATCATTTTTGAATACTCAGTTTCCCCGCCAAAAAGTCCACTCATAACATCAGTACAAGTAGCAGATCTGTGGATCCAATGAGAAAATTTACCAATTGTTTTTGCACCCCAAGAAATCAGTCTTCTTTTGAAAGGCCAATCCGGTATTTCATCTCGTTCACCAATAACAAAATGGAATCCTTTACGTAGTCTAATAGCAATTTCACCAGCCTTTTCAGGAGGGTGTTGGAAGTCACAATCCATAACAACATAGTAGGGTGTTTGAACACTCTTGATAGCATCGATAACACTAATAGTTAAACCATGAACTTCTTCTAACTCTCTATCTAGTAAAGAGACATTTGGGTTCATTGTGTTAAACTTATGGACTTGCTCTCGAGTGCCATCTTTTGAACCGTCATCTGCAATAATCAATTTCACGTTTGCATATTTTTCGGTAAGGGCTTCCATAAGTTGTCCGACATTCTCATTTTCATTGAATGTTGGAGAAATAATTGTTAAATCGCTGAAATCCATGTCAGGAGGAACAATAATTGGTTCATCAGGTGCTTTCTCAGAAACGGAAAATGTCCAAATTTCATTCCAAAGGAAATTCCATAATACTGTAACAATAAAGGCTATCATAGTTGAGGGGATGAGTGAATATTTTTCTTGAGCTATAACTAAACTGAATAAACTATTCAATCCTGAAGTCAGAAAATATTTCAAAATAGCTCCGGAACCGCCAACTAAACCATATTTTAAGAATTGTAAGAAAAAGTTTTCTTGCTTAGCTTCTTTGAAAGTCCAGAATTTATTTAGTAAGAAATTGGATGTTGTTGCAGCACCAATACCCAAAGTAAGAGCAATAAAACCAATAATCGAATAACTAAAGAGATCTATTTCACCAATAGAAATAGACCGATTTGCCATATGTGGCCAATACTTATTCATTATAATCTCTGTCAAGAACACCGCTAAAGTATTGATTCCAAAACCGATAAGAGATACTATAGTGAACCGGGGAAGTCTTTTCTTAAACCTTTGACCAAAGCTTTTACTTCGTTCTTTGAATCCAAGTTTCTCTTGCTCTTCTGATTTTTTGGAACTATTTTCTAGACCGTTGCCTTCCAAAGCAATCCTTCTCCTAAGTACAAACCTCAATTTAATTGAGGCATCAAACAGTTATTAGACAATTCATTATTAAAACTATTCAAATTAATCACTTGAACACAAAACGCTCAAGTTTTCTTTGACAATTTAAACAGATCATTGTAGTAATATAGTAGCTGTCGATGATTCACCAAACCGCAATTCAGCCATAGAAAATAATTCTGAAGCGTTTTATATCTTAACTATAGCTGAAAATAAAGCAAAAACACCACTTTATTACTTCTTACCTTTATTGGCAGTATTTTCATTAACAGTACTTGTAAGAAAGAGAAAATAATTTCTTTCTTATTCGTATCTATTCTTTTTAAAAAAACCCAGTTTAGACTTTAGAACTTTTATTAATGTTGATGCTGATAACACGTGTACTAATATCAATAAATAACTTTCACTTTTGAAAATTATGATTTTTAATATTGGGTAAGTTTCATTTTACCATCTAATACACAAGTAGCATTACCACCAATGTAGATTTCTTTGATAGTATCATTAACCGAAACCATTTCAACAATAATTTCACCGATTCGACCATCGTTTGATTGTTGACTAAAATTAAAAGTAATTTTGGAGTCAGAAATAGGGATTAATTTCTGTTCAAAAACATACGCTGCTATGCCTGGATTACTTAAACCAGTAATTAGATCCTCAAAGTAATTTCCAAAACCGTTACTATTTGCGTTAGGGTGGAATACTCGAGTGTAAATTTTATTGTCTGGTAGTGATTCATTTGTATAAAATAAACAAATGAATTCAACATTATTTTCTGTAGTAAGATTAAACAATTTACTTCTATTCTTAACAACACTATTGAGAGCTTCTTTACTTGTTACCGGGACCATTACAGACCAACGGTTCATTTTCACGGCTTGAATAGGAACATCTCTGCGAATATCTTCAGGAGCTAATCCTAGTGCTTCTGCCATCATCGTATTGTCATAATCAATTCTACGAAATTCTGCTTTTTCATTCCAGTCAAGCATAATCATCAATTGTTGTAGCTCGCGTCCTTTTGTCTGAACAAGTAAAGGAAAAACACCGTCTCTAGTTTGAACTGTTAGTACATTAGTACCCCCATCTTTCAAAGTAACTTGTTTTTCTGCGATCATTACAAAAGCTGAACCAATTAAGCTGTGATAATCACAATCAATTTTCCCACGTTTGGAAAAAGAATTTATTTTGAAATCAGATTTACCATCATTTGAATCACCGATAAAAACACCTTTTGTAGCATTCATCTCTCGAATAATAGACGTTTTTTCTTCTAATGATAAATCCTCCCCATAAAGTACTACAACAAGAGAATTGCCTTGAAATGGTTCTTTAGTAAAAACATCAACTAATTTCAAATCAACTTGTTTTGCAGTCGTTTTTCGGTGGTATGCCATTCAAATATCTCCTTTATTAAGAATAACCCATATTAGATAGTTTTCTTTTTAATGTGTGAGTTTTCCTTGCATTTAATTTTATGGTTATTTTCAAAATCGCTACTTGTAAGAAAATAATCCGAAAAAGAAAGGGTTTGAGGTTGATGAACCAACCTCTATTATTCAAATTACTACATTCCAAGCTTTGCTATTGATTTGCTAGAATCAAGTGTTTTGCTTGCTTGCTTAATGTCTCCACGTAATTCTGCGGGCATCCTGGATGGTAATCTATGATTTGTTTCTTCATCTTGAGCGTAAGCGAAAATAAATGTTAGATATGCTGTCTTCATTGGTCTAAAGATAAAGAATGTTGGAACATTACCAAATATCAACATTGGAAGAATTGTAACCAGCATTGCCACTGTCCAAGTGATATCAGTACCTAAAGCACCTTTGAGGATCAGCCCAATGATAGCTCCAATTACACCATAGATGAAAAAGGCAATTACTTGTATGAAAGACATTCCTCTGGCTACACCAGTTTCACGAATAAGAACATCCATATAGTATTTTTTCAACAAAGCAAAGCTTCTCGTTACACCATCTTTGAATTTTCTACCTTCGACAGCTATTGCTGGAAGTGTAAAGTAAGTAAGATATTTGAAGATAATTCCCATAAGGCTAGCAACCATCCGAGCCAAAATTGCAAATATAACACCTGCAACATTACCTTGTTTACTTGTTCTTGCAGCAGAATTCCTGAGCATTTGTTGAATCCAAGACACTAATGCAGTGACTATTCCAAATGTTAAGATGGGTCCAAAAACTCCTGCAACATTTTTCACACAGAATTTCATATCAGGATCTCTTTTACGATACCACTCATAAGCATAGGTTGTGTTAATTGCTTCTGCAACATAAAACATACCATAGTAAATAACTAATTGCAGAAATGAAGCTAAAGATCCTAATAAATATCCTAACCATGCTGTTGACTCTTGGAAAGACAGTACTAAAAATGCAAATATTGCACCCATTGTTATTAAGTTAATAATAGATACTAAAGTCACAAAAAGTGGAGCTATAATCATACCTTTTTCTGCAAGAACAACTCTACCGGTAAATTTCATAAATTCGCCTGCTCGTTTGAACTTCCTGAAATTAGTAATCATTCCAAGAATCAACACCCCAGCGAGTATAAGCGGTCCAATCGCAGCCGTTAGATTAAACGGAATCATTACAATTGCTCCTATGATGTAAAAAGCACATCCAGCATAAACAATAATATGCCCAAATTTTGACACTAAAACTAATAGTAACCAACCAACTAAAAATCCGATTGCTGTTAAACCTACAACAATAAGAAGTACAACCCACCAATATTGTGCAATAGTTGCTCCAGTTCCTACTATTATTACCATCAAGTCATCAAGAAGGAGAGAAATTATTTCTCCAACTGTTTCAGTTGAACCTTCAGGTGTTAATCCTAGTAAGAGGATGAAACATAAAACGCCTATACCCACAAATATTAGTGATGTTATGGAGTATCCTAAGATTGCTCCTTTGTTTGCTGGCTGGGGTTTAATTTTTCCTACAGCTGCCATACGTATTCCTCAATAGATATTTGAATAAGTCTGATTTTCCATTGCAACAATTCCTTATAAGTAGTTTTGTATGCAATAATTTGTTGTTCTATGTGGTTCAAACTCATCTTTAGGATATCTAAAACAGCAAATAAAGAGTAGAAGAGTTGTTTCTTTTTATAGACAATTAAGGCAAGAAAAAAACATTTGAAGAATAGAAAAAGAAGAGATATTCATCGAATTTGTTGAACGATTAACAGAAGAAATTCCTCCTAAAAGGAGAAGGAACATCACTTGTAAATGACCTCAATTTAAGGTTAATAACTATTGATTTTTTATTGACAATTAGGACAAGGAATATTTGACTAAAAAAGGAACGGCTTTATTGTCTTTGTCTAAAAAAAATAATTGTGAAAGTTCAATATTCCTTATCGAGCAAGTAACTTTTAACTCATCATATCATTTGTGCTAATTCGCATTTTGACAAATTTTTAGCTATTAATAAGCAAAAGTCATCGATAGTACTATTGCAGATACTTCACAAAAGATAAGGTGAGCAAAATAATTACTAATCAGAAAAACATTGATAGGCAAAAGAGAGAAGATAAAATTGGGCTTTTTGCAGATATATTAAACAATACCAACAAGATAATCACAGTAAAGCGAATAAACAAAACTTCACAAGCACTACTGCTCTATCTTTTATGGATGAAATTAACATCAAGTGAGAAGATAATCTTAGAAAGTCAGAAAGCGTTAGCAGAGAAACTAAACACTCACCTTAATTCAATTAATCCAGCTCTTAAAGAATTACAGTCATTGAATTTTATCACACTTGAGAAGGTAAAGAATAAAACAAGCGTTGAAATAAATACTATAAATAATGATATTATTGATCTGCTTTTTCTGATAAGCAAGAGTTTTACTCAAGAGGCCAATAAAAATTTCTCTCAAACTAAGCTTCTCAAATCAAAGAATACTCAAGAAGAGAAACAAAAAGAAGCATTGACGATTATTGATCATTTATTGGTAGAGAGTGATGCTCAATTCTTATTAAATAATGCAAAAGAGATTTCCAAAAAAATAGCTGAAGCAATCTTTGACGATTTGATTCAAGCTGATAATAGTGCTCTGGTTCTTTTAGATGCTTCTGACTACATGGTAATAATTTCTGAAACACTAGAAAATATTACTTCTGTAATTCCAGAAGTACAATCAGTTGGAATAAACCTCAATTTGCATTCACAGCGATATATAACTCAAGCAAAATTAAACAAAAAATGAAATGGAGAATAATTATTTGGTTTCGTCTCAGAATAGAAAAGAAAAGATGGTTGCTTTCTCAGCTAAAATTAATACAATGTTCTGACTTTCATAAGAGAACGAGCTCTACTAGCTCAGCCTTTGGATCTAACCAAAGAAAATTCAGTATTACTTGAACAGTTTTCTTCAAGAATCAATACCCTCTTTCCAGCAACTAAAATGGAAATAGCTCAGATTATTAATCTGCCTGAAAGTACAACTTCAGATTTTTTAGAGAAGCTTCGAAGAAGCAAGAAAGTCAAATCGAGGTTATTTATGTGGTTTAATAAAAAAATCAGATTCTATATCCCATATGATATGTCTTGGCCAGACTATCTAGAATGGATTTGTAAAAATTGTGAGAATTGGAACAGGTTCAACAGCAGTTGCACGTTCTATCAGGATCTTGCAATGAAAGGCTATAAAGTTGATGAACAACGGTTGATGAAAAAAATACATCCACAACTAACTGCTTGTAAATGGAGAATTCCTCGAACAAAAAACCCAATCAGAACATTTCATTCCATTCAAGAATTTGCAGAAGAAATCTACGATTCAATTATGTGGTGGAAAGAGAATGATGTGAATGACAATTACTTGCATAGTCCTCAAGTTCCTCTTAAAGCCTACAGATGTTATTTCTGCAAAAAACCAATACCTCAGTTTGGGTGGGGAGTATTGCCATTAATAGGCAGTTCATTAACATCTTGCTATTATTGCGGTTCTTTTTACAAACTTTTTTTTGATCAAACAGAAGAGAAATATTATGTGAAAGCTTCCAAAGAGAAATTTAGAGAATACTCAAGGAATTATAGATTGTTTACTGGAGAAGATCCAGATAGAGGTTATTCAAGTGTAAATTATGGACTCTCACTTCACGATTTTCATGAAGAAGATGATTTACATGATGAAACCAATGCTTTCACTTCATTCAATCTTTTTGCTTATTATAATCAATTAAAATACTTGGTCGTAAGAAAAGATGAATATTTCAATATCTTACAAGAAAAACTAGCTGCTCATTATACTGATATGACCATTATTTTGGCAAAAGAGCAACCTGTGAGCGCGAAACCAACAAAGCAACAAATAGGCGCAACGCGTTTATTGCAAAAAACTGGTGTATTGAGCACTAATTATGCGATAGAATTGCTTTGGAATAGGCTAGCAGTTCTTAATGAGATAAGCGACCTTGCAAACAAAAGATTGCTGTTTTTAGCTCAAGAGAAAACTACAGAATTAATAACTAAAATACAGGAGATGAGGAAGGACAAGCAGCTATTAACTAGCAATATCTGGAATACTATTGATGGGCAAGCAGCAAATTACATGTGGGCAGTTATTAAAGAGATCATTGAAAAACAAGGATTTGAAATTCCTAATCGTTCGAGATCAAGACATCTTGAAAATGATCCATTTAAACCCTGGGGATTTTTTCAAAGTTATTCCAATGGAAATACAGTCATTAATGGCTCATTTAGAATGATCTCTGACTTGTATTTAGAGAAGTGTATAGAGCAAGGGTTCCCTTGGAAAGGTCTGGAAGGAATCTGCCATAGAAAAACCCATGGAGGAGAGATTGGGTTGAAATTAGACAATGAAGAGGGGCCAAAGCTAGGAACAATACCCGAAACATTGAGAACGATAGTAGAAGAGCGAATAAAACCGGAGATGATTTTCTCGGAAAGATTGAGAAAAAGAATACCTGTGTTTTATATCAAAGAACAATCGCAAGCATATGAGGAGTTGGAATCTAATTATCAAAAGATTAGTGAATTGAAAATACGGTCGGTTATAAATGGGAAAGAGCAAGAAACAACGATCAGTAAAGCATTGAATTATAATATTATTAGCATGAACAGACTGTTGGAAGACATCGTTTGGAAAGAAGACACGATCATCACTCTCGAGGGAAAGAAGTATGCTCCATGGGCAATTGCAGCTGAGAACAAATTGAATGCCCTCACAAGGGAACAACTAACAACAATATCTAGTTCTTTAAGGGAAATTGTCAATGAAGCGGGGGAGTATTTTGCTCCTTTTAGACTACGATTCGGTTCATCACTAGAGGAGTTCGATTTCAAGCATTAGAAAATGGTGACCTAATAATGAAAAACGATCCACCATATAAAAATCCGGAGTTGATTCCTCTTGAGGAGTTGTCGCTTGAACTCGAGGAAGAGATAATATTCAAAACAACCAAGGATGAGAGCTTTTCAAAACCTATTTTTGAATTGATAGTTATTTTATGCAAAAGAGATTTCATAATGACCTATAAGATAACCAAACTGCTTCTCAAGCAATTTGTAGAATTTGGTGTAATTGAACCAAAGGGAGAAAAAGAACTCGAGGTGCTACTCCCTTGGAAAAAAAATCGTACATCTCAAAGAATGCAACAATTAGTTAAAGAAGGAATTTTATTGTACAAGAAAAGAAAATACTTACTCAATCTGGATGATCCTTTTGTAAAGAGAGTTAAAGAGAGCATCAGAATGGGAGAGAATGAAACTGATATGGAAGAGAAGATTGTGAAATTCTCAGAAAAAATCAGCCCAATGAGTGAAGAATATGAATCTATAGTCTCTGAGGTAAATAAAGAACAAAAGAGCTGTGAAAAACAAGTTTTCCGAAAAGCGACACAACAAGAGATAAAGCAGTTCTACCATGAAATCATAAAAGAATCTAGTGGGGAATCATTTTCTGATAATGAATTCGTTATTAAAGAAAACCTAGCATCATTGATAAAGAGCAATATCTTGATGACAATAGGAATTGTTCAAAAAGAAGAGTAGAGTAAGAATGCATTTTTAAATACAGAACTCCATTACTCATGTTTCTTTAGCATTATATCAGGAACTTTAGTGCAAATGACCGCATAGCTACATTTGTCTATTTGAAGGTGACAGTCTACCCTAGGAATTAAATTACCAGTGAGCATTTCAGCTTGATAACTCTTGAGAGTGAGTTTAAAGTCAGACAAGTCCTCTGGTGTAACTTTTTTAGAGAACCATTCACCAGAGTCATAAAAGTAGCAGCCAACTTGAGAAACCGTTCTGCCATAGGTTTGCTTGAATTCCTGACTCTCTGATGCTAAAAGAGCATAAAATAACAGTTCCTGGTAGAGAAAACCACTTCTCCTTTCTGAAGACTTGAACTCAACGATGCAGCATTCATTGTTCGATAGTGGGTCCACTCGATCGATCTGTCCTCGCATAGTTTCTGTTGCCAGGTAGAGTTCAAGAGCTAGGGGATACCAATTGTCAGGGTCAACTTGATGCCGATGAACTTCTTGTTCCCAGAATTTTCGTAGAATTGGTTGTACTGTTACTTTATCTGGTGGGGCGTTTTGGTTGATGATATCATCAGCATAATTTTTGTAGAATGCTCGTAATTTGCGATGTTCTTTCAAACCCTTTTTGAAATGTGAGGGATAATTGGAATGATCTCTTCCCCCTCGAGGTCCCTCTTTCATGTGCTGGTTTTGTTGTTTTAATAAGTAGAATTTTAGGGGGCACTCAAGATAAACAGTAAATTCTGTTTTGCTAAGATTAAGTCGTTTAGTAGCTGTCATAATTAGTTATTTATTGTTAGTTTTCTTTTTTAATAGCTAAAAAATGGATTTTAATCTTAAATTTTAATATTTTAGCATAAAATTTTGATCTTCATCATTTTAAAGTCGTCAAAAATCAGAAACAATAGTTTTTTCAAGAAATAATAGTGAAAACATATCACAAAAAATTGGGCGAAAAAAAGAAAAAAGAGAACTCATCACAAAAAAATGGGCGAGAGAAAAAACAACCACAAAAAACACCTGTGAAGGGAATTTTCTCCAACCTCCTTTTGTTATTACCGCCTTTCCTAAAACTACATGGATAAAACGATTAAGAGAGAATTAGCTAAACATACATTTATTCCTTTTCCAACCTCTATTTTTCCGCTGGGCTCCCTCTGATAAGTTTATTGAGATTGTTAACCTATTTCTATTTTTCTTCTAAAAACAAATCTTTTTCCCATTTTTCGAATAATGTTTCTTTGTTAAAATTATTTGTTGAAATTTCTTGATATACACCAAATGTAACTAAATACTGTGGGAGTAATCTGTGAAGGATTTTATTATCATTTATTTTCAAGTCAAAAAAATTACTAATTGTCTTTAACGGAATATTTGATTCTTCTCTGAAAGTTGCTCCTCTAATAGTAGGTGTTAGTGCAAACATAATTTCTTCTAACGTCTCAGTAGGTTTTAATTTTAGTTTTATTATTACTGAGTTTGATGATCTAAATTTTATTTTCTCTCTAAATTTGTAAAGAAACATCATAAATTCTTCAACACAATCAAGTTGTAAGTGTTGCTTGAGTTTTTTTATTGTAATACCAAATCCTCTTTTGTATCTATTTAGTTCTTTATTTGTAATGACTTTTGTTTTATGAATTTCATTTTTTTGGAAAAAAGTCTCCAATCCTAAAACCTGCATATTTGGCAATAATGTGAAGTTCAAGTAATTATTTTTTGTAATCGCTTTTTGGTTAAAACCTTTAAATACCTTATAACTATAGGATGTATTTAGAAAATTAATGAAATCCTTTCTTTTTTTACAATTTGAAACCCCAACTATTGTAGCAAAAGCAACCTTTTCTTTAGCAGGAATTGTTAACATATAACCACCATTTTTCATTTGAAAAATTTTAGAATGTATTGTTTTTTCAGTCAAAAAATTTTGAAAGTCTATACAATATTTTCCACTCATTGAGCTAAATGCTATTTGATTCTTAAATGATCCATCTGCATCAAAGACTCCTCTCCAATAGAGACTTCGGAAAGGTTCCTCTATTCTTTGAAAAATAACAGGTTCACCCAATGAATCATACTTTGGTTCATTAATAGCTTGGTTAGTTAGAAAGTTAAAAAGACGAGTTGCCCAGAGAAGGTTTAGTTTTACTATCCATGCCCCTCCGGTTTTCATGATTTTTCCTTCTTTGGAAAACAAGTTATTAAGTAATTTCTTTACAAATTCTATATGTGCTTTTGTTTCATCAGCAATAATGATCCAATAATCACGTAGATTGCCATCACCGTTACAAACACCACAAATATAGGCTAGTTGGTTGGAAACTTTCGTTGGAAAAGTGAAGGCTTCTCCTCGAGCACTCATAAAAGGAATGCTACCAGAACCATTTACAAGCAAGGATAAATCAGGAATAATTTCCTGCGCACAACGAAAAAGTGGATAAGGCAACGACCCCCGTTCAAGGTACTTACAAATAATATCCCGCCAAGCTGTGATCGACTTGTTTATTGAGCGATAAAAGTAATTTTGAGCCACTTCAGCAATAAGAAGGGTTCGTTCTTGAATTTTAGTTCGAAGCTCGTTATTCAAAATGAGAAAGGGAAACCGTGCGATGATACGATCAGAACGTTTCTTCCGAACAAAATCGACCTTTCTGACCATAATCCCATAGAGATTCTTGAATGTGAGATTATCATTAATGACTGCGTTGATTCCTTCTCTTACGATCATTAAGTTCGCTGTTTCCCAGTCATTATATTTCGTTGGTTCTCTATCAAGTAATAGTGGATCCGTTGACCAATGGAGATGAGCAGCTATAGTAATGCCCTCCTAGGTATGAGTTTGTTTTACACTTATTAAATACCTCTTTGAAAAGCTGTACGTTTAGTTATTTAGTTAACTATTCACTTAGACATCTTTCGAATACTTTCGGCATTCTCCTTAGAGAATTAATATATAATGAGCTGTATAAATATATTATTGAAGAAAAATGGTGAAAAGAGTCGTCAGAGTACAGCTGCCAACTACAAAGCTATTTGAGGAGCTGACATTTCTAGCAAAGAACCTATACAATTCAGCCACTTACCTAGTTCGCCAAGAGTTCTTCGAGACAGGCAAGATACTGCGGTATTATACAATATGGAACATTTTGAGAGAAAAAGAGGAATACCTGAAAATCCAAGAACGAGCTGGAAGCCACACACCACAACAACTTCTTAGGATGGTAGATGCAACTTGGGAAGGGTACAAAGAAGCAAAAAAGGATTGGCAAATAAATCCAGAAAAATATCTAGGGGAACCGAGGATACCAGGATACCTCCCAAAAAATGGTAAATATATCGTCGTCTGGTCAGGGCAACAAGTAAGAATTAGAGACGGGAACGTGAGGGTAGTAGAGCGACTTATGAAAGAAGGTTTCCCTGCAGTACCTATCGAAAAGTTACCTGTCACCGATACAAATCACGCTATCGTTCGCTTAAAACCGCAATATGATAAATTCATTTTGGAGTTAGTTTATGAAGAAGAAGTAACAGCAATAAACATAAAAGAAAAACAAAAGGTTCTTGGACTGGATTTTGGTGTTAACAACCTCGTAGCCACGTCAGATGGTTTGATCATCAAGGGCGGAGTTGTTAAGTCAATAAACCAATTCTACAATAAGCAAAAAGCGAAACTACAGAAGCAGCTAAATAAGCAAGGGCTTACGACCAGCAAGAGGAAACAACAATTGATGCGTTGGCGGTATAATCATCTCCATGACCTCTTACATAAAGCATCAAGAGTGATTATTCAACATTGTGTTGATAATAACATTTCCTCACTAGTTATCGGTCGCAATAAGAACTGGAAGCAAAATATACGTATGGGCAGGAGGAGCAACCAGAAGTTTGCCTCCGTGCCGTTCCATAAGCTCTTACAGATGCTCCAGTACAAGGCAGAGGAACAAGGAATCGAAGTTATTCTCGTCACTGAAGAGTACACCTCTCAAACTTGTTCTTGCTGTTCGCACCGTTCCCGTAAAAACCGAAAGTATCGTGGTCTGTTTATCTGTAAGAAATGTCATGTCGTCCTGAACGCTGATATCAATGCTGCAAGAAACATTGCACAAAAAGCATTCCCCGAATCCCTCTTAAGGATAGGGGATAGAGGTTGTGTGGCACAGCCAACAAAGCTTGCTTTGTAAACGTTTGTATACAAACGATGTCATAATTATATTGCTAGTCTATTCTTATTACTATGCAAATTATTTTATTTCCATGAACATCAATCGAGATATTGATTATTACTACTCTGGGAGAATTCTGTAGATGTCAGATGAAACACAATCAACTCCTGTTGAAGAAACCAAGAATGCAATACGAATTTCTAACGTATCAAAAGTGTATGGTACAACCATCGCACTTGCAGGGGTTTCATTTGAAGTAAAACCTGGAGAGATATTTGGCTTATTAGGTCCAAATGGCGCTGGAAAAACCACTTCGATTAGAATTCTTAAAGGAATGATTAATCCAACATCCGGAGAAGCTTTTATCCTGGGGAAAAGAATAAGTGATAATCTTAATTGGGCAAAAGTACATACAGGTTATTTGCCAGAAGAAGGCAGCCTTATTGGAAGATTAACTCCAATAGAACTTTCGGAATTCATTGGAGGATTATTTGGCGTTTCAGCAGAAAATTCTAGAAATAGATCTATAGAATTATTCCGAATGTTTGGAATCTTTGAGAAGAAAGATGAGCTTATCGAGAAACTCTCTCGAGGAATGAAACAAAAATTATCTATTATTTGTTCTCTTATTCACGATCCGGATATCCTTCTTATGGATGAACCATTGGCTAGCTTGGATCCTTCTGCAGCTAAAATGGTAAAAGATTTCATTAAATATCTATCTCGAGAAAAAGAAAAAACGATCATTATTTCATCACATCGATTGTCTTTGGTAGAAGATGTTTGTGATCGGGTTGCAATTATTCATCAAGGGGTAATTATCGCAGATGGAACTCCGAAAAGCATTATGCAAGATACAAATACTTCTTCGTTAGAAGATGCCTACTTAGCCGTTATTCCTGGTTATAAAAGTCCTATAATTACAAGCGAAGGTACAGTTGTTGAGTCTATTGCTGAGGATAACACCCACAAAGCTTCTGAGCAAACAGAATTGAAAACAGATGAAAGTCATCACTGATTTCACCGGAGAATTAAACATGGAACAAACAATTCGCTTACAAGAAAAAGTTCACCCACAATGGTGGTATGTATTTCTTGCGGATTTACGCGTTCGTACCTCACGGTTTCGATTTTTGGGTAAATTTAGATTTGTTCTTCCTTTTACTATGATTATCCTATTTATTATTCAGTTTATTTTAGTTATTACTAGTGAGTTAAGCACTGAATTTACTGATATTTTTTCTACAATAATAAATGAAGGAGCGTTTATGGCTGAGACGATAATAGCAGCATTCATTATTTTCACAGCCTTTAATTCAAGTATTAGCTACTTTGCACAAAATACTACAATGGAAGAATTAGAATTAATATCTGGGTCACCTATAAGCACTCGATCGTATTTATTTGGCAAGTATTTGAGTATGCAAATTAATTACCTTATTTTTGTCCCATTCATTATGATTGCTCAAGTTGAAGCAGCAAGATTAGCTGGTATGAGTATAAATTGGTTTTATTTATTTTTCCATTTTATTGCTCTTAGCGTATTATTTTTCTCACTAAGTTGGTTGGGATTAACACTTGGTCCAAAAGCAGTCTTTAACGTTGATAAACAAAAAAAAGGTCAGAGAGGTACCAGAGATATTCGTATGATGCTATTGAGTTTGCTTGTTGTCTTTCAATTCTTCATACCAATTATTTTAGCGTTCTTTTTAACTCCGGAACAATTTGAAATAGGTTTCACTTATGTACCTACTGGGTGGTTTGCGAAACTATCTAGAGAGATATTTCTCTCTCAATCAATTGATTTAATCCCTTCGATATTTGGATTATTATCTATCCTATTCGGGTCAATATTTCTAGTGTTAGCCTATTTTAGAACTAATTACTCACTAAATCTGGAAAACTTCGAAGCACTTACAGGTCAAGTTTCTTCTAATTCAAAAACACCCTTTGCTGTAAAGATTATTGATAAATTACCCTTACCTCACAAATATTCAATCAAAACTTTCTACTTGTTGAGCAGTAGGAAAAATTCGCTCAACCGATTTGTAGATATTTCTTTTGTCATTGGTCTTATTAGTGTAACAATTTTAGGGTTCATATTCCAACAATATGATTGGTCTAACTACATATTTTTAGGAGCGATTGTTGTTGGATTTATTTTGCTTACAGTATCTTCCACAGAAGGATTACAAATGTTATTTGGGGGAAAGAATACTTTTCTGGTTTCACAATCTGCACCAAATGGAATTCGAAAGATGTTAATTGGAAAAATAATACAACTTCTCTTCTCTTATGTAATTGAAATTGTATGTATAGCTATTTTGTTACTGATTTTTCATAACAATAAATTGGATGCTGTATTGCTGATATTAACAATCATTTGTGGTGCATTTAATGGTTTAATGACAGGTATATTATCCCTGTCTGTTGCACCATTTTTTGAAACAACAGATATTACTTCCAACCCAATTAGGGGGTTACAAATTGCTCTTCCATTAAATATCAATTTATTCTTAGTAGGTGGCATTGTAATCATACTAGTTTTAATATTTCAAACAATTCCATTTTGGGTGCTATTTATAATTCTAGCAATTGTTTTTACTGGATTAGGCATTATTTATTTTATTATTGCAGAGAAGCTCTTGCTTAAATTTCAAACATAGAAAAAATAGTGGCAATATTTGCAAGAATGCTTTTAAAATAACAATGAATCAACAACTTAAAGCATAAAGTGCTATTCAATTAGAACTAAAATAAAGAATTAAAAAATAGTAATAATACAAAATGATATACTGGTGGTAAACAATGACTTTGAAAGTGCGTAATAGTTTGAAAATGGATTTAGAGGAGTTCATTCCCCTGGAAGAAGGGAAAGTCAAAATATATACTTGTGGACCAACTGTTTATGGTACTCCACACATTGGTAATTATCGAACATTCTTCATGGGTGATATGATTCGAAGATATTTCGAATTCAAAGGATACGAAGTTTTCCACTTGCTAAATATAACTGACATTGATGATAAAACTATACGCGAATCAATGAAAGAAGGTGTGACTCTAAAGGAATTCACCGAAAAATACACTCAAGAGTTTTTTGATGGAATAGATTGGTTGAACATCAAAAGAGCACATATGTATCCTCGAGCAACTGATCATATAAACGAAATGGTTGATTTAATCAAAGTGTTAGTAAAGAAAGGATATGCGTATGATGCTGAGGATGGCGTTTACTTCAATATTAAGAAATACAAAGACTATGGAAAGTTAGTGAAAATCAATCTTGAAAAACAAAAGGCTGGCGAACGAGTAAAAGATGATACTTTTGATAAAGATAACCTTCAAGATTTTGCCCTCTGGAAGAAAAGCACTCCAGAAGAGATTGAACGAAATATCTTTTATGATAGTCCGTGGGGAAAGGGTCGACCTGGTTGGCATATTGAATGTTCTGCAATGTCCATGAAATATTTAGGAGAAACCTTCGATATCCATACCGGAGCAGTTGATTTACGCTTCCCTCATCACACAAATGAAATCGCTCAATCAGAAGCAGCTACAGGTAAACAATTTGCTAAGTATTGGTTACATGGTGAATTTCTAAATTTTGCTAAAGAAAAGATGTCAAAATCTTTAGGAAATGTTACTAGCTTACACGAATTAAAGGATAAGTTTGATCCCGATGCAATAAGATACTTCTTTCTATCAACACGATATGATGCAATTTTAGTGTTCACTGAAGAAAAATTAACTAGTGCGGTAAATAGTGTTGAACGGTTAAGAAACAGTTATGCTAATGTCTTAGCAGCATTGAGAGATCCAAGCCAAAAATCACCAATGGGTAAAAATGAAGAAGAGCTCCTAAAAGAAGCATATAAAACGAGAAAAGATTTCGAATCGTTTATGGATGTCAATTTCGATACTCCAAAAGGACTGAAAACTATCCATGAACTCTCAAAAGCTCTGAACAAATACCTCAAAGGAGAAATCAATAGCGGAACTCTTCTTGAAGCATTCACAATTTACAAAGAGCTTTTGTCTACATATGGCTTATTCGAAGGTGCTCAAGATTCATCAGAAGGAAATAAAACAATGGATCAACTTCTTCAATTAATTATTGATCTTAGAGATGAAGCTCGAAAGAATAAAGATTATGCAATGAGTGATAAAATCAGAGATGGCCTTTCGGAATTAAATATTCTATTGGAAGACTCTCCAAAAGGAACCATTTGGAAATACAAAAAATAGGCTCTGACTAAAGCAATTCATTTGCTTTTCTT
>JAUWKS010000044.1 GCA_030614005.1 Candidatus Heimdallarchaeota archaeon | reverse complement strand
TCAGGAGCAGGAAGACCACCAGTTATTGATTTAAAACTGGTTACTTTTCCACCCTTCTTCTGAACACTATGAATGATCTTCATAGCACTCATATGATCTGTACCTGGGTCAACACCACACTCATTCATGATAAGGATTCCAGCTTTCTTGGCATCTTCATCTAAAGCTTTCATAGCGTCACTTACATAGGAAGTGGTTGCCATGAGTTTTCCATGTTTAATACATGCTTTCGCAACTTCAGGATGAAAAGCATAAGGTAACAAGCTTACAGCTAAATCATGACCTTGGATTAAGCCTGAATCTTCCAGCGAATCTTTAGTAATATCAAAGGCTAAAGCTTTACCATTTGGATGCTTGTCAACAATTGCTTCAGCTTTGCTAACTGTTCGAGAAGCAACTGTCACCTGAAATTCGTTATCAAGTAAATATCTTATACCTGGTTTTGATACTAAACCGGCACCAAAAACTACTACTTTTTTCATAATCAATCAGTTCCTTTCAGTTTAATTCGTCTAAGCTTTAAGTTAAATAAATTGATTCCTAAATAAATATTTGTTATTTATCCATATAGACATTCAAGGTTAATAAAATTCTTGGAAGAAATTTAGAAAGAAATAATATTCAATAAAAGAATCCTTTCTCAAAACTTTAATGAATATTACTGAAGAAACTAATCTTATGAGTAAGAAGGAAAGTTTTACAGTACTAATAATCGACAATTTTCATATGGATCCTGAAGAAGATTATCTCATAGAGGGATTCCCAACAAAGGATCTAGCTGTTGAATTTGCTCGAAGGTGGGTAAGAGAGTCATTAGAAGAGAATAGAAAAAAAGCAAAAACAGCAGAGGAAATTAGAAAAACGTGGAGAGCATTTGGAGAAAATGCAGTTGTTTTAGATGGGAACTACAGAGGAAGTAGTGAATTAGATTATTTTATTTTGAATCCAGCAACTAAGAAAGAACAAACAGACTGGAAAGCAATAAAGAAATTAGCAGGATTAGAATAGAAAGTAAGAAAAAAGAGATGAGAAATCATCCCTTCCTATTTTTGAAAGTCAGCAATATACTCGAATGGTTCAGTGAATTTACCTTGCCAAAGAATAACCGATCTTTTAACATCGTCAGACAATTTCACATCAGCAAAAGAACCGGTGAAATCTGCTTTTGCTATTTCCGGAACAAAAGTCATTAATCTCTCACTGAAATATTCAGAAGCATCTCGAGGTATTTCTGTAGGCAAATGGTCAATGGCTAAAATAGCTGGTCCTTTTCCTTTTATACCATCTGTTGCCGTGTTCTTGAATGGATCAAAAACATAGAATGGTCGGTCTATGTAGGAAATACGTAGTGTACCCTCGAAACCACCTTCTATATCACAACTGATATCACCGACAAACCGTAAGCGAGGAGGAGAATCACCACTAAATAACTCTTTCAATTCTTGTTTAGTAACAGACTTGGGATATTTAGCAGACCAATAAGCTCCATTAACGATTACAGTAAGATATCGTAAATAATTCTCTGAAAAAACGCCTTCATATTTCTCAGGATGCTTATAATAATCTTGTAATTCGAATTTGTGGTCACCAATTGGTTTAACCATATGCTCTTCTTTGAAGACTACTTTATAGATAACTTTCTTACATTCATCTAAATCGGGGTTTTCAACCACTTTGGCTAAATCTTCAGGAGCAATTTCCTTGACAGGAAGAATCTCAAGTATAGATTGTGCACCTTGAGAAACATTGCCATATCCGAGGAAACCAAAAACAACCGGACATAATTCTTCAGGTAAACCATCATTTTCAATTAATACTTTGACTTTAGCAATTTCCTCTTTTGCTTCATTCAAATCAAAATAATTACCAGCTTGTTTGATTTTGAGAAAAGGAGTATCAAAACCTTCTGCTTGTAAGCGCAAACCAAATCCATGTAAGGTATCAATCATACCAGCATAACCAGCATGACGACCAAAGAAGATTAAACGTCGATTTTTATCATCAATCACTTTCTCATAATCAAATATTGTACAACCAGTATCCATAAGATACTTTAACATAGGCATGTTATCCTTTTGCCCTTTGATTACATGATGGAAACACATGTAAGCGCCGCCTTTGGTGAAAATATCAGTTTCCATTTCTTTAATGCCAAAAATAACAGGGCATTCAGAGAGATCTTCTTTGAGTATTCCACCTGCTTTTTCGTACTCTTCATCAGAAAAAGCTCTAGTAGCATGTGGTTGCAAAATTGTCTGAATATCGTATTTTTCTTTCAATAAAGTAACTGCACTTGGTACAAGTGGAGTTCTTCGTTCACCATGTTTTGTTTCTCGACGAATGCCAATGTTATAGGTCATAATTTCAACATCCAACAAATGAGTGATTTGTATTCCTCAATATTGAAGAAGGGGAATCTACTCTTAAATAATTTATCTCGAGATAAAGATTACTAATTCACTTCTAATCACTAATTACTATATGAACAATGTGTAAGATAAATATCAAAACTAAAAGGATAAGACTGCGGTGAAGAAAGAGAAGAGTCTTTCTAACTTTCTTTAAAGTCCAGAAAGGCTTGAGCTTCAACATCAATATTATTCCTGTCAAAATATAGAAAATAAATATTGCTGCACTGGCCCAACCAAGTCCAACGGCTTCTGAATCTCCATCAGTAAGTATTATACCATGAATTAGCAAAACAACCAATGCACCCAATCCAGAAATACCGTGAATAATTTGTAAAGGTTTACGAACCTTGAGGTAAGCAGTACGAGTTTTAGATTTTACAGCAGCAAAGTCGCCTTCATCAGAGAATTTTCTTGTTATTCTGAAAACTTTAGAAAAAAGCACGTAGATGGAATTCACAGCTAATAATCCTAAAGCAGCCCACCCAAGATCTTTTGATACATCTTCAAAATCTTCATCTTCGTCATCATCATCTTCTGCATGAACATTTGTTATAGAATTTTGAAGGACAAGAAAAATAACAAACAAGACTAGAATTAAAGTAATAAACCTATGTGAAGAACTATCTCGAGCGGTTTTCTTAATCAATCTAGTTTGTTTCATTATCAACAAAATTCTATTGCTTTAAATTAAATATAAAGGGAATTCTTTTCTTTCTTAAGTAAAGAGCTAGTTAAGCAGAGAAGGAGCAAATTAAATAGTAACATCACTAAAGAATAACAAGATATTGAAATTTAGTAATTGGAACAAAAATCAAGGGTGGATCAAGTAGAAAAGTGTGAAGTAAGAATGATGCATTTTTATCTTAATTAACTTCGAGAAGGTATAGAATTGGTTGAAAAAAAAATTGTAGATACAAAAATAAGTAAATCGATTGCAGAGCTTGTGAACAAACAGGATCACAGAATATTAGTGCTCTGGGCTACTGATTGTGCTGAGCATGTACTCCCATATTTCGAAGAGAATCACCCGAAAGACAACAGACCCCGAAAAGCAATCGAAGCAGGACGTGCTTGGGTGCAGGGTGAAATAACAATAAGCGAAGCGCGTAGTGCTGCATTTGCCAGCCACGCAGCAGCTCGCGATATCAATCATGCAGCAGCTTGCGCAAGTGCCCGTGCTGCAGGACACGCAGCAGCAACCGTCCATGTTGTTAGTCATGCTGTTCACGCAGCTACTTATGCTGCTAAAGCTGTTGCTTATGCTGCAGAAACTTTTGATGCCAAAGCAAACACCTCCAAGGAGCGCAATTGGCAATTCCAACACTTGCTCGAATTGGGAGGCAATCAAAAATAAAATAGTGTTAATGATCAGACTCTAGAGATTGGAACTCCCTTCATCTCGGTTACAGATAAAAAACACGTTTTTGACATGATGAAAAAAATCGTTCAAGATATAATTTCACTAACCTATTAAAAGAAAAAAGAAGGGAAATACATAGCTTCCCCTTTTCATGTTTTTGGCTAACCATTTACTTGAAAATTATAAGTTAGTATTTTGCCGTTGTTGTATTCAATTCTCAATTGTAACATTTGTCCATTTTCAAGCCCTTCGATATTGAATTGATACATTAGGGTTTTACCTGCTTGGACTCGGTGCTGCCATTGGTTTTGTATTCTTTCTTGAAGCATAAGCTCATTTGTGTCGGAATTGTTAACTTGGATTTGGTGCATATAAGCGAAGTTTCTTCTGAATCTATTTCTGGTTAGGTTACCAGTTTGATTTTCTTCACATTCTAAAATGACAGTAACTTGGTCTGTACCAGGTTGAGTTGTTACACTTACAACTTCTAGTTCACTATCGTCACTAGGAGAGAAAGCATATATTAAGCCCAGAGTAGATCCTGCAACCACTGCAAGAAGACCTACTGTTAAGAGTGGTATAAGTATTGATTTTTTCATTTTTTAAATCACAAATAAGTATAGGACACGAATATACAAAAGGTATCTCTGAGAATAGTTGTTGTTGGGTTCTGAAGGTTTAAAATGAGTAAAAAATTGGTTTAGATTAGTTTTAAGACTATAACTAATTATTTTTTATTCGTTAAAGAATTGGTCTAACCCCGAGATTCGAACTCCCCTCATCTCGGTTGATGAAAAAAGTAAGCGGATTGCGAAACCATTTCACAATTGAGAACTAGAATCATCTCCAAATAGATTCAAAAAGACGACATAAACGTTCCACTCGTTTTTGGGGATCACCTTTATTCCACCAGGCAGAAATTAAATAGGTGAACCGACAAAGACCAAATAATTCCACTTGCTTGAGATTAGTTTCACCATACCCATCAATACAAGCTTGGTAAGATCCATCATCAACACAGTCAAGATACACCATGGATACATCATACATTGGATTACCGACAGAAAGATCACCAAAATCAATCACTGCAATTTCTCCATCTGGAGTGTAAATAAGATTTGTATCACAGTAATCCGCATGAAGTAAAACTGAGGGACTGTTCTCTAAAACGGATTTATTTGATTCGAAATATTGCCTTATTTGTCTAATATCATCATGAGTATAAAATGGCGTTTTTTCAAGATTGATCAATGCTTTAGAGAAACCAACTTGAGTATACTCCACTTGAGTAGAGAATTCTCCAACAAGTGAGTCATCAGTAACCATACCGAAATTAGTGGTAGTGATACTGTGGATTTTTTTGAGGACTTTGCCAGCATTAAAATATAAATCGTTTCGAGAAATTTTAGTGAAATCAACTTGCTCAACAAGAATTCCTTCCAAGAAGGTTTCAATTAGGATTTGGTCATCAGAATATAATATTTGGGGAACTATAACACCCTTTTGGGCAAGTAGTTTACTTGCTATAACTTCTCGACTATTTCGAACTTTGTTATTAATCCTAGGGTGTTTTAAAACAATTTTTTGATCATTTGTATCAATAATCCATACATCTTGATCCCAACCTATAGTATTCTCAGTTATACTACTCACTTTTAATGAGAGTTTTTCACGTATGATTTGTTGTATCTTTGTATCAGAGAAACTCATTGTATTACAAGTCAATAGAATAAACATTGCATTAAAGAATTCTTGTCTAAGAGGGAAATCTCTAATTGAATGATTGAAAAGTTTCGAGAATAAGAAAATTGGTCCAGCCCCGGAGATTTGAACTCCGGATCTCTCAGTTACTGCCTGAGTTGTATGTAAGCTCGCTGATACCAAGTCATCATTTTCATCGAAGCGACTAAGTCTATAGCCGAGAACTCTAGCAAAGCTGAGTTACTACTTCAATATTATTAGAATCAATTTTCATTAAAAAATAATAATTGGAAAATACAAGAATGAGTAATTGGTCTGGCCCCCGGGATTTGATGTAAGTTATTTTTTTTGTTTCCATCATCAAATTTTATTATTCCATTTTCTATTTGTACTGTTTTTTTCTTTTTTGTTTCTTTATCGATTGCTAGTATTCCTATGACAACTATTCATATAAAACAAAGAAAACTGAAATAAAAAAGATCCATACATCAAGTGTTCTTAATTTTAGCTTATAATTAGACAATCTACTTTCCCAAGTAGCTATCTCTTTCATTTTGATGGTAAGAGTAGAGTTAAAACTTTAATTGATTTCATCGAGTAGATATTGAGTGAACTTTCGTCATTTTTTCGACAAATCACTCAGAATAAAGCTAGAACCATAGCACATGATGAATTCCACCATCGATATATGGATAGCTATCATCTTGAATTAATGCAAAAATTGTATCGTAACCGTTATTTTCAAATATTGTTGATGAAAGAATTGCAAAATCATCACAATCACCTTTTCTTCTTTATTTAATCTACACTGCTCCTCAGCTGTGATTTCTTTTGTTGTATTTTACAAATCTATAATGCTTCTATAATAGTTCCCATTTCATTTTTTATTCAATTTCTTTTCTGAAGTAAAATATAATAGCTATAAGTGAAATAAGCATTTCGTTAATCGAAAAGAATTGTATTTTTGACCTAATTAGCTTGTTGATTTTAGAGTCTCATCTATCTTGAGTAAATACTTTAGAAAATTTCTCTAGATTGTGCAAAAATATAGCAAATGAATAAAGGATTACTTTTTGAGTTTATCATATAATTTTGCCATTTGATCTAATTCAGTTTGTCTTAAAATTGCAGTATTACCTGGTGCAGCATTTTCTATTTTTGTCTGGATATCTTTCAAGAAATTAATATCATTTTCGCTCAGTTTTTTCTCATCAACATAAAGATATCCATCAAACAAGAGATTTAATCCATCTATCACTCTACTGATTATTACATTATTACACTTGACCAGTTTGCTTTCCTTAGGACTTGATTTATCATGGATTAATGGTAAATATTCAAAATCATTTTCTATTTCAAAAATTGATACTAATTGATGTCCATACAAAGTAACTGCTATCTTGTTTTCTACTGTGAATTGTACATCTGACTTACATATTATATTTTCACAAATTAGTCGTGTATAATTGTTTCCATTATACAAACAATTTGCCACAAATCTCCAGAAGAGCTTATTACAATAGGTCCAAAATGTTTTTGGAATTTAGTTTTCATTAAATCACTTTCATTATTTTAGTATTTTCTATTTGTTGTTCAACAATTATTACAAGAAAATGTAATTATTCAAATTTCGACATAAGTTTTATTCTATGCTATTTATAATAACTAATTGTCAGTTAGAATTGGAACATCTTATCGGATAATAATTTCATTCATTATAATTTCTTATTAATCTTGGTAATATCGCGAGATTATTTTTCCTCTAAAAATATCACATGAGTAGAATTAGGTTGCTATAAAATGGGATAAAAACAAGTATTATAGTTCTACTTTTTCCCCTTTTTGATGTTTTTAATAGCTTCAATGAAAACATCAACTAATTCTTCAGGTATGAAAGTACAAGATTCAAGTCCTCTGCAAACTGTTATAGCAAAAGCTCCACCCATTGCTTGTTCCTTTAAATCCTTAATTTTATCAAGATCACCTTCACTTCGTCTTAATATCTCTAACTGGATTTGTTGCTTGAAACCACTAATTTCTTTAAGAGCTTCAACCTGCTCTTCTGGTGAAGAAAAAGTAGTAGCCAATTTGGATAATGCAGCAATACCTGTTGGTCCATCAGAGGTTGTGAGTTGGTCTTGTATTGATGGAGCAAGTTCTAACAATTTTAGATATCTCTTAATAGTTGGCACAGAAACGCCAGTTTCCTTTGACACTTTTTTGTAATCGTTATATCGAAGGTAAATTTGTTCATAAGCTCTTGCTTTATCCATTGGACTCATATCTGCTCTATGAACATTTTCAATTAATGACAATATTGTTGCTTCAGTTGATTCATTTATTTCCCGAATAATAACAGGAACTGTCTGTAAACCCAGCTTTTGACAGGCAAGGAATCTTCTTTGTCCAGCAATCAAACTATACGTTCCATCTTTGTTATCCATAGCAATTAGAGGATTAAGTAAACCATTTTCTTTTATACTTTGAGCTAAATCCTCAATACCTGCATCTTCTATTCCCGCACTTAAATCCTTTCTTGTATTATGTTCTGAAATAGTGATTTCGGATATTCTTATTTCTTTTATTTCCATTTTCTGCATCCTCTAACAATAATGTTAGCTAATATATTACAATTTCTTTCTTATCTATTGTTCGAAAAAATGGTCAAGTGGGTTCTGTTTACGTTCAATAGTTGGCATTTCTGTATCTTCTTTACTAATAATCGAACCTAAAACTTTATTTCTTCACAAATAAATTCTCTCAATAGAGAAGTGGTGATTATCTTGAAACTTGAAATTTCTGAAGAGTTAGAGAAGAGAATAAAAACACTAAAGATAGTTATTGATTCTACTCTGGGTGAATCATTAGAAAATGATAAAGACTATATCGAATTAATTTTAGTATTTGGTATTGATAGTATACTGGAAAATTTATTACCAAAAGATGAAAAATTATTAAAAAAATTAATACTCGCAATGTTTAAAGAAGATCCAGAATTCATATCAAATTTTGTAGCAAAAATTATGGATGTAGGAAAAGAAGAAAGATCAATGTTAACAGAAAAAATGAAGAGTTATCTTTAAATCATCTTGACGGGGACGACCAGAATGTCCCTGTCGTTGAAGGAATTAGATAGGAGAGTGTTTCTCTCGGGGGCGACAGCTGGGGTTCGGATCAGCGGTTGGAGAAAATGAGAGTAGCTGTCTTTCCAAGGATATAGTTTGAATCTATCTTTAAAAGTACCACGAAGCGAAGATTTATTCTATAACTGCATGTTACAAGATTTTTTTTTGAAAAAAAACAAAAATCATTATAAATTTAGGAGAATTATCTTTTTTCATTACTCGTCTAAATGATTTTTTTTAAGAAAAAGGATTATAATCCTGCTGTTGAAGAAAAAATAAAATAATTGTAAATATCAATGAAAAAAATAGAAAAAGGTTTAATCCTTTTTCATGGAGCACTTCCAACTAAAAGTGGTATGTAATTTAAATCTGTTGAAGGTGCACCATCACCCATTATATGTTCATGAGCACCAAATAGAAACCACTTCGGAAATGAATAGACATAGAATCCAAAATTAAGCGCAACTCGAATTTTATTTATTTTTGTAATTCGCTCTGTTAATCCAACTTCTTCCCAAATACCATTTGCCCAATCTATAGCTGCATCATTTATTAAGTGTAGTTTAAGAAGAGCCGAGAATTCATGACCGCCAAACCAGTTATATTGACTCTTAAACCATCCAAGATATCTGTAACCTTCGAATACACTATTTGCAGAGCCATATGATGCTTTTGGATTTGCTTGATAGGAAATTCCTAATGACATACCATATCCTGTTGCACCAGCAGTCCAAGTCCATTGACCGGGTACTCCTGAATTATAGGAAAAATCTCCACCCCAACTCATAAGGTCTGAAGGAGCAGCACCCCAGTAAGTATAATGACTATACTACCCTGTTTTCCAGTTTATTTCTTCTACTTCATATTCTGCTAAAACATAGATGTAAGTGACTATTCTTGTATAGTATGAAGTATCGTATTCGCCATTTATCCATACGCCAAACGCAGCAACCCCACCTTGATCATTGTCATTGTAAACAGCATGAGCTTGGATTTTTACTTTTGAAATCTGAGTACCAAAAAGCGTACTCGTGTCTTCCCAACCATATTGTTCAATCCAACCTGATGCTGGTTTTATAAAAATAAAACTAGTTGAGAATATTACCATTAGACTTGCTAAAATTATTATTTTTGTAGGTTTTTTCAAATTAATTCTCCTCACTAAAGAGATATTTCATTTCCTTATTATTGCAATAAAATAATCTATTTTGAAAGTATTATTGCCAAAGAAAATTTAAGAGAAAAATAATAAAAGCTTTTTCATTTTTTACTTACTTAGCAGTATTTGTTTATATTTAATTTACCAATAATTGACAAGATACTTTTCAATTCAATCAAATGTTGTATTTGAACATACTTAAACTAGACTTGTATATTATATATAATACCAAGAATTAAATCCAAATTTGTGTATTTATATTTAAGAAAAACAATATTGAATTGAGGAAATAGAATGATTCAAAAAATTTTACCAGTATTATTAATAATCTCAACTTTATTAATTCCCAATTCAGGAACTTTTTCAGGAGTTGGTATAATAACAACTGGATGGAGAGAATTAGTTTGCTCTGAAAGATGCTATAATACACGTTTGGTTTTAAATAGTGTAGTAATAGATAGTTCTCAAGAGGAAATTACACCTAATAATATTAGTTGGGATGTCATTGATTATCAAGGAAATCAATACAATGAAGTTAATGTTACAAGCGTAAGCTTTGCAAGAGAAATTGATATTGATCCATTAAATTTCAGCTATAGAATCACTGTTTGGGCAGATGAAGATTATAGTTTGGTAACAATTAATCTAAGTAGATTTGATTCATTACATATTCCAAGTGTTACAATACCACCAACAAGTTTAGATCCAACAAATGAAACTAAAATTTTAGGTGTGTCAGAATTTTTTTCATTTCCACTTGTACTATTTTTGATTTGGAGTTTTCTGTTTAGTAGGAGAAAAAATTCTAAGAGAAAATCACAAAAATTGAGAAAATAATTAAAATGTCATTAAAGAAGAGCATAAGAAGTGAATAAAATGGCAAATTATTGAAGTGAGAAAAATCCAATGCTAATATATAGCTTTCATAGCTTATATATTTTCGAAGGAATTTCTCAAATCTGAACAAAATACTTTGAATTGATTAAAATCATCCATTGCCAACTTCCGTAAATCAGGATATCTATCACCGAATGCTTCTATCGCTGATGCTATACAATCTATTGCTTTCTTGCAATTAACAGCTTTTTTTTCGTGTTTTGCTAATGTTATGAAGACATTGCCCATATTAATATTTATTTTTCCAAATTGAATCGGATATCCTTCTTCATTAAAAATCTCCTTAGCAATTTCGAATGCTTCTATGGCATCATAAAACCTAGTCTTGTTTTTCTCAAATTTTGCCATTTCGCGATAATAATTTCCATAGGATATCATTACATTTCCATAGTGGTAGGGATAATTTTCCACCGTGAAGATGGTTAAAGCTTCTTCTAATGCTAATCGAGATTTCTCTAAATTCTCCTCTGTATTCTCATATCTCGATAATACCATAAAAATAAACCCAAGTTTCAAATTTTGTTGGGCATAGCTATATTGATTTATATCTTTTGTATTAATTGATATAGCTTCTTGTGTTATGTATAGAGCTAACTTGCATGTTTTCAGACTTTCATTTTTATTTATGTAACTAATAAGAAGAGATGATAAATTACCTTGAGTTTCTGCATATAAAAAGGGATACTTTCTCTTTGTTCTTATTTTTAGAGCTTCTCTATATGCATTTATTGAATTTACAAAAATCTTTTCATTGCCATCCAAGTCAAACAAAATATGGTAAACAGAACCTATGTTATGTTTGCCATTTGCATAATCTTGTGGGTATTTGTCTTTTGTATAAATTTTCAGAGACTCTGAGAATGCTGATATAGCATTTTTAGAATTAGTGACTCTTCTATCAATTTCAGCTAGAGTTTGATAAGCATTTCCGAGATTGTTTTGAATTAATGCATAATCTAATGGATAATTTGATTTTGTGTAAAACTCTAGTGCTTCATTAAAGGCTCTTAGTGCTTTCTTACAGTTTTTTTTTCGATCAGACGAAATGGATAAGGTTTGATATGTTAATCCTTGATTGATTTTAAATATAAAATATAACTCAGGATAAATTTCACTAGGAAAATCAATCATAGCTTCTTTGCACATATTTAATGCTCTTTCGCAATTTTCTTCTCGATTTTCGATTTCTGCTAGCATTCTATAAGAATTTGCTATACTGTTTCTTGTATTAGCATTATTATACGAATTTTTTCTCAAACCAAAATATTCCAATGCTCTACTGTAAAATTCAATGGCTTTTCTACATGAGAAACTTTTTCCTTCAAACCCCATACCAGTTATGTTTTCATGCAACTGTCCTAGATAAGCATAGATATAAGCTAAATGATTATCATCTACTTTGTCAATTAAAGTTTCACCTAATATTATCATAAGATTTAATGTCTTTTTATTTTGAAAAATAGGAATTGTTGAGATTTCGGAAGCATATTTTAGAAACTTATCTTTGATATTGTTATTAATTCCACTCTTTAACTGATGGATATATTTCTTTAATTCAAAATCAATAAGTGATGTTGTTGATTCTAAAGTTTCATAGTATTTAACAGCAATAATATGATTTTCTTCAATATCACTGTATAATATCTCATTTATTTGATTTAAGCACCAAAGTAATTTGCCATTTTCTCTTTTCATTAAAAATGCATCAATTATTTCATTAAATGCATTTATCGATAATGAGTCGGAAGAATTAGGAAATGTTTGTTTTACTGCATCTAAAATAATCTCATACTCAATTATATCATCAATTACTGCAAGATTACTTAATAGTGTGAAAGAAAAATCACTTTTCAATCCTTCTTGTATTACTCTTAAAAGATATTCTTTAACGTCATCTTCTTTAGAAAAATCACAGCTATTCCTAAATCTCTCAATGGTTTCAAAATCTATTCTATTATAATTACTCACAAGAAGATATGTTGCAATTGGATGACCTTCTGCTAAATTCACAATCCTAATTTTTGTGTTTTTAGGAATGTTCTCATGTAATCCAAGTTTTTCCAAAAAAATTCTAAGTAATTCAAACTGGTCTTCAGAATCATTTATTGGATTGATTTTTAATCGTTCCGAAGCAATTCCACAATCAGTCTTAGAAGAAAACAAGAAACAGCTTTTCTTTAGGTAATTTTGACATTCTCTAATAAACTCACTGAGATGTTTATTCATCTTTATACTATCGATAAATAATATTGATCCCTTATCTTTGTCCAAAAGCTCAATGATTAATTTCTTTTTTAGATTACTTTCCAATTTTAAAACATTTTCTGGAAGTTTCAAACATCTAGCGAAATCGTCAAGCGTTAAGTTTTTAGTTCTATAAATAGGCACATTTTTCGGAAAAAAATCATATCCTGTTCCAGATACATAAAAATCTTCTTGACTTATATAGTAAATTTGTTTTCCTAATAAACTGAATAATAATAATTGTATTTCACATAATGTTGTTTTACCTACACCACCTATTCCTACAATTTCAACTACATTATTATTTTTAATTTTTTCAAATAATGCACTTAGTTCTTCTCGTCTACCGCAAAATCGACCAAAATGTAGATTATTACAACTATACCAAGCTATTATATTGTGTACAAGATCATGTAAAACCCTTTCATAATCTTCAGTTGTTATATATGCACAATTCTCATTTCCTTCTATTTCTTCTAAGAATTCCAATGATGGCGATGTATCTTCCAATTCATTCCAACCATCATCTCTAATTTTATATGTTGAGTGATTTTGATTTATTGAATTTGTATATCTATATTCACAACGAGTAAATGATATTTGTTTGTTATTTTTAGCTCCGCATTTGGATTTACAATCATTCTGCATGCGGCATCTATCCATTACAGTTCCATAATATGAAGAAATAAAAAATAAAACAATATCACTTGATTTCAATTCTTGAACTATAACTTCTTGTGAATGTTTCCCAGAAGGGATGAAGCTTTCCATAGCAGCAATAGAAAAACAATGATCTAAATCTTTAATAATTTCTTGTCTAAAATTTCTTAAATCTCTAAATGTTGAACTAATGAAGATTTTAAGGAAATTATTCTTTTCAAAAATAGTCATTTAAATCCTCAATCCTTTTACTCATGCTTATCTATTTGAGAATTTATGAAGTTTATGAAAACACATCCTTTCTACCTATACTTTCTTGGTGCTCTAAGGTGTTAATTTGCTCGAAAGTGTTCTTCTTTTCACATCAAATCTTTTTTCTTTGGCAAAGATTTCCTGAGTATAGATTACTTTCTGATATCTCTGAGCTTGGACTTTATTTTGTTTTAATAATAAAATCACTCGTGATTTTCTATGGCTCATGGTTCCTACCGTCCACGTTGGAGAGAAACAGAGAAAGAACAATTCCATCGGTATGAAGTCCGAGAATTACAGAAAACTATGCGTCTCTGTTCTAAGTGTGGTCAGTTTAATATTTTCATCTTTGTTAAACGTGAAGTTGCTTACCTGCACTTTGCTTGTCCTGTTTGTGGTGTAGTTATCCAAGTTACTCGGTTAATTATCCCCAAGGATGATAGAAAGTGGGAATAATTCTCAACTTACTTATAGCTCGCTGTATTCCACCTATGTTGTGGATCAGGTATGAATGTTAGTCCTACTCCAAATCATAACCCATCAGGGGGTCTCCCACGTACATAACTCTCAACTAACCACCCTCCAGGAACTTTTGCTCTTCTAATATAATCGTTACTTGTAGATGGTTTACTGTTTTGCTCTATATATTCCCAATTTAATTTTGAAAATTTCTCTGAACTATACATGATTATCACTGAATCTATTGTATTTGATTTGGTAATTATCCTTTTCCCCTATTGTGCTCCTCTAAACGGATTTCGTATCATTCCTTTTGATAAGACGGTATCTCCGCAGATAGGACACATATAGAAATTTTGATAATATTTGTGCTCTTTTAGTTTTAGTCTTACTAGATTGCCACAGTTCGGACAGAATCGTAGTGTCTTCTCTTCTAAGACTATTACAATAGTATTTTTACTAAAATGGTATCACTAATAATTGATTTTATGAATAAATTTGTTAGATATTTAGTACATAATTCTGTATTCAATGAATGTAACATTTGATGATTCCAATGTAAGAGTTCCATTCTTAACATTTTTATCTCCATAGATAAACTGTGGGTTTATTCCTATACTGGTAACAGGATTGAATTCGTAACTATAAAATTCAAATTTTAGATAGTTTCTAGTTGTTAGATATTTCGAGAAGGCTAGTGAAATGTTTACTATCTGATATGCGTAAGTGTTATTTCCAACATATAAATCAAAACATTCTGGGTTGTTCCTATCTTTTGGATCATTATCCCAAAATTGAAGGTAGAGTAATTCTGGTTGATCCTCCCACAAACGATTATAGTGTATTGTAGAATGATGTGACCCATTTACATAACTAACCCCAACGTAATGGAGCGAATTTTTTATTATCCAATCGTTATTATATTCCTCAATTCGATAGAGTTTATGTCCTAGTAAAACCCCACCAGAAAAAAATGCACTTGCGAGAAGTAAGGATATTATTGAAATTACAGTGATTATTTGCCACTTCTTCACTTTTGGTTTTTCGTTTTCTTCTATTTCATTATTTGATTCTTCTACTTCCATTTTCAATACACTTCATTTGTTTTTCTTTACTGTCATTCATTATTATCCCAGTATACTCTCCCTCGTTTTCTTTTTAAGCGTCTAATTTTTTTCATTGTGATAGGATTTTTCCAAGATAAGCAATAATTCCTGAAGTGGTGTGAATGATAAATTCAGCATCAGTTCTGGATATATCAGTTTTCTTTGTCTTTTTTGGAGTATCTGAATGATGAAATTGTGAGGAAAAACTCCAAATTGTTTTAACCAACATTTTTGTCTTTTCTTTACCAATTGAAGATTGAATATGCTCTTTACAAAATTGGTTTAGTCTATCCTTAAAAGATGGTGGCTTACCATCCTTGTTAGTTATTTTCTCTGTTGGTAAAAGATTAGGTATTGGTTCTATTGCTAGTCTACATTCTTTAACTGCTGACTCATAATCTCCTTTAAGTATAAAATCGTTGGCAACCTTAAGATGTTTAACCATTATGTCAAATTTCTCATCACTAAAAGCTTCTGGAATAACTATCTCAAGAATTTTTATGTTGGTAAAACCAGTATTTTTCAATATTTTTAACCAATTTGATTGTGGAATAGTAAATCTAATACTCTGATTATCTGTTGTTGAAAAATCAGCGCGATTATATCTTTTATCCCATAATAGATAATTGAAATTACAATCAAGTGTGAGACTTAAATCTTCTTTTCTAATCTGTTCGATCTTTTCTAAAGCCCAAAAATTAATTGGTATTGAAAGTATTACGCTTCTTTCACCTCTCGCTGACTCAATTTTTAAAGTAGCATTTTCGCTAAATTTACCAATAGTAAAATGTTTACTATCACCCCGAACTATTATCTCGCCCTGGATTGTCATCAAAGTATAATGGATTTCAGTTTTTGAAGTTTCTCCAGCAATTTTCAGTGGAATAATAATTCTGGGAAATTCAGATCCTTCACCTCTAATATCTTGTGACTGAACATCAACAATAACTCTACAATTTCCTTTTTTTATACCAAAACTTGCACACATAATAAACCCTCTAATTACAACAAGCCTAATTCTAATAAAGAACCAAATTTTCCAGAACAAACTTGGATGAAATTCGATTCTTCTAATATAGTTGATTACATGAAGATTTATTACTTTTTTCACAGGCTAATTTCTGTCTGAATGTTTCCAGAGAATATTAATTAAGAGAAAGTTCTACTGTTTCTTAACAAGAAGTGAATGTGTTTCACGCTTCTTGTTTCCCGAAAGAAGACGGAAAAATGGGATGGGGTTTTCGGATTGAGAAGCCCATCCACTAATCAACATTTTTTTTCTTTCATCTAACACACTTATTTGCATTTAGCTTCTTTTAAATGAAAAATGGCAGTGTTCATACAGGGACAATTAATGTTTATAGCTGTTGATGTTAATGCATACTTTAGAAAGTCAAGTGACTAATGATCAAGTAGAAGAACAATTTCACGTAGAATTCGATACTGATATTCGAGAGGTGTATGATCTACCTGATGATGAAATTCTTGCCATCCTTGGTGAAATCATTTGGAATCAAGATATCTGTGTTTTTATCCGTTGGGTTTGTACTCGAAATTATCTTGAGATTTATTTGGAAGAAGATGAGGGTTTGCGCTTCCTTGTTAATGAGTTCTGTGCTGATTATACTCACAATTACGTTGTTAATATTCTTCTTGAGGATGTTATTCGAGAGTTAAAATTGCATGATGTAACTGAGCTGCTCGTTCTCCATTCCGAACATAGAATCAAATATTGACCAGTGCTTCTCGGGATAGTGCATCGTTAGAAGTAAACCCCAATTCATTTCAATCCCATAAGGACTCTTCCTTTATAATTACAAAGTCAATGTTTTCTCTTAATGGTCTGCGTAGTACTTTTCCTACTGGAGAAAGTGGTAGATTTTCTCGGTATTCAAAGTATTTAGGAACTTTGTATGGAGCGAGGTTTTCCTTACAATAAGATCTTAGTTCTTCTTGAGTGTATTTTGGTGCACCCCAACGTTGAACAATAAAGATTTTAATTACTTCATTGCAATTTTCATCTTTGACGGGTATAGCAGCTGCCATATCAATATCTGGATGATTACAGAGACAAGTTTCTACTTCTAAAGGCCATACTTGGAATCCGAATGTGTAGATACAATCTGTTAACCGATCCACAATAAAGAAATAACCCTTATCATTCATTTTAGTAACAACACCTGTTTTTAACCAACCATCTTTGGTTATTACATTATCAGTTTCATCTTGTTGATTCCAATAACCCTTCATTATTTGAGGACCTTTTACTAGTAATTCCCCTTCACTTGTAAGATTATCTTCATTGAACGAATCTAATGGAATATCTTCGCCAGTGTTAATATCAACAAGCTTAACGTCCAAATTAGGTAAAGGTATTCCAATTCCATGTCTACCTGTATCCTTATCAAGAGGATTAAGGTGGGTTATTGCTATTGATTCAGCTAATCCATAACCCTCAACAAGTAAAGCATTTGTTTTGCTTTCGAAATTTCGAACAGTATCAGGATATAATGTTGGATACATAGATATACAGCATCTTAGAGAAGACCAATTAAATCTTCTTATTTTTGAATGCTCAGCTAATTTTTGGAAGAAAGCTGGTACACCAAAGAAATAAGTAATATTATATTTCTGTATAGCTTTCATATTGTATTTTAGTTTTCTTGGATTTGGAATAAGTACAATAGAATCACATCTAAAAATAGGTAATAATAACGAAGTAGTTAATCCAAAGAAATGGGAGAGAGGTAATACTCCTAATGTAGAATCTTGAATCTTTGAATCTCTTGTACCAATATATGCCATCCAATAATCCAGATTAGTTATTTGGGAAATAAGATTGTAATGAGTAATCATAGCACCTTTAGGTATACCTGTCATGCCACCAGTGTATTGTAAAATAGCTAAATCTTCACGAGGATCAAAAGCTGTATTTTGCTCTATATCATTACCATATTTAATTAAATTCTTATAATTAAGCTCATTTTTCGCTAATTTGAAACTTTTCCGATTGACTATCAATTTGTAAATAAATTGTTGTATTGGTTTTAATTCATCAGTTATAGATGAAACAATAACACTTTCTAAATCAGTTTCTGAACGGATTTCACGAATTCTTTCTAAATATATATCTAGTGTAATAATTGCTCTAGAACCACTATTTTTAAGCTGAAAAAGAATTTCTTTATTGGTTAAAAAAGGATTAATTGTAATAACTACTGCACCTAAAGATGTTATACTTAGAAGACTAATAACAAATTGTGGACAGTTAGGTAAAAATAATGTAACTCTATCACCTTTTTCAATACCGATATTTTTTAACGAGGAAGCAAATTTCCTCACTTCCCTCCCCGAATTTTCATATGTCTTTATATTTCCATGAAAATAAAGAAATGGTTTATTTCCTGCTTTTGCTACTGACTCTTTAAAAACTGAATATAAATGAGTGTCTGGTATTTTATATCGTAAAGGAATGTTCGGATTGTATAATGATTTCCATCGATAATTTAGCTCAAATTCATTTTTAATTGAATTATATTCGGATATATTCAAGTATTTGCATATTTTACTAATATAAATAAATGGTACGATTGAATTTTTATATTCAATAAATGATATGTTATATTTAAAGTCAAAAATAATACTTAAAATGAGTTGTATATATTTGTTTGAAATGTTATCTATAAAATGACTTGATTCAGCAAACTTTCTTACGTCGATATATAATTCATTGAAGTTATTTACCACTTGTAAATAAGTGTTAACTAAATCTAACTCAATAATAGTTTCAAACGTCTTAATTACCAATTCAAGATTAGCTTTTGAATTTATATAATTAATAGTATCATTTGAAATATTAATTTTAACAAAGTCATCTTTATTAAGGATTTTTAAAGTATTTCTGCGAAGTTTTTCAGATAAGTCTATTGTGAACAATAATATATAATATAATTCTTTTCTATATTTTAGAAAACACCCTTCAACATATTCTTTTAGTTGAGTTAGATTTGTAAAAGATAAGTTAATTGATTCTTGATCAATCTCGAAAGACTTAGATATCCCTAGTTTCTCCGTTTTATCACATTCTAAATTATATCTTAATAGTCTATTATTAAAAATATAATAAGCTATACCTGAAGAGGGTGAAATTGAAACCAATCGAATTTTCTTCATATCTTATCCCATAATTTATTTAATAACTTCAAATGGTATTTGACAATAAAATGCATAGTGTCCTAAAATGACTTTATAATCTTCTTTTATCATTTCTGTAGCTGTTTTAAGATGGAGAAGCATTTCTTCTTCATGCTCGTAATATTCTCTTAATTTTTGTTTAATTCCTAAATCTTTTTGTTTGAAATATTTGGGAGCAAAAGTCATTTTTTCAATATTAAATGCTTTAATCTGTTGGCAAATATGAGCTTCAATATAAACATCTGTATTTTTATCACCATTTGATAATAATATGATGTTAGCAATATCTTGTATATCGAAGTTATTTCCCAATTCCTTTATTTCTTTATTATGTTTTAATAGAATCAATTTGATAACATTATTCCACAAAGAACGTGATCCATCTGGGACTCTAAAATTTCCTTTTTTATCAACATATAAATAGCTATTTGATTCAATGAATGAAGTTTTAAATTGAATGTCCTCACTTCTCAAAAAAACACAAACAGATCCATATGAATGCAGACCAATTGCACCTAGATTCAATGCACCATAAATTATATTTTCTCCGTCTACACCACTTAATAACTCATCAACAGCTCTACGCCTAGGATAATACCAATCATCAATTTCCTTTAGTTTTCCTAATACAAGATTATGTAAATTTGGATGACTGCTTCCGGAAAATAACCCGAGAAGAAATCCTGGTTGCATATTTACAGATACAGCAAGCTTTTCCAGTATTAATTCTTCTAATTTATCATATGGCAAATCAGGATTTTTGGACTTTAATTTTTCAAAACGTTTCAATAGTAAATATTCTAACTTAAAAGCATTCAAAACATTGTAGGGTATATCCGTTTTTTGATTACAAAATGAACATCTTTTTACAGGTTCAGATAATTCCTTATTACAATGTTTGCAATACAGCAAAAAAATCACTGTCCTTTAAATTTATAATAATAATGTATCGTATATAATATTTTCTGAAAAAAATAACTAATACAAATAATCTTGCAAAAATGATATTTATTAAGAATATCTAGATTTTGCAAGATTACGAAGATTATAAGTGGAAAAAGGAAAAAATTTAATTCTGTCTAACTAAATAACAATTATTGGTGAAACAAGATAGTTGTATATTCTTATTGCTAATCATTAAAAATAACCTTTTCATATTGGTGGAAATTATGGGTAAACTGTGGTGAGAATATCTTAGCGATATTTACCAAGAAAAAAGAAGTTTAAAAAGTTTGTATATGGTACATCATACATTGTTAACTGATAAAATTTCTTCAGATTTTAAAAGGTTTATTAGACATGATAATATTATAATTAAGTTACCAGAATCTAACATTGAAGGAAAAACAAAAGTTGAATTTATGATAGAAAATAGAGTTGAATTAATTGAGATAAATTTCAAAAAAGAAACCAATATTTATATTCAAATAAGCAACCAAATAATAATTCAGTTAATTCGAATTATCAACCAATCTTTTGTTGATAAAAGATTGGCAAAGAAAGAAATGAATAAACTTAGTTTGAGAAAACAAGTTAACAAACTAACAAAGAAACTAGAAGAAATGAATTTTAAAAACGAATCGAAATATCTCAAACTTTTATTTCTTGATACAAAATTGGGATTATTATATAATTATGGATTTCGTATTACAACTAGATTTGATAATCAATCATTAATAAAGAAATTCTCATTAATAATAGCACAATTTAGAGTAGCCTTGCTAGAAGGTGTAGATTCATTAGATGATATGGCTATTGATGCATTTTGGGGTTATTATCGAAACTTATTACATACTATTAGAGATGTTTGGTTGAAACGTAATTTAAAGCAAAATGCAATTATGATTTATGAAGATTCCAGCAATAATCAGAGCAGTAAAACAAAGTAAACTGAAATAGAAGCTAAAAGATAATCGAACAACAGGTGTATTACTTGAAGGGAAATGATCGTAGGGTTGGACAATAGTGAGTTTGAAGACACCAAAGAGAATCAAACTAATAATACCAAGTAACCCACTTAATATTGAAAATATCGAACCAGCTAAACGCGTTATTTTGCCCTTTCTGACCTTTTCTTCAAAGGACACGTTCTTCTTTTTAAAATCCAAAGGAGAGGCGATCAATGGTGTTCCTATAAAGCTTAGAAACAGAGCAATAGAGATTAACACAACGGTACCCGGAATGTAAGAACCAATGTTACTCGCAACACCAATAGATGTTCCCTCACTAAAACCATAAAAAATACGCTGCTCAACCCAATTGCCGAAGATATCAACAGTGAAATCAATGGTTGTTCTAGATCCACTGATACTACCTCGAAAAATGCTGATAGCATAAGGTGTCAAGAAAACAAGTAATATGTTAGTAATGACCAATATCATAGGGAGAGACTGAATGAATTTCGCTTTTCTAGTTTGTTTCATAATAAACAACTCAATCTAGTGTATTTTTTTAAAAATAAAAAAATATGGGAGAGAAGCATTCATACATTATCATCTCCAACGTTGCTGTTGTATCGTTACTTAAATACGCCAACTGCTTTCAAGATTCTTAAGAAGAGCATTAATGATCGTTTTGATACAGACCAAAGAGAAATAGAAGTTGGTCTGGCCCCCGGGATTTGAAATCGGGAAATGAAAAACATTCTTATTTTTGAAATCAGAATAACAAATCGGGAATTTTGTGGTGATGAAAAGATGAATGAAAAAGAAATAGATATTGGTGATTTTTTTGATAAAATATCCGAATCAGATGATTCAGATCCAAGAGTGAAATTAGTGAATTTTGGACAGTTATATAATCAATTCAATCAAGGTGGATTGAAATATGATGAAATGTGCGATGCTTTCAAAAAACTAGAAGAAAAGATTGGTGAAATACCTGCCTTTGCTTTAAGTGAGAAATTACCCGAAGAAGAAAAAATGATTAGATATGAATACATGTTGAACGAGATTTTATATGAAACATCGAATTCGTTACCAAGTATATTTGGATTTGCGATACATAAAATACCAAAAAATAAATCAAAATCAATTCTACAAATGCTTTTCCCTGATTTGGATGAAATATTCCTAAATGAAAATTCTGTTACAAAGTATTGTAGGGAATGGGAAAATCAATATAGTAATTTTGTTAAACCAATTTATGATCGATTAGAAAGAAATAAAATGATGCCAGTTGGACCTTTTCGAAGAGGACGTCAAGGAATAATAGACGCAGTGATATTCTTTACAGAAAACGAAGATGATTATTCTTTGTTTGATTTTATTTTAAAACCGTTGGATGCATATCTAAGAAATGCTCTAGTACATAGGAACTATTTCTTTGACCATAAGAAAAAAGAGCTAGTCTACTATAACAATTATGAAAGAGATATGGGGATTAAACGTATGTCAACACAAGAATTTAATGAGAGAGTAGTACACTTGGTTATACACAGATTGATATTTACTGTTAGAATAGCTCAAAAGCTTAGCGAAGAATTAGGTATTGAATGGATAAGAAGAAAGAGATAAAATGCTATTCTCCTACAGATATTTAAAGATACTGCGAAATATAGAGTATATTTACTGTCCTCTAATTAAAATATGAATAATATTTGTAAAGTACTTATAGTATCCATTAAGTATGATAGATATTGACATGGAGTTCGAAAAAGAACTGCACCAAAAGCTAGAGTTGCTCTCACCGTTAAAAAAAGCAGGGATCATAGAAATGCTCTACAGACTAGCCAAAGAAGACACTCTAGTCAGTATTTTTTATCGTAAGTATAACATGCATCCTGAATCAGTGCACAATGCGGTGAATCTTCTTGTAGAAAGTGATTGGATCCAAATAAAAAAAGAGGGAAGGAAAAAGATTCTACAATTAACTGAAAAAGGAAATCATATTGTGAAAAAACTAGATACAATTATTGAAATTATGAAATAGAAAGTCTGTTAAATAAACTTGGAATATAAGTTGTGAAAAACATGGAATTAGGGAAAATTATTAAATTTATTAAAAGAGTGATAACCGATTTTGATGAAACTATTAAAGATTCAGATTATCCAATAGCGCATTTTAGAAGTAAAGAAATTGAGAATTCGCCATTTTCAAGTATTTCGTTGACAGGTAACATTAATACTGAAACACTAAAACAACATCTAGTAAAATTACCAAAACGAATATCAATGTTAAGATATAGAAAAGAGGGAAAAAGATCAGAAAAACCGACGGTTATTAGATTTCATTATTCCACAATTTTTGGATACTTTGAAAGTATGTTCAATGAATTTGAATACATACAAGAATTTGTTAAAGAAATTGAAAAGGATTATGAATCCAATTTGAGAAATATATTTAAAAATTTGATTCCTGTTAATGACCAATCATTTGCGTGTTTAGCCGGATTGATAACTAAAGTTATACTCAGAAATATTGCTAATAGTTTGTCTGATGAAATAATTGCTAACTATGCAGATGTATTCAAAAGAGAGTTAGAACTAGAACAAAATCAATATCTCATTTATAGTGGAATAAAGGGAATTAAAATTGAAGAAGAGATTTTTCTAGAAGATGGAACAGTAATCGCAGAAGGTAGTAAAGAGTTCTATAAAGAGATAGAGGATTTTATTGCTGTAAGTAAAGAAATCAGAATAAATATACCAGAAACTATGTTGTTCAGAAAAACTAAGAGTGATGATATTAGAAATCTATCTGTGTACAACTCACGGATTTTAACAGTTTTATATTTATTTAAGTTGGGAGATATAAGTTTTAATGAAGTATCAATTTTTGAAAAATCTATTATTAAACAGCATAAATTACATCTAGAATTAAAAACAAATCCAAATGATTTTACATATACAATAACTAAATCTGAGAAGCTAAAATTCCTTGATTTTCGGAAAACAATAAATGAGATATTAGTTCAGAATGAGAAAAAAGAAAATTTTCGAATTTTGTCACTATCGCTCGAAAAATATAAATGGGCTCTAACTGAGTCAGTAAGCATAGATCGAAGACTTGTTTATGCGGTTATGGGATTAGAACCATTATTTAGTATGTCTGGAGAGCAAGCTAATTCCTATAAATTGGGTTTAAGAATTGCCAAGCTTTTCAGTTATATTGATGCAGATACTGCGTTAGTAAGAGAAGACATTAAAGATTCATATAGTTTTAGAAATAAAGTAGTTCATGGTGGAGTGTATGAAAGAGGATGGAAGAAAAAAACACAAAGAAGATTAGAGAAGATATTGCAATATCTAAGAATTTCACTCATTTTTTATTTACTAAATATAAACAAGAAGAAAGAGGATATTCTAGAAAGTCTCGATAAAGCATTGATGGATAAATCCGAATCAAAAAAAATTGAGAAATTATTTGAAAGATATATAGATAGATTTGATGTTTGTTTCAATGCAGTTAGAATCAAGGAAAAATAATCAATCTTCTTGATTCTTCAATAATTCAATTTCAAATAATTTCTTCCAACCAGTAATTCCGCTTACATCTCGAAATTCAAATCGGTAGATTTTTTTCACTAAATCTTTTGCTAGACACCAGAGAATTATCCTGGACATGAAATCAACATCATTGTGTTTACAAATATCTCTGAGAGCTATTTGATTTCTCAACACCATACTGAAGAATGAGTTTTTTTGCAGCTTCTAAAATGACTAGATTTTTTTTGTTGTAAACAAATTCTATGTCACCTTTCAATCGGTTGATATTTTTCACTAAGTGTAAATAGAAATTTTGCACTGTTTCTTTCGTTATGTCAGTTGTTTTCTTTACTAGCTTGTAACTAAACAGCTGGTTCTCCCAAATTGTGATATCCTTCATTTTAAGCACTTTAGTATAATTAAACCGTTTATTTATCTCCTCTAGCAAGTGTGTTGTGAATTTTCGACCATTCTTCTGATTCACGATCTTGAACACTGCTAGTATCATTGCTCTTCTTTGTCAAGGTGTGAATGGGTATCCTTTTGGATTCTCTTTGAATTTCTCCTTTATCTTAACAATGGAGCATTCTACAAAGTTCTTTACTTCCAGTACAATTTGCTTTGGAAAGAAGTCTTCTAGTAGATCAATATCTGTTTTTCTTCCGGATATACTACCCCGAAAAATGCTGATAGTATAAGGAGTCAAGAAAACAAGTAATATGTTAGTAATGACCAGTATCATAGGGAAAGACTGAATGAATTCATTTGTTTTTCTTTGTTGTCATTCATCTTTATCCCAAGTATTCTCTCCTTCTTTTTCTTAAAAGCATCTAATTTTGTCTGACTGTTTCCGGAGAACATTAATTAATTGAAAGTCCTAGTGTTTCTTTGTGAGAAGTGAGTGTGATTCAAAACTCCTCGGTGTTTTACACTTCTCCACTCCGAGATATGAAGACGGAAAAATGGGATGGGGTATTCAGATTGTGGAACCCCATCCACTAATAAACATTTTTTTCTTTATCTTACAGGAATAATCTCTTTTCTCAAAGAAGTAAATATCACATTGACTTGAGCGTTATAAACAGGACGAGAGCAGAGAGGAGCCCCCGTCTCAGGAAAAGGGACTTTTTAATATGGAAGAGATGTTCTGTTCTTCTCAAGGCATCTGAAATAATTGCTGATATGAAATTGAAACTTGATTTTCTTGAAGATGAAAACAAGCAATTGAAAGAAAGTCTCGGAGAAATTACTACTCTTCTGCAAACACTGATACATCAACAGGGACTACAAGGTAATTTGTCGGATACTAAGAAAATTATGATCTAAAAAATATGTTGATCAAAAGATTATTGAACAATTTGAGAATCCTGATTGATTTCGTTTTGATTCAAAACAACCTTTTTTTCGAAGAATCATCTTTTGGAAAAAAGAAATAGAGTACTAGTGCTCTATTTCCCTTAAATATTATTGGGTTTTCTTTTTTTCCTTATTTTATATCCAATAAAAATAGCTATTCCAATTATTAGAATTCCTCCAATTGGACCTACTATATATGGCCAAATTGCATTTGATGGTTGTGTGTCGGGATATTGAAGTTGAAAGAGAAGTATGTCAGCTCCTTTTATGATGTTTGAAACTGCAACATAGTCTTTTTCTACTGCAATATTCGTTAGGAAAGTGTTATTTACGAAGAGTTCAGTTCGTTTTATGTTATTATAATCTGTTATATCCAGAAGCTGAATTGAACTTCTTCCTCTCGCAAACAATAGATTTTCCTCACAATCCAATGTATAGTAGTTTCCTTCAGTTATAGTATGAATTTGTTCAAAATTACTTCTATCGTTTATATCCATTAAAACTAAACTTGTTCCTGTGCATAGGTAAACAATATTATCCTCCAGGATTACATCAAGAAATCCTCCACCTGCTTCTGAGATAAATCCATAATCACAATTAGAGAAATCATTATCAAGAATTATTAGTTCAGAAAAATCATAAAGATAAACTTGTCCTCCAACAGTTATTGTGAATAGAGTTTCATCAAAGAATTTCATTTTAGTAAAGTCATCTCTTTCTGTGAAATTATTGACGAGTAAAAG
>JAUWKS010000037.1 GCA_030614005.1 Candidatus Heimdallarchaeota archaeon | reverse complement strand
TCTTAACCTACAAAGCACAGCGAGTAGGTAAGAAAGTAATAAGGATCAGTGAACGAGATACAACCAAACTATGCACTTACTGTATGGCAAAAGAGAACCGCAAACTCTCCGAACGAACTATTAGTTGTGATTGTGGGTTAGTAATAGATCGAGATACAAGCAGTTCAGGAACACAAATGCAGCGCTTCCTCGCCTTACTAGCACTATCACAGAAACGCCTTGTGGTCAGGCAACGACTCTTGAAAGATATTCGAGTCTTTCGAGAGAAGTTTTTTAGCGACATACAGCCAAACGTCAAACGAAAGTTCCTTCAGAATGATTCTGGAGTTGGGCGGACTCGCAGAGAATCAAAAGTTAACACCAACTCTTTAAGAGTGCGTTAACCAAGATAGACCATAATTAAGCTAAGGTGAAATCAATGGGTTGGTTCTTTGATGAAACAATAAATGAATGGTTACAAAATGCTATTCCTTGGTCGGAATGGCCTTTTAAAATTATAACATTTTTTGGTGACCCCATTATTTATATCGTTCTTCTAGCGATGGCATTTTGGACATACAAGAAAAAAGATGCAATAATTGCAATCTATGTTTTGTTAACAACAAGTTTTCTGAATTTTTTCTTAAAAGTATTAATTAAGAAACCCAGACCAGCGATTAGCGATAATATGATTAAAGTAGAAGGTTTTAGCACTCCTTCAGGACATGCTCAATCGTCTACAACAATGTACGGTTGGATAATGTTTCATTTCAAAAAAATCTGGTTATATATTGTTATTCCAATTCTTATTCTTCTCATTTGTATCTCTCGAGTATTCTTAGGGGTACATTTTATTGGTGATGTAATAATTGGATTCCTTATTGGTGTTGCAGTTTTAGCGGCATTATACTTTAGTATCCCACTTCTAATTAACTGGATGGATAAATGGCCTAATTGGGTAAAGATAATTGTTGGAGAAGGTTACGGGCTAGCCGTGTTCTTTATTACATTCTTTACTGGATTATTTGTGGAATGGCCACCAGGTGATGCAGAAAATTCTGCAAAAATAGTAGCTGCTCTAATGATATTCCCAGTGTTCTTTTGGTTCGAAGCCCGTTACATTAAAATGGATAATAATAATCTGAAGTGGTATTCAAAACTACTTAGAATAATTACGGGATTAGCATTTTTAAGTGGCGTTTACTTTGGATTGAGTGCTTTATTCGATCTTTTTGCAACAACGAATTATGCTTTAGATTACCTCTACGATTTCATCCGATATACAATTGTGTATTCCGTAATTGGATTGTTAATGCCCGTCTTATTTAAGAAAATAAAATTCTTTACTCACAAGAAAGAACAAACAATCGTTGAAGACGAAGTTGCAATTGTATAATTGCGCTTCTTTTTATTTATTATCTTTAAGTAGTTCATCTAATTTTTCATTTTCTGAACCCAGTGCATAGTCAAGAACTTCTGTAAAAAAAAGTGTTGCTAATCGTATATCAGAATATTCCGAAAGATGAACACTAAAATTCATGCTACAATTTCCACATCCAAGAATTAACGCGTCAACATTTCTTTTTAAAAGAGAATCGATTCTTTTCTTAGCAATTTTATAAGCCAACAGTTCATCATAGACTAAAATTGACGAGCCACAACATAATAATTCATATGGATACTTGATAAGTTTGATTTGAGTTAATTCCATCAAATCAGTTAATAATTTCGTTTCAAGATGAGAATTCGGAGAATGTTTTTCAGGACGTATTACTTGACAGGGAATTTGTACGGAAGCGGAAATTTGCATAAGATTTTCGACTTTTGAAGAATTCAACAAACGAGGTATTATCTTGGTTACTTTGTTGTCCAATAAAAATTCTGAGAAATGTTTAATAGTTATTTTTCCAGAATAGTTTTTTGAAATCTTACTTAAATGTTCATTTGTTTTTTTCAATTTATCACTATTTTCAAGTAAGATATTATTTGTTCTTCTAAGATTTCCTGTACAACCTCCACACAAAGTAATAATTGTTTCAACACCAGATTGCTCTGCTAAAGCTAGATTATACGCACTAATAGTCAACCATAGTTCTTCTGATTGAGATTCAGTCATAACGGAACCACAACATGAAAAAGGTAAATCAATATATTCTATATCAAATTTTTTCAACAAATTTCTTGCAGATAATTCATAATCATGGACTCGATATGGAATTAGACAACCTAAAAACAGTGCAATCTTGCCTTTTTTAGTGTCCCCCTCAAATTTGCTCGAGTCTACTTTCTCTCCTGACTTTGTTAAAGATGAAGTTTTTTCATCCAAAATGGTTTGATAAAGAAAATCAACTTCAGCAACATTTGGTTTTAATATGGAAGGCAAGCCTATGTCAAGCCTATATTCATCCAAAGTTTTAGTGATATCAAACAACAAACCGTGTTTTCTCAATTGTTTGATTGGTTCAATTGTTCTGTCAGAAAACTGTTGAGTTGTTCTTCGTAGATCAACTGCATATTGCCTTGGAGAATAATCAGGACAAACATCTTCGCAGTAGAAGCAATTTGCACAATACCAAATATCACCATATCCTTGAGTAATTGGATATGCCCCCTGATTTTTGGCACCACTTGTAACAGGGCAAGGAAAACATTTTTTGCATTGGTCACAATTTTCGTAATATGGCATTTCTATCAGAACAAAATGATTATTTATTGAATCTGTTTAATTTTTTCTATTGATTCTATTGATAAAAGGAAGTACCAATGGTAATCTCAGAAGTAAGGATTTTATTCAATTCATGACATATTTCAATATTAATAGCATGTTCAGCATCGGAGAGATATAGCGTTAAACAGTCTTTTACTGAATCAATTTCAGGCAAATAGGTTTTCCCAAAAGTAATTGCTGCGGTCAGCTGCTCCCCACCTTGATGAACAAACGCTCTTTCACCTATTTTTACATAACCCATATCTCTTAGTAATTTCTCAAAAATATCGGCTATTTTTTTAGGATTCTTTACAAAGCAAGTAATTATCATGGGAAATCGAATATTGTTCACAGCACATCGTTCCTCGCTATTCTTAGATAATTTAGATAAGCAGACATAAAATAGTTTCTCTAAGAAAAACCTTTTTGATTTAAAATGAGCTACCCAAAAAATAAAAGAGTGCAAAACTAACATCAAATACTAGTTTAGTATCTTGAGGATTCAAAATGAAACAAATCCAAGTAACTGTTCCTGCCGCAGAAGGAGATGATATTGTTACCAGTCTCATTGAAGTTGTTTCTCCTTCGCAAATAGAACACATCAAAGGATCTGACCATAGTTTAATTCTACTAACTGTTATGCCTACTAGAACAGGATTTGTTTTAGATCACCTCAGTGATTTGGGTATTGGGAGAGTAAAAGGGAGAATTACTATTACTGAAATTGAAGCAACCATCCCTAGAACCAGAACGAGAAAACAAGATAAATTTTTGAGAAGGATTTCTATCGAAGAATTAGAAACGAAGGTTCGCTCAATTTCAAAGCTTGATTTTAATTTTATTGCTTGGACCGTTCTCTCCTCTATCTTAGCAGCAATGGGTCTTATTGGAGATGATTATGTTACATTAATTGCTTCAATGATAGTTGCCCCTTTGATGGGGCCTATTGTTGGAATTGCTTTTGGTGCACTTACATCTAATCAAAAAATCTTACGTGAAGGGTTACTTTCAGAGGGAATTGGGGTGTTCATTTCTGTTTTCATCGGATTTGTTATCGGACTAACGTATCAATTAACACAAAACGAGCCAAGCGCATTTATTATTGCTCGAGGTGAACCAAATATTATCAATTTAATTATTGCAATTGCTTCAGGATTAACAGCAGGTATTTGTTTTGTAAGCGGTACGTCTCTAATATTAATTGGTGTTGCAGCTGCTGCAGCTCTACTCCCAGTTACGGTAAATATCGGCATTGCAATTGGAATGTTGCAGTGGGATACAGCTTTAGGAAGTTTGATTCTATTTGTAACAAATGTCGCTTGTGTTTTACTAGGGTGCTTGCTAGTATTTATTATTCGAAAAGTGGAACCACCGCAAGCTGTTAAGAAGATCAAAGCAAAGCGATCAATGAAAACACAGGTAATTGCTTGGGTACTTGTCCTCTTAGTTGTTGCAGTACCAATTACTCAAACCACAGTACAAATTAGTCGTCAATGGCGATATCAGAGAATTTCAACAGATGTCTCAACAAATATTCTATCACAAGTTGATCCAGCATCGTCAATAGAAGATTTAGATGTAGTAATTAGTGGAGGTATTTTTAGTTATACTGTCAATATTACATTAAGAGTGTTAGCTACAAAAACTCTTCAAAATTCAACTTATACAGATATTAAAGAAAATATAGAACTGGAGTCCGGACATACTGTCGGACTAAAGCTTATTGTTATTCTCAGTCAGAGCTTTGATATGGAGAGAAGTGATCCAATTTCAAATTGGATTTTCAATTCTATGACGGTTGGAAATCAATACACAAGTACAAAATGGTTTTAGGTGGATAATAAATAAAATACCTAAAACTTAGGCATCTCTTTAGATAGATGGATTATCCTTGAGAAATGCCTTCAACAGAGAGATTGTAACGTTTTAGTAAGATTGAAATTTCTTCAAGCTCTGTTACGGTGTTAATGGTTAATTTTTGACGGTACAGATGAGAGTTGAGGTTTGATGCTGTTTGATAGATTTTCCGTTTCCTCCAAACATTCATTTCAGGATCAACAAGCATTGTATATAGGGAATTCTTCTTTTTATCAGCAATCAGAAAAACATCTCTATGGCTAATTTCCTTGCCAATTAATTCTTTGATTACACCTTTGTCTGTTACTGTAAATACTCGAGGCAAAACACCTTGAAAAAGCATATTCATTCTACGGTAAACGCTACTGAGATTTGTGGGGTTTAAATCGCTATCCATAACGAGATCTCGAGATATAATGGTAAAATAAGGTTCAATTAAACCATATGAATCTAACATCAATCTTGTATGCTCTTGATGATAAACCAAAAAGATTACACAAAAACGACCAAAGGTCATAATTCTATGATCAGCTGATTCCTCAGCTTTCACAACAAATGAAATTGCTAACGCTTTTAAGTTATCTCGACCTTTGATTGGAAATGGACCAAATTGTTGGATAGTAGCCCTGCGCTCTTCATCATCATTTATATCTTCAATAACATCTAATGGACTATCAAGACCAATAACTGTCATACCTTTTATAGCTAATATCATTGCTTCGTCTTCAGCTAATTCAGTATTATTAAAAACGATATCGGGGCCTCTATCTGCAAAAGATGAAACAATTATTCCAGCAAGTTTTGGAGAGTAAGGGTCATTTATGTCCATTGTATTTTACTCCGAATAAATCAGATCTAATTTATTTTTAAAGTCGGTACAATATACCTACTCATAATTTGAGGATATAGTTTATATTACTTTTTAATGTGCCATAAAAAAAGTTATCTTTTTACTAGGCAAAAATAACGGCTGTTTTTCGATTTGCCACTACAAAAATTCTTTAATTAGTAGAACAATTAGTAGATAACGCGCAAAAATTGACTGATATTCAGTAATAAATTTCAGTTCTTTTGCACAAAGAGAAATTATAATAAAGCTGAAATCAAACGGATGGTTGATTAAGTATGTCACTAGGAAAAATGATTCTAAAGAAAAAGAAAGCAGTATCCCCAGTTATTGCAACTATTCTATTAATTGCTTTAACCGTAACCGCAGCTGCAATAGTTTATTTCGTTGTTGTGCCACTATTTGCACAAAAATCAGAGCTTACTCCATTATCATATGGAAAGGAAGCAGGGTATTCAGATCGTGTTTATTTTGAAATAAAAAACATCGGTGGTGCCCCCGCTACCTTCACTAGTTTGGATGCTTTTACAGTAACCAACGCAACCGACACCTATATTGCAACTCATGTTTTTGTAGGCACAACTGAAATTGATTTTACTACCCCTTATGAATTAGCTCAAGGTTCAACAGTAAAATTCAGTATTCAATTATCAGGAATTCTTACAGCAACATCTAATTACGAAATTACTATTACTGCTGCCGATGGAACTATTACTTCCCCAGCATTTTAAGAGCAGAGATCGAAACATATTCATCTCTCTTTTTTCTTTATTTTTTCTTCTTTTGTATCATTAAAGAAAGCATTTTATTAAAAGATAAGTTATTTAATTTAAAAAATATTTTTACAAATTAGTGATTGAATTGTTAATGTTTATATACTTGTACCCAGATAATTTACTCAAGTAAAAGGTCTAAATGAAGATTCGTCTTTTCCAGGCAACAAAAGATTTGAAAAACAAAGACTTTTACATTATTAAATTATGTTAAATAAATTTTGAAGGAATATTTGAAATAAGATGGCAATCGGAACTACAATTGGATTAATTGTTGCTGGAATATGTGTATTAGGGTTATTGGTCGTTATTTTTTTCATCAGCAGATATCGAAAGTTCAAAACAAATGAATATGTAATTAGATTCAGAAATGGTAAAGTTAAATCTGCAGGGAAAGGTGGAAAATGTCTTCTAATGCCAATAATTGATGAAATTATTGTCATACCTACGACCACTCAACAAACATTTCTAGAAGCAAAAGAAAAAGTGTTATCAAGGGAGTTTCAAGATGTATCTGTAAACGCTTTCGTTTTTTGGAAAGTTATTAAACCAGAAATAGCCTTTACTGCTGTATCTTGGAATGAAAGAGATGCGGATTACATAGAGACAATAATAAAAAATGCCGCAGAAAGCATCATTCGTACCACTTGTGCGAATATGCATTTAGAAGCTATCATCAGAGAACGCGGTGAGATTATTTCAGCTGTATCTAAAGAGCTACATGATTTATTAGCTGATATGGGTATAGTAGTCATTTCAGTTGAAATTAGAGATGTTGAAGTATTGAATAGAGTTCTGAAAACAAACTTGGAAGCATCAAAACAAATAAATGAAGAAGAAATAGCACGGTTACGCCGAGCAGCAATGGAAGAGGTTACTCAATTAAGAGACCTTGAGGTTTCAAGAAAGACAGGCAAGCAAGAACAAAATGTTCAATTGGAAATTCAATCTGTAAGTAAGAATAGAGAAATTGAAATTCAAAAGCTTGAATTGAAAAGAACAGAAATCGCAGCTGATACTCTTAGAAGGAAAGTAACCATCGAAGCTGATGCTGAATACGAAAAAATGATCAGAATAGCTGATGGACAAAAAGCTCAGCTTATTGCTAAAGCTCAAGGTGAAGCTGCAGCTGTAAAGGAGAAGCTCATCGCTGAAGCTGATGGTATTCTTGAGCAGGTCAAAGCTTTGGCCCAAGCTGATCCTAAGTTTTTCCAGCTAAAAATTGTTGAAATGCTCCCAGAGATTTATTCACACCTGAATGTCGATAAAATGTTTGTTATGGGTGATGGACAACAGGCATTCTCAAGTATTGCTGAATCCATAATACCATTTCTAACGGTGTTACCAGAAATCACTGGCAGAAGTCTTGACTTTTCTAAAATCATGTCTGCGAATATCACTGAAGATGTGAAAATAATACCAAAGAAATCTATAAAGAAAGAATTACCAAAAGGTAGGAGAACGACCACTACCAAGTAGTTAGGTATTCCCTAAGTGAATGGTTACGGGAGAATGGTTCTCCCAGGATCTTCTTTATAGATAGTAAAATATGAATCAAACAAAAGGAAAAAATATAAGCAGGGTTAAAAAAAATGCTAAACTTTATGGCACGATTACTTCATTTAAATATTGCAGCAGATTTGCTTCTTTGGGAAGAATGGTTTCGAGGGTTTTGTATAGGATTTTTAATTTTCGGTTCAATTGTTATTATTCTTGTGTTAGTCACTTTTGGAATTAGCACAGGTCAGAGCCTTAGCCATGATATCGATCATGATGCAGACATTTCGATTGATAAAGATCTAACTATTGACAAAGATTTTTCAGTAGACAAAGATGTAAGTGTCGACAAAGATATTGATGTAGATTTTGAAGTCGGTTTAGATGCATTGGATGATGTGGGTCCGTTCCAAATAGAAAAAGGAGGCGCAACTCCATTAATGCTTTCACTTGCAGTTTTCTCAATTTCATTTGGTGGGTTAGGGTTGTTACTCTTTTGGCAAGAACCAAGTATGAATTCATATCTAAGATTAGTTTTAACCATACTTTCACCAATTATTCTCTCAATAATTGTTAACGTTATTTGGAAGAAGATTTCAAAAACAGTAACATATCGGTTACCTTCCAACCGAGATTTCATAGGACGCGAAGCAATTGTTTCAATAAAAGTCAACTCTGAAGGCGGGTTAATAAGAGTAGAAATTCCCGGTCAAATTGAGCCACTGAAAGTTCCAGCCAAAGCTGTACACAAACAACAAGAGTTCTTACCTGGTGAAATGGTTTATATTATAAATGTTGATAGCAACTTCTATTTGGTTGACGATTCACTTAATAACCTAAGAAAAAGTAATGCCGCAAAACTTTCAGAATCAAAGGAAAAAAAGTAAAAAGAAAAGAATAATCTAACCTTAACTTAAATTCAATTTAGTGAGATATTCTTTTATTTCTGGGCCAATTTCTTCATCTTGTAAGCACATGGCAATAAATGCTTTAGCGTATAACGGAAAAGTGCCTGTATCATATCTAATTTCATTTGGTCCTAATTGTAAAGCAGTCATTGGTCCTGCTTCAAGCATTCCTTTCATGGCATCTGTAAGTTGTTTTTCTCCGCCAACTCCAACAGTTGTTTTATCAATGTAATCAAAAATAGTTGGTTTGAAGATATATCGTCCACAAATTGCCAAATTGCTTGGTGCTTCCTTAATGGAAGGTTTCTCAACTAAATCCTTAACTACAAAACTGTTTTCAGGTTTACTTTGTGTAGAACTAGTAAAAGGTTGAACATCTAGTATACCATACCGATTGCAGTGTTCTCTTGGGATCTCTTCTGTTGATACCGTGCACAATGCGCCAGAATTTTTGTGGAAATCAATCAATCGTTGCAAATGATTTGGATTGTTAGCAGAATCAATAATTGTATCTCCTAGAGCGACTACAAACTCTTCATCTCCAACAAAATTCTTTGCTTTATAGACAGCATCAGCTAAACCTGTTGGAATGGTTTGTCGAGTATAGTATATTTCGATATTTAAATTCTCCAATTCCTCAAGAAATTGTATTTGATGATACTTGTTTCTTCGTCTTAAATCCTCAAGTAATATGGGATCTCGATCAAAATGTTCGTCAATTGCTCGTTTATTTTTGCCAGTTACAATCAGAATTTCACGAATGCCTGCTTTTTCAAGTTCTTCAACAATATATTGAATAACAGGTTTTCTAGCAACAGGTAACATCTCCTTTGGTTGAGATTTTGTTGCTGGTAACATTCTGGTTCCTAAACCAGCTGCTGGTATTACACCTTTCAAATTACCTATTCTCCAATTAATTTAATTCCAAATGCTCTTATATACGTTTCTTTTTGGCGGAGATATTTTCCAAATTGGAAATAGTATCAATATACTACTGACAAAAATAACTTATAAAGAGCTAAAAAATAGAAAAGAAAGGAGGAACAAGAGAGTACTAAAAAATTAGACGTCTCTTGAATTATAATTTATTTTTGGATCACGTCTTTCCAAATGGAAGAAATTAATTGTTTCTTCTGAAATGCGCTTTAGCTCTCTTTTTGGATTGGGGAAGATTTTAAGTAATTCCCAACCAATATCCAGAGATTCAAAGATGTTTCTATTTTCATCTCGCCCTTGTTTTAGGAATTTTTGTTCAAAATCATCAGCAAATTTCAAGAAACGATGATCCTCTTCTGTAAGAGATTCTTCTCCAACTACAGCAACGAGATTACGTAAATCGTTACCGCGGGCATTCGCATAATATAATTGATCAGCTAATTCTTTATGATCTCTACGCGTTAGACCTTTGCCAATACCTTCTTTTTGTAACCTGCTTAGAGAAGGTCCTACATTTATTGGAGGATAGATGCCTCTTCTGTGTAACCCTCGATCCAAAATAATTTGGCCTTCTGTGATATATCCAGATAAATCAGGTACTGGGTGCGTTATGTCATCATTCGGCATAGAAAGAATGGGCATCTGGGTAATTGTTCCTTTGCGTCCTTTAATTCTTCCTGCACGTTCATAGATAGATGCTAAGTCAGAATAGAGATAGCCGGGGAAACCTCGTCTACCAGGAACTTCTTCTCTTGCTGCACCAATTTCACGCAAACTTTCTGCATAGTTTGTCATATCTGTAAGGATAACTAATAAGTGCATATCACATTCGTATGCGAGATATTCTGCAGCAGTGAGAGCTAATCTTGGAGTAAGAATTCTTTCAATAGCAGGGTCATCTGCTAAATTCAAGAAAAGAACAACTCTATCGAGAGCGCCGCTTTTTTCGAATTCTTTTCTAAAGTATTGTGCTTCTTCTGCAGTAATTCCCATAGCAGCAAAGACTACAGCGAATTCAGCTTGAGCACCTAATACTGCAGCTTGTCTAGCAATTTGTGCTGCAACTTCATTATGTGGTAAACCATTTGCAGAGAAGATGGGTAATTTTTGTCCTCGAATAAGTGTAAACAAACCATCTATAGATGAAATACCTGTTTGTATAAACTCTCGAGGATATTGTCTTGCATATGGGTTAATTGGGGAACCGTTAATAGGCCACTCATCTACAGCAACAATTGGAGGTTGTTTATCAAGGGGTTCGCCTCTTCCATCGAAAATTCTACCAAGAAGATCACTAGATACAGGGAGTTTCATTGTTTCTCCAAGAAATTGTATGGTTGTTTTTTCGACATCCATTCCAGAAGTGCCTTCGAAAAGTTGCACAACAGCAATATCTCTTGATACTTCAAGAATTTGACCAGAGCGTATTTCTCCATCTGGAAGCTTTATTTTAGCAATTTCACCATAGGATACTCCTGCTTTACCTTTCAAGTCCACAAATAACAAGGGACCGGTAACTTCTATAGCAGTTTTAAATATTCTCTTTGCAAGTGTTTCTGGATTAATTTTTGGTGTTTCAGTCATTTTCATTCGCTCCACTATTTATCTGTTAAATCAGTCATCATTCTGCCACCAATGCGATTTGTAATTGCATCGACTTGTAGAGCTTCAATTTCTGCGAGAATTGCACCAAGCTCTTTACCCACATTATCATTAGGGATATACTTCATTCGAGTAATCTTATCAATGATAGGCAAATTCATCATTTCAGGGAGCTTCACACCGAGGTTGTACAGCTCACCCATTTTATGATAAAAGTCAATAATTATTTTCAACATCAACCATTGCTTTTCAAGTGAAGAGAAACTATCTACTTCGTTGAAAGCATTTTGTTGGAGAAAGTCTTCCTTTATCATTCGTGCTGATTCAAGAATTATTTTCTCAGATTCAGGCAAAGCTTCAGGGCCTACAAGTTGCACAATATCTTCTAATTCTTTGTCCTTTTGTAAGAGAACCATAGCTTCAGAACGATAAGCCTGGAACCTAGGGTTAACATTCTCTGCAAACCAGGGAGCAAGCTCATTTGTATACAGAGTATATGAGTTCAAGTAATCGATTGCAGGAAAGTGTCTTCTTGCAGCTAAATCTTTACTTAGAGCCCAAAAGACCTTTGTGATTCTTAGAGTATTTTGTGTTACAGGCTCGGAAAAGTCTCCACCAGGAGGACTAACTGCACCAATAATTGTAATTGAACCTTGTCGTTCAGCAGTTGATAAAGTACTTACACGTCCAGCTCGTTCATAAAACTGAGCAATTTTGCTTGCTAAATATGCAGGATACCCAGCCTCACCAGGCATTTCTTCCAGTCTTCCGGAAATTTCTCTCATCGCTTCTGCCCATCGAGAAGTGCTATCAGCCATTAAAGCAACATTATAACCCATATCACGATAGTATTCTGCAAGAGTCATCCCAGTATACACACTTGCTTCTCGAGCAGCAACAGGCATATTACTTGTATTGGCTATGAGAATAGTTCTGTTCATCAAAGGTTCGCCTGTATTTGGATCGATCAGTTTCGGAAAGTCCTCAAGCACATTTGTCATTTCGTTTCCGCGTTCTCCACAACCAATGTAAACGACAATTTCAGCGTCAGACCACTTGGCTAATTGATGCTGAGAAACTGTTTTTCCAGTTCCAAAACCACCTGGAATTGCACTTGTTCCGCCTTTAGCGATTGGAAAGAATGTATCAAAAACTCTTTGACCAGTAATAAGGGGTATTGTTGGTTCTAGCCTCTCTTTAATTGGGCGACCAAATCTTACAGGCCATTTTTGGAGCATAGGGATTTCTAGTTCAGTGCCATTAGATTTCACTGTAACTATAGGATCAAGAACAGTATAATCATCTGCTTTAACAATACTGGTAATTGTACCACTTACTTTTGGGGGAATCATAACTTTGTGATTTACAACTGGTCCTTCTTGAACGGTACCAATGATATCACCAGCGGTGACTTTTGCTCCTTTTTCAATGGTTGGGACAAAAGGCCATTTTTTGTCATATTCTAAGGGAATTGCAATTACTCCTCTTCTGATGAAATCATCTTGAGTTTTTTCAAGAATTAATGGCAAGGGTCTTTGAATACCGTCGTAAATTTGACCGATTAATCCAGGAGCCAATTCTGCACTTAAACCTGCACCAGTACCAATGACTTTTTCATTGGGGCGAATACCATCAGTTTCTTCATATACTTGGATAGTACAGACATCGCCTTTAATCTTGATAATTTCACCAATAAGTCCTTCCTCACCTACTTTACAGACTTCATACATAGAACTACCGAGCATGCCGTCAGCTTCAATGACAGGTCCAGAAATCTTTAATATTTTTCCAACTCTTTTGGTTGACAATAGTATTTGCCTCTTTCGCTTCTTCTTGTTGTCTATATTGTGCTAGTGAGTTTGAAATTATGAACTTTCGTTCTCGTACAAACATATCTCTAACAGTACTTTTTCAAATATTGGTTACATAAAAAAGCTTTGTCAGTTAGATGAAATTAAAGTAATAAAAAAGAGGGAAAAATTAGAGTATTTTCCGAGAATGTACGAAAAACAATCTAAGATTTAAAGAGTTCAGTGAAAACATCGTCGTCCTTTTCACCTTTCTTTCCATCACCTTTCCTATCAGAATCATCATCAGATTTAGCAGGCATAAGATCTTCTTCTGCTTCATCACCAGCTGCACTTTCAATTACTTTGCAGAAATCAGAATGTAATTTAATGGGAATCGGAATTTGCGAATCCAATAATTCAACAGTAACTTCTTCTCGCCCTACATCTATTCTGTTTATCTTTGCACGGCTACCTTTGAATGGACCACTAATTATCTCAATGAGATCGTTAATATGAAGTCCTTCAATTGTTGGCTTGGGAACTAAGAAACTTTCCAGCTCAATTATTTCTACTTCACCAACAACCTTATTTCTTACATGAGGGATACCTTGAACAGCACTATCAATACTTTGAATAGAATCTGATTCAATGAAAATATAACCTCTTAAAGCTTCAGGTATTAGGAGAGACCAAACATCTATTTTATTGTTCACTATTTTAGAGTGGATATGTTTGGCAATTGCTTTTTCTTGACCTATGGTCGCACGTAAAGTCCAGATAGTCATGGGTATTCCATCCCGTTCAGTTCAAACCGAGTTTCTTTGGTATATTAATCTTTTTTTAGAGCTCCATAAAAACATATTCCTTCTAGACACTATTCCAAAGAGATTTGGTGGAGAAAGGATATGTTATAATATTCATCCTTTGGTGTAAAGAGAAAAGAGAAGAAGAAAATAGCTATAAATTAAGATAGCTAGTCGTAAACTTAAGTGGGTGTTGGGATAATTACTGTGAAGAGGATGTGTATAAGAAATCCAACTAAACCAATAACTAAGATACCAATAGCAGTAATTCTAACAGTTAACCAAATTTCTTTCCGATCAGGTCGTTTGCTGTGAGTCAATAGTCGTCTACTTTTTGTGAAGAATTCTCCAATGTTCATCTGGGATAACTCCGTGTTACTGTTTTATGATTGATTTCTGATTCTAAAATCAAACCTATATTTTAAAATCTTTTGTAAGCATTTGAGTATTGGAGTAATCATTTTTATTGCTACTAATTCGTAGATTCTTTCTTTCAAATTAAGAGCAACCGAAAGCATTAATAAAAATTAAACATTCAAAACATATTGAAGTATTGTGTTGTGAACACTTTGGAAGCAAAAACAATCAACGGAACTATAAACGCATCAGACAAACCATCTATCAAAGACGTTTTAAAGAACAGTCCATTTATGGTTCTCTTTGGAGCACAATTTACCGAAAATATTGGCAGAGCAGTATCAGGATTAGCTATTGAATTTCTTATCTTTGAATTAACAGGTAGCCCATTGCTAATGGGTGTTCTCGCTATCATTTGGTTATTGCCATTTGTTGTCATTGCTCCATTTGCAGGAGTCTACACAGATAGATTTGATCAGAGAAAAATAATGCTCTATTCAAATATAGTTAGCTGTATTGCTGCTATCGGTTTCGTTATTGTCTATGTTTTGAAGGATGCCTTAACAATAATAACATTCACGCAATTACCAGCAGTATATGGTATTTCAAAAGTACTTCAATTAACAGATTACACACACGTTTTATGGCCTTTGTTTGTCCTTTGTTTCATTAACTCCTCTGCTGCAGCCTTCTTCTTTCCTGCGAGAAATGCTTATACGCGATTGATTGTTGAAAAGAAAAATCTCTTAGTAGCAAACTCCATTGGATCGACTGTATTCCAAATAGCAACAATTGTTGGGTATCTATTAGCAGGAGTACTTGCAGCTAAAAGCTATTTACTAAGCTTCAGTTTTAATGCAAGCACTTTTCTCATTTCAGGATTGTTAATCGGGGTTATTTTCTTCATAGGAAAGAAACCACCAAAGGTTCATAGAGAAAAAAGTCAAAACGTAAGACAAGAAATGAAAAGCATTTCAAAGGACCTTATCATAGGTTATCGAACCATACGAGAACATCCAAAGATAACCTATATGCTCTTGATTTTTTCAATGATCACTTTTACCTTTGGCGCAATAAACGTTCTATTCATAGTTATATTACAGGGTGAAATGGGATTAGACCAAACAATGTATGGCATTATGCAAGCTTTAATGGGCGCTTCAGGTATTATTACAGCTATCATTCTAATGAGTCTAGGAAAAATTAAACGGAAGATATTGCTACTCAATGCAGCCTTTTTATTAGCTACTGTTGCAATGTATCTCTTTGCTACAGTAAGAAATAAGTGGGCAATGATGGGTATTATGTTCAGTTTTGGAATAATAATCGTTTTAATTAACATTCCATCTTCTACACTTATTCAAGAATCGATTCCATATGAAAAACAAGGCAGAGTTTTTGGAACACAACAACTTGTACAAGGAATTGCTCAATTAGCTGGAATGGGTATTGTTGCTATAATCGCTAATTTTGTTCTCCCTATGTATGTTCTATTAGCTGCTTCAGGAATATGCACTGTTGTAATCTTTGGTGGACTAATTTATTCTAACAAAAAAGACTTGATGTCTTCAGATTACCCATTAGAGGAAACAATAGAAGGTAGTGAAAAGTTCATTGAATTAGAAAGCTTGCAAGAACCCTTTGATGGAGTGAAATCACCAAGTATAAAATATGGCGATGGAAATTAAATAACAAAATAGTAATTAAAAGAAATTAGTTGAAAAGGAGAAAGAAGATTCTCCTTTCCTTTTTGTATCTATTCAAATGTTTCGAGCCCTAAGTCGAGATCGTCTTCTAAATCATAATCCATATCTGAAGAAATCGAATCCTGTAAATTTGAAAGAATATAGGGGCTTCTTACTCCAGAAACTACAATTGTTGCTCTAATTGTTCCTTGAAGGTCGGGATCAATCAAAACACCGAATTTAACGATGATATCTGAACTAAGCTGATCTGTAACCGCGCGAATTACTTCTTCGGTTTGCTTCAGATTGAGATCTTTACCACCAGTAATATTTAGCAAAACGCTTTTCGCTGTGCGAATATCAACTTCGAGTAATGGATTGTTCAAAGCATCTTCAACAGCTTCTTGAGCTCTATTATCTACACTGCTAGATTCCCCGAGGCCAATTATTGCTGCTCCGCCTTCACCAAGAACTCGACGAACATCTGCGAAATCAACATTAACATCTCCTGGACGATTAATGAGTTCTGTTAAACCTGTGACTGCACGAATGAGTATTTCATCAGCAACCAAGAAAGCTTCTTTTAATGAAAGTTCAGGGACTATTTCTATTAATTTTTCATTTGGAACTACAATTGTAGTGTCACTACTTTCATATAAACGTCTCAAACCTTCTTTTGCATGTAAAGCTTTCATCTTCCCTTCAACATCAAATGGAAGAGTGCATATTGATACAGTTAGTACACCTAAATTTTTGGCTAAACGGGCAATAACAGGGGCAGCACCAGTTCCGGTTCCCCCACCAAGTCCACAAACAATAAAGACCATATCAACTTGAGTTAGAATGCCTTTCAAGGTTTCACTTGATTCATCTGCAGCTTCTGCGCCAATTTGTGGATCATTACCTGCACCAAGCCCTCTGCAGAGCTCTCTGCCTAGGAGCATTTTCTTATGACTCTTTGAGAAGAGCAATTGTTGCGCATCTGTATTTGCTGTTAGAGTAATTGCCCCAACAAGACCCGATTGATTTAATCGAGTGACTGCGTTATTTCCCGCACCACCGACACCTATAACCAATATTTTCGCCTGGATGTCCTCGATAATCCTTCGTAAATCTTGATCAACATCTTGAGAGTCATGCTTTGATTCTTCGGTTGGAAAAAGCTTTGGTACTTGCTCTTTTTCAGTGATATTTTTGATAAAAGATTCCATTGTCCTCACCTTATATGGATACAAATATCGTTGAAATATTAAAAACCCGTGTGCTACCAAGACATTTTTCTCATATCAATGGTGATAGTACCTAGAGAATACATTGGGCAGAAATAGGGGAAAAAGGGTGTTTTATATTGTAATTATGATTAAAAGCATAGTCACAATCCCTAACAAACTCGAAAAGAAGGATATCAAACCCATCGACGAGACAATTTCAAACTCTTTCAAGGGCTCTCTTGCAACGATCCATCGAGTCAATGTTAATGGTGCTTTCTTATGTGGATTTGCTGCTACTGATTCATCTTTGAGCACTTTTGTTGGTCGTTCTTTAATTTCTCTACGTTCTCTAAAGCCTCGAACACTTGAAATAATCTGGAATGAATTCATTATTTGTGGCATCATTGCAATTATGATTATTAATTCAATACGACCGAAAACCGCTACTAAAGCAATCATGGCACCGATTGTCAAACTTCCAGTATCTCCACAGAAAATTTTTGCTGGATATTTATTAAACCAAAAGAATGCGAATAAACAACTGAATAAGAGAACAGACAAAACTATACCTGGAACATTAACTACACCTTTTACATAGAGTACAATAGTGGAAATTATTGCTGTTCCAGATACAAACATCATTGTAACTGGTGTAGAACCATTCATAACATCTAACATATTTGTTGAGTTAGAAAGGACGGTAATAGCAAATGGAACCAAGAGCCAATAAATGACTGTTATTCTTATTGGACCAATTAAAGGCAAGTAGGGGTTAGGGAAAAAGAGCATTAGTTCATCATTTGCGAGGGAAGGGTTGGCTACTAATTGCCAAATTATGATTGGTAAACCTGGTATTAATAATAAGAAAGGTTTTGTAATTGCACCTAAAGATTTCAAATCATCCCAAATACCGATCAATCCTACAAGCAAGATTGCGATTGCAGATACAGTAAAATGTTGCCAATATTCAGGATAGATGAAAATGCAACAAATAATTACTACTATCATAACTATAACGAAGCCGACTCCACCCATTTCTGCAACTTTTGGTTTAGCAGCTTTATGAACATCATGACCATAAATACCTTTTTTCAAAAAGTACTTGCTTAGAAACCAAGTAAGAAAGAATGTGGCTCCAAAAGCAAAAACGAATATTATTGCTAACCAAATCCATTGCATAGTATCCATAGTCAATCACACGTTCTAAAGTAAATTTATAATGTGTCCTTATATTAAGTGATTAAAAAACTTTTGATTTCTAGGAAACCTTTATCAAAAGTAGAGAGAAGAAAGAAGTTAAAAAGGGTCTTCGGACCTTATATTTTTGGTATAACTGAAGTTTTACTTAGAATTAAACAGATACTAAAAAAGTCACAACAACTAAATTTGATGAAAAGACAAACAGAAGATATAGTGTTGGACTTTTATTTTGTATAGAAAAAGAAACAGAAGGTTAACAAAATTGTCAGATAAAAAAACTATGATGCTTTTAAGCGGCAATGAAGCCATAGCTAGAGGTGTCTTAGAAGCTGGTGTTGATGTCGCAGCTGCGTATCCGGGTACTCCTTCAACAGAAGTAATGGAAACCATTGCTTTATTTGGAAAAGATACCGGAATGCATGCTGAATGGTCAATCAACGAAAAAATTGCCTTTGAAGTGGCATTAGGTGCTGCGTGGAGCGGTTTACGATCCTTTACTGTAGCAAAACATGTAGGACTAAATGTTGCAGCAGATCCATTCTTCACAGCAGCATTATTCGGTGGGATGAAAGGCGGATTTGTTATGTGTATTGCAGATGATCCAAGTTTCCATTCAAGTCAAAATGAACAAGATACAAGAATGTATGCACTTGCTGCACACGCACTTTGTATGGAACCCTCAACTCCACAGGAAGCTTTAGATATGGTAAAATATGCCTATGAGTTCTCTGAAAAAAACGAATCAATGATTATCTTACGATCAACAACACGTTTAAGTCATTCTCGGGGACCAGTTGAAATAGGTGAAATCCCTGCAAAGAGAGAAATAAAGGGTGAATTCGTGAAGAATCCTGAAAAATTCGTTTGTTTACCCAGTAGTGCTCGAAAAGCAAAACCACTCTTATTACAAAAATTGGATGAGTTGAAGGACTACTCATGCAAATCAAAATGGAACGTTGTTACCAAAGGAAAAGATCCTTTGTTAGTTATCACTTCTGGTGTTTCTTACACTTACGTAATTGACGCCATAAGAGAAATGGATATTGATCCCACTATTTACAAGATTGGTTTTAGCAATCCTCTTCCGGAAGCAAAAATAATTGAGTTATTAAAAGAAAATCCTAAATGCCTCATTGCAGAAGAAGTTGAACCGTACTTTGAATTACTGGTGAAAGCTTTAGCAGCAGAAAATGGCATCAAAGTTAAAATATATGGAAGAAAGGAAGGAGCTATTCCAATTTCAAATGAACTAAATCCGTTGATTTTGAAACGTGCTTTCGCAAAAGTAATGGGCATTAAACTTGCAGAATATGAGGAAGACCTACCATCACAAGATGAAATTAACGCGCAATTACCAATCAGGCCACCCGAGCTTTGCCCAGGATGTCCACATAGAGCAACGTTCATTGCAATTAAGAAAGCAGCAAAGAAACGACAACTCAAACCAATAATGCCTGGAGATATCGGATGTTATACTCTCGGATTTATGGCCCCTCTGAGCTCTGTTGACACAACGGTATCAATGGGTTCATCAATTGGTATAGCAAATGGTCTTGCTCAATCAACCGATCAATTGATTATCCCAGTTATAGGAGATAGTACATTCTTCCACTCAGGCATTCCAGCTTTAGTAAATGCTATAGTAAACAATGCTAAATTTGTCTTAGTAATAGTTGATAATCATCTAACTGCAATGACCGGTGGTCAACCAACGCCTGAATTAGGTAAAACGGCGTTTGGTGAACCAGCAGGTATTGTAACTATTGAACAAGTTTGCGAAGGAATTGGAATCAAAAATTTGGCGATTGTTGATCCCTATGACCTCGACCATACTATAGAAGTTATAGGAAAAGCAATTGACAGTGGAGAACTAGCTGTTGTCATCTCAAGAAGAGACTGTGCTTTAGAATACGCTAGAGTAGCAAAAAGAGCAAAAGAGAAAATCGAAAAGTATTTCGTAGATGAAGAAATCTGCATAGGATGTAGAACTTGTGTGCGAACTTTTGCTTGTCCATCAATCACATTCGATTATGAGAAAAAGAAAGCTCATGTTGATGAATCAACTTGCATTGGATGCGGTGTTTGCAGAATAATTTGCCCCTACGATGCTTTTACTAAGAGGTGAAGAAAATGACTAAATTAGACAAACCATATCAAATTGAAATTGCAGGAGTAGGCGGAACTGGTGTTCTCACTGCAGCCATGCTTATAGGTAACTCAGCACTAGTCCAAGATATTTTTGTTGTGCAAAGTGAAATCCATGGTATGGCTCAAAGAGGTGGTGTTGTTAACACTGAAATTCGCTTTGGACCTGTTAGTGGTCCTCTAATTGCAGATGGAGATGCAGATGTTCTCTTAAGTTTTGAACTTGGAGAAACAGCACGAGCTATTCGCAAAATAATTCCTAAAGATGGTTACGTTATTATGAATAGTCACAAAATCATCCCACCTAGCCTGAGTGCCAAAAAAGGAGGAAAATACCCCGAAACAGAAGACATTCTTGCTATCATTAAGAAATTTACTAATAATGTTTTCTTAATTGATGCCTTCAAATTAGCTTCTGAAGTTGGTGATACGAGAACTCAAAATGTTGTTTTAGTTGGAGCTCTCTTTGCCATACCAAACTTTCCTCTTACAAAAGAATCACTTATCAAAGCGCTCAATATACGCTTTAGAAAAAACGAAAAAGTTGTTGCAACAAATATCGAAGCATTCGATAAAGGTTACAACACAATGAAAGAACTAATGAAGTAGGCAACTTTGCCTCCTTCTATTCCATCTCTTTTTTAACTTGAAAAAACAATATTATACTAATTTGTTCAAGAGCAGTTGTTGGTGAAAGAAATTCAGATACTAGATAATTATTTAGATGATTCAAAAGTAGAAGTCATTTTTTACAATGGACTCACCCGTATTCATATCAAAGAACTGTTATTTTTTAAGGACATGGTATTACCAGATCATTTGAAGCTTTTTTACGAGCAAACAAATGGATTAATGATTGATTCCGAGTATTTTCTGGATGATTTAGATGACCCATCACATCTTCTAATAAATTCATGTGAGAACCTCATTCTTACTAAAAAGAAAGTTAATCTTCTCCCCGACAATCGTTTTATTTTATTTGCAACTAACGAAGAAGAAGCGTTTTATTTACTTGATATGAAAAATCTTGATCCAAATGGCAATCCCTTAATCCTCTTAACTATGCCTACCTATCGCGTTTATATCCCCCTAACAAATTCTTTTGATGTTTTTCTTGAAAGCAGCTGTTTAGGAATTTTGGGTATAATGGAATCCTTCGGTAAGGAAGAACCAATTCCACCAACCGGTATTTCACGTAAATTAATGAAAAAGAACAAAACTGTTCTAGCACTTCTCAAAAATATGTTTGAAACGTCTAAAAGAGAGTTTGATCTTATAGAGTTGTGGCATGTACCTGAAAAGACGAAGAAGGTTATTCAAAGAAGCATTGCAAATTGGTTAAAAGAAATTCAGAGATTGTTAACCATTTTCAAATGATTAACAACCAATTAACTGTTGTTCTATTTTAGACTTCTTTTGAACGAGCCATGAAAGAAGCATTAATAATTTGTTGAATTGCTCTTACCAAAGCATCTTGTTCTGTTACGAAACTTGTTAGCTCTCCGTCTCGAGTGACAGGAGCAAGCAATACTTCTGCACCATCACGGGTAACTGCGAAGAAGTCTCTCATATTGTAATTCCAAATAGTTATGTTCCCTTGTCCTTTCAAGGCTGCAACCAACGCTTCATCTCTGAATGCGTCAACATCAGCTAATATTCTTACTCTGACTCTCTTTGAGACTTGTTTAGTAAGAAGTTCTACAAGATATTGATCTATTGTTGGAACTACAATGGTACAAGTTGATCGTGTACGAAGTAGCATATCATAAATAGTGTTCATTGAATTTTGATTGCCATAGACAATAATTGAATGTGGTTTTGGAATAGGAAGAATTTGATCTACTGCATTGGTGATTTCTTGGAGGTATGTTTTAGTTTCGTTTACCTTGTAAATAATTGCAGCCAATCTATTGGAAATTTCATTGCTCGAAGTCGCATAGGAATCCTTCAGAACACTGAGAAAAGTTTCTGCTGCTGTTGTAATGGTATCGAGAGTTGCACCTTGGTCTCTATTAAGAGTGGTTAGATAGTTGTCGAGAGTACTTGTATAATCGCCTATCATATCAGAAGCAATTTGTTTAGGTTTACTTAATTCTTCTTGTACTTGATTCTTGAAAACAAATTTCATATCATCGGTTAGATGGCGAATAGTTTCTAATGATTTATTATTCGAATCATTGTGATATCGCAATCTCTTTGCTGAATTCAAAAAGAGGTTTTCCATGCAATCTTCAAGATCCTTAAAGATAACATCCTTTAATGGGGCTAAAACTGCGGAAATACTGTTCTTTAGATCCTCAATGTGTTTGAGAGTATTATTAAACACCTCTTTAGAGGTACTTGTGAGTTTTGGATTGGACTCCTTAAGCACTTCTTTAACAGCTGCCGTTAAATCTTGATCATATTTCTTTGTAATGGCAGTCCAGCTATTAGCAATTTTTATTTTGAGATTTTTAATCCGGTTATTTCCATCTGTAAGTTGTTTTGTTAACAAGGTGTCATTTGCTTTTATTAAATCGTTCAAACCTTCTATGATGCCCTTCTGATACGTATTAAGTGTTTCATCATAAGCGCCTTTGATATCTTGGGATAGACGATCAATTTTATCAGCACGTTCTTTTGCTTCTTGGACCAAATGGGGAGGAGGTCGTTTTAATAAACCAGTTTTGGTTAATTCATCAATATTTTCTTTCAGGTTATGAGCTTCCACTGAAAGTTGATCAATATTTTTACCAACATATTGAACTAGTATTACTACTGCACCATCTAATTTTTTCTTCTTTTCATCTATTAATGTACGAGTAACAGTTTTGTAATCTTTTATGACAGTAGCATATCCATTTGAAGCTACAGAGAGCACCTCTAAAAATTCCTTCTCGAAGTCCTTAATCGATGTAGTAATATCTTTCAAACTCAATTTAGTGATTGATTTGATATTCTTTTGTAGAGTAGCTATTTCGTGTCTATTTTCATCCAAAATTATTTTTTGTTTATCAGGTGCAGATGCTTTATATTCAATTATTGCATCATTTAATGGTTGGATGAGACTTGAAAGTGTCTCGTTTGTAATTTGTTCAAAATTCTGTAAACGAGATGAAGCATTGGTGGATTCTTCACGAAGAATAACGCTAATTTCATTACTAAGATTTGAAAGCTCATTACTAATAGACAAATAAGTTTTAGAGAATCCTTCAGAAAGTATGACATCAAAATCTTCTGCAAGATTGGATATTTTATCTGAATGACGATAAATAGAATTTGTTAACTCCATCTTTAGCTTCTCATTTGAAAGCCGTAGCTCTTCTACTATTTTATCGTAAATAGGACTTATTGATCCTACGAAACTATCCATACTAAGAGATAATTTATCATAACTAGAATCAAAAGAATTAATTAAAGAATTTTCAATACCAATGATGTCGTTTTGAAATTCCTTTTCAACAAATAAGAACCCTTTGAGAAATGGTTCGACAGCAATATATCTGTTGATTTTGCCGGTTATTTTTTTAAGATAACCTCTATCAGATAATTCATCAACGACGGTTTGCAAATCTTCTAAAGATATTCCTGTTTGAAGGTACATTTCACCCAAGGATGCATTCCCAATTCCCAGAATAGTCAAATACACTTGCTGCTCCAGTTCTGAGAAACCAATTTGACTTAGTAATGAACTACTTACTTTTTTCAATGACATTTTCGGCACAACACAATTTAAGCTCTAAATTTGAATGATTTATGACTATAAAATATCTTTGTCTCTTTACAGCTAAATTAATTAATATATCACTCAAATACCACTTAAAAATCATTCTTTCAAGTATAAATGGTTATTTTCCCTTCGTGTATAACCAGTAACTCTAATGATACAAGTAAATCCAAAATATCTCGAATAGAAGTACGAATACTGTATAGTGTTGAGTTGGTAGTTTCTAAAATGCTTGAAACTAATTTCTCAATTGCTAATTCGGGGTTATCCATCAGAAGAGACAGAATCAAATCTACAAAGGAATAATTACTGAATTCTTTTTGAAGCAATGATTTGATATTCGCGCTAGTGACAGCATCAGAAGAAAGATAATCAGCTAGAATTTTTCCTTCTTTAGTTAATCGATATTTTGTTTTGCTCTTTCTTTTTTCAAACAATGGTATATATTGACAATCACGGTATTTTGTACAATGATCACCACATTTTGGAATACGCGTTTTGATAAGCTTAGTTAAGCCTAATACCTCTAAACTATTTAACCCAACACCATAGCGTTCTTTGAAATCATATGTACATCCAATTTCTTCTAAAGCCAAAAGCTCAGCTATTATTTCCGGTAATTTTTCTGCCGTTAACATAATCAATCATATCCTCTTGTTAATTCAGTTCATTCATCAGTGAATAGTTTCGCTGTAGGAAGTTCTAAAGCTAATTTTTCGTTCTTTAATACCTCAATCGTATCAAACATTTTCTTGAATTTTTCTTTTGCTTCAGCATCTTTGCTTTCAGAACTGGGTGAAATGAAAGTTTGTTTATTGCCTATGATTACAAGCTTAGCTTTGGCTCTACTGATTGAAACATTCATTCGTCGCCATTCGCGATGCAACTGACCGATAGCATTAAGTTCGTTACTATTTGTTAAACTCAAGAGGATAATTTCTCGCTCATCACCCTGATATCTATCAACGGTATCAACTCTTATCTGCTCAATAACAGCAGCAGAGAATTTCTTCGTACGCAATTCACCATAAATCAAATTATTCTGATGACGGTAGGGAGAAATTACTCCTATTTGTTTTGCTATGACAATTTGATCCTCTTCAGAATAATTCATTAGAAATTCAGCTAGTAATGAGCCAATTATTTTTGCTTCTCGAATATTAAAACGAGATTCGGTTTGAATTTCAGTATCCTCTACTCCTTCCAGACCATTTGGGTCGTTTTCCGAGTTTAGTAAAACAATAGGTATTTTATAATCGAAAATTTGGTTTGATAATTTCTTTGGATCTAGCGTTCGTGTAGGAGTGAAAGCACCCAAAAAATCCTTCAAAGTATGCTTTCCAATAGAATCATTAGCAGGAACGTAGTTTATTTTAGGATAAAAAGCATTTTTAATTATTCTTGAAATTGCCTCATTCATTCGATATTGATCAGCTAAGATAACAACGTTGTTAGATTTCTCTTTCCACATTCGGAACAATCGTTCAAAAAGTGATGTCTTGAGCGTATCTGTTTTCGTTAAACCGGATTTGAGAAGCACTTTAGGAACAGGTGGAGTGTGTTCAATTGTTTCTTCCGAAACTACGGGAGGTAATTGATTGTGATCCCCAACTAAAACTATTCGTGGATAACCATCTTCTGAATCGGAAGGTGGACATAAATGGCGGAGTGCACCTAGTGAAGCAGGCTCAGTAGCTTGCCCAGCTTCATCAATAATTACCCAATTAAAATTTAAACCCTTTAAGAGATTATTACCAACACTTCCCAGAGTACCAACAATGATTCCTGCTTGTTTGTACATAGCTATGCCTTTCTTAAGAATAGAAACCAAAAGATTAGGGTCTGCTTTTTCTTTAAAGTGTTCTGAGTATTCAACTCTATTTGGAATAATAAACTCTTGAACTTCTTTAGGATGATTTTTTGAATAAGATTCCAATCTGACAATATACGGTTTCAAATCTTCAAATGAACGCAATTTTATAATAACTTCATCTGCAGCTCTGTGAGTATTTGCTAGAATGAGAACTGGTTTTGGAAGAGTATAATCCGTTTCATTAGTATCTTTTGAATGAAGAAGATATTTTTCGGAGAAAATTTCTCGAGCAAGTTGAGAGATCATTCTTGTTTTTCCAGTTCCGGGTGGTCCTTGAACTAACAGAAATTCACCTGGTTCCAAACCTAATGCTTTTTCGATCGCTTCAACCTTAAATTTGTCTAAATTCTTTAGTAATCGTTTTCTACTAACGGGTTTAATTTTTCGCGGTTTTGTGGTTCCAATAATAAGCTGTACTGTTCTAGGCAATTCTTTACTAGATAACTTTCTACCTAGAATATTCGTTCTCCTCATTGATTCAAAGAGGAAATCAGTGAGAGAGCGAGTTTGCCATTTGGAAAAAATTACATTTTGTACTTGATCTATCCTAAATTCTTTTGACTGTTTACCTCGAGACTTTAAAGTAGAGCGTGTTTTAATGACCACTTCATCTGTAGTGAGAGATTCAACTTTCCCCTCTACACTAAAAATTTCTCCCGGTTTCAATGTGGAAGGAGTGACAAAAACACTGTCACCTTCACGAATTCGGGTGAAAATCCTCTTTTTTGAAGATAAAGTGAGAATATATCTGTACGGGTCAAATTTTTTCATCTCGAGATCTGAGATAGTGACTCCTTGTTCTTCAAGGACAGAAATTTGTGTTGTTGCGAGTCGATGTAGATGTCTTTTAACATTATTTAATTCAAATCTTAATTGTCTGAAATACCAAGACCAGTATTCATACAAATCTTGAGGGAAATGTAACCAGATGTCTGTATCTAATCGAATTCGACCATCAGAACAAATACCTTGTTGATTTGAAGGACAGTAATTGCAAATACGATTCCAATTGCTGCTAAGAAGGTTAAAATCTGTCCCTAAAGCAGGCATGAATCTTCTTGATAGGAATTTGTTTATTTTATAGCGATCATACCCAGACAGTAAACCAGATTCAATTGCAAATGATATGTTTCTTGTTTGAAGAAGCAAGTCAAGATATTCATCACTTTGAGTGTTGGAAAGATCTATTTTTCTCCTCTTTATTACAGCATGATCTTGCAATGGAATTATCTCTGGATTACCCTCCTCCATTCCTGCATCAGCATCAAAAAATTCAATGAAAACTTTTGGAGCTCGTCCTAGCACTTTTTTCACGATGTCATGATAGGCAAATGCTTGTATCCCGCCAGGATGAGTTACTCCAGTTAAGGGATCATAGTCAGATTCAATGAAATATCTACTCCCTGTTTTTATCTCCCAAAGTTCATCTTGATCTTCCTTTAGTATGATCTGATCTGCTCTCCCGGAAATACCTCTTTCAGGTGAAAATAATAGACATTCGTTCAACAGTTGCGTTTCTTTTATACCAGTGAATTTTTCAGCTATTTGATCAACTACTATGGAATCTACTTGAACAGGTAATTTCAAATCTTTTGTTGGGCCTCTAAAATAATTTTTGCGAAGTAAAACAGCAAAATTATCTCTCCACTCATCAATAACTGCTCTATTGTACGATTTCATTGCAGCTACAGGGTCAGCACTTTGCACCCATTCATTTGAAGCATATTGTATTCCTTTATGAATAGCATTTCCTCTAACAAATCCAATAGACGTAGGAGCATTACGAATCGCTCTTTGTAACCCTAGGAATGATTCATAAAAATATTTAGCAGGGCAATTAAAAGCTAACTCGAGTTCACCACCTGTTATATTGTAATCAGGTGAAATAATAAATTTGAGAATTACTAATTGACCTAGATGAGTACCAGTAGATTTTTCAGATGGTTTTGGTTTTTCAGGTTTCCAAACAGCTTTCATAACTTGTAGCAGCAGTTCAGCAGGTCTTCCTTCGGAGGTGAGTCCAGCATAACAATATCTAAGAACACTGTGATAATGTGAAAATGAAGGATCGTCATACCGTCCTGGGTACCATTCCATCGGATAAATAATTGCTTTGCATATTTGGTTTCTAGTTTCAGGTTCAAGTATACGTAGAGCTAAGTGATACCCTCTTTCTGCATCCCGCAGCCTAACAGCAAGAACTTGAAAATCAACAAACTGTGGTTCTCCCGGTGTTTTTTGGAGTATCTCGAGACTCTTTGTGATGTGTTCCATGCTATCGACTCCAAATACTACATACGAAATTGTTGAAAACTAAAGTCTTTCTTTGTTTCAGCAACGAATTCAACGTCAAAAATAGTTTTAAGATGATCAGCAAAAATAGTTTGTAAATCAAAAGCACTTGCCATTGTTGGCAAATCTTCAATAGATCCTTTAAGACCTGTTTCTACTTCAACGAATAATTGGAGAGATTTGAGTGCTTTTTGAAAAATTTTATCACTATCAACTATGGAATCAAATGCATTTTTGTTCAGTAAATAAATTTTATACAACCAAATATTAGCTGCGAGATATTCACGATTACCTAAAGAAATAGTGCATCTTGCAAATAGCTGTTGAGTGCGTGTTTTTTTATCACCAGCAACAAGTAAACCGGCAATACCAAAAAGAGAATCTATAGTCCTTTGATAATAATATTGCTCATCTTCAGACAATTTATCATATTTTTTCAGTGAATTAAGAACTTCGGTGAATAATTTTCCTTTACTTTTTACTATTTTATCAGGTGATGTCAAAACAGCAGATTGCAATAATGGATGTAGCTGTTTATAGAGATTGATTCTTTGTTGTAAAACTAGTTCGCGGGCAAGGTTTGCTGCTTCTGTAAAATGAGCAGAACTTTTTCTAAATTGCCAAGAATTCAACGCTCGAACACCTTTAGAAAAATTCCCCTTAGCCAAATCTTCTGCTGGGTTAAGCGTTTCCTTTTCTAGTATTAATGGTGCACCAGTTCGTTCTGATGTTAGTAATTTCACTATTACTTCTTGATGAGAATCACTTTTACCAATAGTAACAACTGGATCTTCGGAATTATATCGTTCAGATTCAATTTTTTCCACATTTTCCTTTACAGCAATCAAAATTTCTTTTTGTTTTTCAGACATCGAAGACTCAAACCCTGAATTTATTTTCTCCTACAATTAACAATTAAATGGTAGTTAGAATTAAGGTTATTATACACAAAAAAAGATTATGTCTTTTAAAGACAATGGCAAGATTAAGACGAAAGTATTCACAATAAAATAAGCCCATTTTTAGATACTAAATAAATTTTCCATTTATTCATTAGTTTCTAATCGTAATCATATATACGGAAAATCCTCCATATGGTATCTATCGACTAAATTCTTAGTCGAATTTATTTTGAAGATGAAAAATTAAATGAAACAATTACTTAAAAAAGATTTACAGGTCCTCCTCTCACTATTTCTAATTGAATAATTATATCTACAACAGCTATTTCTTTCGCAAATGGTTCCAATGATAATTTTCTGATATTTGATATAAATGACGAAGATGAAGAAGAAATAGAAATCAATGTGGATGATTATATTGGCTTTTTCTCTTGGGTTGGAAATGCTACCATAGATGGAGAAGAAACGCCTGTTTTAACCAATCCTGAAGATATCGACGATGAAGAACAAAAGATCTTTTTGAATTACCAACATGGAGAGATCATTATCCATGACCCAAAAATTGGTGTAACAAATATCATCAATGGTTTAGAACCAACAAATAATATTGTCTTGAACTGTTTACTTTAAGTGGAATATTTCTTATTAGTACATTAGCAATAATTTCCTTTGGTCTGATAAGAATGAAAAGAAGAAAAAATCAATAAAACATTCTTCTTTTTTTCTCTTTTTTTTAAAAATTACTCGGCGCTATTATCTGCAAGAGATGAGAGAATAGTTCCACGAGTTAAGAGTAATTGAATTTTCTCACTTTTAGGGAATCTACTAGCAATTTGACGCAATTCATTCAAAACTCTTTCAAGCTCTTCAAAACGTTCTTCTCGGGCAAATGTGCCAATAACACTTGTTAATGCTTGAGCAAACTCATATTGAATCGATTCATTGTCTTTGGTTTTATTTGCAAACATACGTAATTCAAACAAGAGCTTATCGCAAGTAAAATTATGCCTGTCGGAACAAAAACGATTTATTGCATCGGAATAACTTTTTGCATATTGCACAGCGATTTTGTTATTCTTGGGATGGTTTTTAAGCAAATCTCGAAGTCGTTTTAGAAGTGTTGATGTTCCTTCGATATCCCACGAACCTCGTAGATAGAAAATCGCAACAGCATATGCTTCCGCTAATATTTCACTCATATATTCAGATTCAAAACTCTTTGCGTAAAGAGAGTATAATTCATCAAGAACATACAACATATCTGCAAAGGTTTTTCGCTCACCAAATAATCGAATTGCTTCTTTCAAAGATTTTGCTAAGACATCATGTATTTCTTTGTTTCGTGGGTATTCAATATTGTATTGTGAAAATTCCTTTAACCATTTGTAAAAATCATCAGTTTTCTGTTGAGGGGTAAAATGGATTATCAAGTCACATAACTCTTGAGACCGACTGACAGCTATATCCTCAGAATCCGTAATGGCTATATCATCAATTCCAGATGGAGATTTCATAAATGGTAATTCCACATGATTTTAGTGAGTATTGAACTCAGCTAATATTATATATTTCGAAATATACTGATTAAAAAGACAAAAAAAGGCTAAAATTCATTGCAGAATGCTGAAAGAAACAATTATTTTAGAAAGCTTTGCCTTCTTCAATTTTCTTCATTAATTCTTCTTTCGTACCAGAAAATTGTTCAATCCTTTTAATGAAGGCGTTTAAAGCTTCTTCTTCGTCGTCAAACATCACCAATGGAATTTGTATTTCTAAACCGTTACTAAGAGTTACTGTTCTAAACTCATCTTCATTTTTAGTCCCAGACCTTTCTTCTAGAATTTCATCCTGAGTAAAACCATAATAGGTCATTTCCCAAATACTGTGAATCAAAATACTCTCAAGATCATAGTTAGTTAGTGTTTGTGACGAACATCCATACCTAGCCATTTTTCCCATGACATAAAGGCTATTCCAAAATTTTCTTCCTTATCAAGATTGAAACCGGTTACTTCATGATAATCAGCAGGTTTCTTAGTATAATCCTCAGTAATATGAACGATTAGTAAAACAATATCTTCCTCTGCTGTATCTATTGGTAGTTCTTTCAGTGTCTTAAGAACGTTGGTGAATTTTTCACTATTATGATTCATATCAGGGTAGATTTCAAAAAATCTTTTTTCTATTAAAGCCCAATCAAATTTATCAACAATATCTTTGAATAACAAATATATCGACAATCCTTATGTTTGAAGTTTTGGAAGAAAATCTCCGAAGAGAATTTTCCTACAAATTATACAATTTTTTGTATTCGTTTTGTAAATAATCTAGGAAGTATTTTGTTGACAGTTCTTTACCGGTAATTTCTTTGATTAAATCGAGTGCATCTAGAATATTGCCTTTTTGATGAACTTGGTCAATCATCCATTTTACGATTTTTGAGTTATCACCTTTTTTAACTTGAGCTCTCCAATTAGGAATATCCTGTTCCATCTTCCAGAGAAGCTGCCCATCATATATATTACCCAACGCATAATCAGGGAAGTAGCCAAAACCACCACCAGCCCAATGAGTATCTTGTAAGACACCTTCTGCATCATTTTCAATTTCAATTCCCAGATAATCTTTCATTTTTTGATTCCAAACCTTTGGCAAGTCATCTAAAGAAAGTTTTCCAGCGAATAGTTCCTTCTCGATTTCATAGCGCAAAATAATATGAAGTGAGTAGGTTACTGGATCCGCTTCAACACGAATCTTGGATGGATTTACTTTATTTAAAGCACGAAGAAAAGTATCAAATTCTACATCTGCAAATATCTCCCCAGATAGTTCTTTGAATCGAGGGCTTCAACTGCTGTCATGAAATATGGACAAATAAGACATGGAGAAGAATAAACGCTTGAAGATCAAGTAATTTTATGTAGCACGAGGAATACTTTCAGCAATCTCCAGAGAAAAGGACTTTAAACAAGGAAGAAGCATAGTTCTTTACTGACTACCAAAAAGTCAACAGCCTTCGAGGCTCCAGCCCCGTGCCGTATACCGACT
>JAUWKS010000048.1 GCA_030614005.1 Candidatus Heimdallarchaeota archaeon | reverse complement strand
GAGCCTCGAAGGCTGTTGACTTTTTGGCAGTCAGTAAAGAACTATGCTTCTTCCTTGTTTAAAGTCCTTTTCTCTGGAGATTGCTGAAAGTATTCCTCGTGCTACACAAAATTACTTGATCTTCAATCGTTTATTCTTCTCCATGTCCTATTTGTCCATATTTCATGACAACAGTTGAAGTCCTTTATTGGGTTGTTTTTTCTATTTTTCAAATTATTAATCAAATTTATCTTAAAATACAAAAACGAAATCGATAACAACAAATCTGCTCTTTATTGAGTATAATATTTTATTGGGTGAAAGAAATGATCTTACATAGGCGTGATTATTCATAACTGGGTTTCTTACAAGAGTGCAATAAAATCTCATTGGAAAAGAAATTATTGTAATAAGTAGATTCTACTAAAGAAATATATGATTTGACTGAGATTGAAATCTATGATTGAGATTACTCGAGATACTGCACAAAAGTTCATAATTGAGGAACAAGGACTTGGCGTATCAAATTCGTTTGAAAATGTATTAGATGTAGTTAGAAATATTCATAATGTACAAATAGATACAATTTCAGTTGTAGCAAGATCTCATGATTTAATTTTATTCAACAGATTAGAAAATTACCAAGAAAAAGAAGTTTGGAAATGGCTCAAAGAAAAAAAACTGTTTGAGTTTTGGTCTCATGCGATGTGTTTAATGCCTTTTGAAGAATATCCTTTCTATGCTTGGAAAATAAAATATAATCAGAAAAGCTTGTTTGGTTATTGGAATAAGTGGATTAAGATAAATCAATCAGTAATGGATAGAGTCTATTCACATGTAAAAAAGAATGGGCTAACTTCTAGTACAGATTTTAAAAAAGAAAATCCAAAGAAGAGCGAAGGCTGGTGGGATTGGAAAGTAGAGAAAATGGCTCTTGAGTGTTTGTTTCTGCAAGGAAAACTTCTCGTAGCTTACAGAAAGAATTTTCAGAAAACATTTGATTTGACTGAAAATGTTGTTCCAGCAAATATTGATACTGAACCTATGAGTGATGATCTTCTTCCGGAGTACCTAATCAAAACGATTCTTTCATCCATTGGCATTGCGAATGAGGAGGAATTGAAAACTTACTTAGGTACTGAACCGGCAAAATATCTTTGGAAGCGCAATAAAAAAGCAATTACTGATTATCTGAAAGACTGTGTTAAAAACGATATACTAGTTAAAATTCAAATTGAAGATGAAGAAGAGAAGCAATATTCATTAAAAGAAAATATACCAAAGTTTGAATCAATAATAAACAAAGAAGCCAAAAATAACAAAGTAAAATTCCTTACTCCTTTTGATAACATTATACGAGAAAGAAATTTTCCAGCGAAAATTTGGAATTATGACTATAAAATCGAATGTTATGTCCCTGCACCCAAACGTAAATTTGGTTATTTTGCACTACCTATTTTAGATGGTTATCAATTGATTGGGAGAGCAGATTTGAAAGCGCATAGAGCACAAAAGAAACTCGAAATAAAAGCGTTGGCTTTTGAAGGCGGAGTTTCACTCACGGAAGATAGAATTGAAAGACTTGTTCAGGGTTTCAATAGCTTTGCTAAATTTAATGGTTGTAACACTGTTGAAAATACAACAAAAACACCTATTTTTTAATTTGTTATTTTTGTAGTCGGAAGTGAAATTTGTAGAAAACATTTCTTTGAAATTTAATGAAGAAACAAAAAAATTGGAAAAAGAATATTAAGAAGAATAATTTAGCAAGACTCTACTTGTTGAGATCAGCAGAGTTTTACCATTCTTTTAATTTCTCTTTTACGAAAGCTTGTTTCTCACCACGAGTTTTGAATTTTTTGAGTTCATCTGGATACTTTTTATGAATTATCTTTTCTTGAAGGTAAGCATATAGAGCATCATAAAACGGAAATTCCATTTCTAAAGACTCATGGTCAGAATTTGTTAATAATGGCGCACCACAGGCGATTGCTTCAAGACCTAAAGCTAATGGTTCTTCTTCAAATCTACCTAAATCTGCTGCGTTAACAATCTTCTGAAGGAGCTCTAAGGCTTCATCTTTTAATTCGTATTTTTCTATTAACGCATCAAAAGTACAATAGTCTTTTCCATCTTTTTTGTAATGGTCAATTTCAGCGCCTTTAACATCATACGGAATTGCGCCTGTTTTTTCAGCAAAAATGGCTATTTCACCTTTTCCAAGAAAGATAAACTGAGCTTTAATATCAATAAAGCGTTTTATTAACCAAGGACAAGCTACACGATCGACGTGAACATAATCTCGAGTTACCCAAATCATTGTACAATCATTCATCCATAATTTGAATTAATGAACTCATTATTTAACTATCTTTTATATTTTTCTGCTTAATGTTATTTCAGCATCAACTGTTGGAATAGTTAAATCAGTTTTCTAGAGTTACTTAAGGTCTCATCCAGATATTGGAAAATACAATACCCTAGTAATCAAATCACTATACAACCAAGAAACTCGATAAGTGTTAAATTTAAGATCCCAATTTCCATAGAAAATCTACACAAAAACCAGCTGAAAAATTAATAAGGGGTATAGCAATGGTAATGTAGAAGATTCTAGGTGAATAAAAATGGCTCTCATCAATATTTTGTGGCTCGTGCTAGGATTACTAGCTTCATTTTTGAGTGGTTCTATTCCATACTCTGTAATCATTGGGAGATTAGCAACAGGCAAAGATCTCAGGAATTTTAATATTGGAAACCCAGGCGGATTTAATGCTGTTATGACTTACGGGTTACCAATAGGTCTTACAGTTATGTTCGTTGATATTCTGAAAGGTTTTATTCCAATTGCATTATTGGATTGGATTTTCTCCATGGACACTTTTGTAAATGATTCACCAATATGGCACACATTGGCAGTTACTATTGGACCAGCATTATGTATTTTAGGTCACAATCATTCTCCCTTCTTAAAATTTAAAGGAGGACGTGGATCAGCAGTATTCATTGGAACTCTGTTTTGGGTGAATCCTCTCGTTCTAATCGTCTATTTTCTACCATTTGGTTTAATGATAGGTATTTTTAAAATACCTACAAGGGTATCAACAGTATTATCAGCAATATTCTACGTTCCCGTTGCGATGTTTATGGGGTTCGGTCCGCCTTGGACAGCAATTCATTTAGAATGGCCAATAGTTATTGCAGGGACTGTTACTTTGTTTATGGCACAGTTTTTCATAGCACTAGGTATGTGGATAGCTCAACTACCAAGGCACATTCCAAGCTTAATAGCAGCTGTTAAAGGAGAGGAATGGACCTTAAAAATGTCTGAAGGGCAACAATTCAGTGAGAAATTCGACACTGAAAAATCTGAAGCTAAAAAAGAAGAAGACTAATTACCAAATCATATGTTAAGTAGAGAACCCTCTCTACTTGAACATTTTTCTATCAATTTTTATTTGTAAAAGTTTATATTTGCAAATAGCTAATTTCAATTGTTAAGGAATTGCATAGTGATATTTGGTGAGAATATGAGGAAAAAAAGTCTTTTCGCAGTTGGTATAATTCTATTTCTTCTGGTTATTGGTTTTGTAATGCAGCATAGCTCAACAATCAAAGCTCAGTCATTACCCAATGAATTGAGTAACAACTCTGAAAACATAACAACCACCTTCTTTTCAGAAGATTTCACATACGGGTTAGAGAAATGGTCTGTACAATTGAACTCTGGTGGGTATTCAACAGAAACTATTAGTAGTTATCTCAGTGTTCAATCCTCTTCCGCTGGATCATTAAGGTTGGTATCAGTTAGTCATTTATTGGATTGGAATGCTCTTATCGATGCTGACTTGTACTCTACAACATTTTCTTTGAATGCACTAGCATCAGTTTATTTCACATTTTGTTCTGATTCTTCAGGAGATTTAGGGTTCGTTAGATATTATCTAAGTGATAATGATATTTGGAGCGATACTTCCACACAAAAGAATATCCGTGTTGCAAGTTTCATTGATTCATTTGTGACAATAAGCGACCATGTTATCACAAATAATAGAAACCTAAGTTATTGTCTTGACAATTATCTCCCAGGGATAGATCAAGGGGAAATTGATTACTGCTATGTAAATATCTATGCCTATACTGATGGCACTTCGCATCAAGCTAGATTTGATAACATCAAAGTGTTTTCCATAACCGAAACTGATCTTTTAGTAACTGATTTCTCTTATTTTCAACTGGAGACGAATTCCTCATATATTCAAAGTTCACAAAGTTCCTCTGGTCTGGATTTCTATTATGATAATGAAACAACTAAACAGAATAATAATGAAACCTACAATTTCCAATTGGGTTTACTTGGTAATTGTTCAGACTTTTATGTTAGTGTGGATGTCTATTATAATTACACATCAGATGAAAGTATAGGCTCTTTTGGTTTGTTACTTTCAAGCATTTACGATTTTGAGGGCAATCTTAATCCGAATTCTACTATCGGCAGGCATTCAGTTGAGGATAGTTTGACTAATTCATCAGGTCAGTATTCAGCTATAGGTTATCCATATGGTATAGCTGATGAATATAACACCTCGATGGGTTCTGCTGGAATCACTGGAAATATTACTATCGCAATAAATCGAACAGGAGACTTTCTCTCTTTGCACTTGTATAATTTATCAGATAATAGTAATCTCCTTTATTGGCATAGTAGCAATTATGGTATAAATCAAACACTCAGTTTTGTAAAACTCTATTGCAACACTGGTGGTATAAATTCAACTTTGTCTGTTAATATGAGTAATTTCTATGGTTATTTTGAATTCGATTATGAAACTAATCCATTACAGAATGATGCCAATACAGGTAGAGATGCTGGTTCAAATTTTGCTGACGCATTAACAATTTCTACCGGTGTTTATAGTGGCACTCTTCCTATAGGTGATTCTTTTGATTATTATAAATTCTACTCAACTAGTAATAGAGATATTACCATCACTCTATCTGGTTCAACAGGAACAGATTTTGATTTAAGCCTCTTTGATGCAGCTTACAACTTCATTGCTATGAGTGCAAATAGTGGTTCTACTGAGCAGCTTGTCTATGGACCTACTACATATGGTTATTATTTTGTTAGAATTTCCAAAGCAGCAGGTGATGGCGATTATATTTTTTCAATTAGCTTGGCTGATAGCACTGGTCCTCCTCCCTCCACTCAAAATGATGGCGATTCTGGAAGAGATGCTGGTGACTCATTATCTACAGCTGTTCATATTTATGGGGGTACATTTACTGGTTCCTTGCCACTAGGAGATCCTCGAGATTATTATAGTATCAATACAAATAATGTTGATACTATTACTATTACAGTAACACATGAACTAAATATCTCTCTTGAAATTTTTCTTGTTGATTATGCTGATGTGTTATTAGCATTTGACGATGATTCCTCAACAACAACTACTGAACTAAGTTATAAAATAATACAGAGTCTAGGTGAAGTATATCTAGAAATTTCCAAATTGTCTGGAAATGGCAACTACAATATTGAAGTTGAAATATATACTATACAAACCTCATCAAATAATTGGGTGATTTATCTAGTAATTGGTTTAGCTATCGCAAGTCTATTGATTTTCGTTTCAGTGAGACAAATAAAGAAACGTAGAAGTAGACAACCATTACCTAGAAACAGCCAAACTCTATCAGTAATAGGATCAACAATAAGTCAATCTACTGAAGGTGAAGATTTAATTGAATCACCTCAGGATGAAGTAATTGAAGACTTTAGCGATGCAACTGGACATGAAAAAGATATTTTGGAAACAATCTACAGTGGATATTCATTTGGTTTAGAGGGCTCTACAGAAAACAATGAAACCAAAAAAGAAGAAGAATAATTATCTATTATTTGTTTGATAGAGAATCTTCTCTATTGAATTTTTTTCTATTAAAAAATAAAAAAAAAGAGAAAAGAAAAAATAGTCTGGAAATTCATAACTATTTCTTTCGTTTTCTGATTATTACAAGAACTCCAGAAGATAGAATTATTCCAAGAATGAGAGCAAGAGGTTCTATACCAATTCTTCGAGTATACGACTCCTCTGCAATTTCAGCAGATAAACTGAATGTGGTTGAATCTCCTTTATAATCTCCAGATATGGCTGTTTTTATATCGTATCCTTGGAGGACGTAACTAGTAGTATTGTAATGGAATTCAACTGCGTGTATAATTAATAGATCAGTGCTTTCAGCAGCGATTACATAATTACCTGCAGCACTAACAATGAAACGTAATGTTTCACCACCATCAAACCAAGTAGCAGAAGTTGTTACAGACATATCCGCTTCAGATTGATTGTAAGCTGAGAAATATGGCGCCCAATTATCAGTGTTATTAAAAGTATCATAAACACTATCCCAATCCATAGTTGGAGGAGCAATATACCAAATATCCCCTAAACTGACACCTTTATCTGGATCAACAGCAAGAACAGATCCACTAGAAATACCCATTACCATGAAAGGATAAAGAGTATAAATAATAAGACTCAAGGCAAAACCTAATTCACTTGATGTAGGAGAAGCTAAATTAACGCCATCCTGATCGATATCAAAGCTAACAGTGCTTGCTCCAATATTAGTTACTTCGACATCCAATTGACTGCCTTTGTTTACAGCTGTATCACCAACACGGAATTTATCTGTTTCACCTGAAATAGTAGTTACTCCGTCAATGTACTCAAAGTTCCCAGAAGCGACTTTTACTTCAAAGGTAAAAGAGTCCCCAACGCTTAACCCTTGACTTGCACTAAGAGGCAAAGAGAGAGTAAGAGCGATAATAAATATTGATGTAATAATTCTTTTCTTCATCTTAAACACCAGAGTTTTCAATTCAATAAACTCTTCCAAGGTTAAACCTACCCTCTTGATATTTAAAGCAATATTTTGTGGCAAAAGATTTTCGTGCAAAACACTATATTCGTCGGAAAAATCTGCGGTTAAAAAATAGGAATTAGGTTTTTTAAAATAATTACACAGCAATTCTCAATATTACTAATCCAAGTGAAATAACTAAAATCAGTGAATTAGGACTTAGCTATTGGACTGAAAAAATATCTGTTGCAAATAATTCAGCTATTGTTACAGAAGAGCAATCTGGAATTGATATAATTGATATTAGTAATATCAATAATTTTCACTAAACAAATTTTAGTTTATAGAAGGAAAAGAAACGAGCTAAAACAATAGTAGTTTCTATCATTTTTGCTTTTTATTCAAATGTTCAAGGAGTTCTTCTGCAGTTTCATTAAATTGATTACTATAAGTTTCGAGTTCTTCCAAGTTCGTTAAATTTGCAAAAGAGGGAGGAAGTGATATTAAACTATTCATTCCCAAATTTAACTCTCTTAATGATTGTAAATTACCAAAAGAATCTGGTAGAGTTTCAAGTTTGTTGTTATTTAAATCTAGAATCTCCAATGAACTCAAATCACCAAAAGAATCTGGAAGAACTGACAGCTCGTTACTGTTAATATATAATTCTTTGAGTGATTTTAGCTCACCAAAAGAATCAGGCAAGCTAGATATTCTATTATCTACCAAGTCAAGTATTTCAAGTGCTCTCAGTTTGCCAAAAGATTCTGGCAATTGAGTTATTCTATGATCAGACCATTTAAGCGATCTTTGTTGATGAGATATATTCAATTTTCTAAGTTTTGTTAGATTGCTTATTGATTCAGGTAAATTTTTTATTGGATTATCATTCAACCATAAATCTTCAAGAGCTGATAACTCCCCAAGCCAATCTGGCAGTTCACATAAATCATTGTCATGGATTCTTAATTTTTTTAACCATTTGAGATTCTTGAAAGATTCTGGCAGTCTAGTTACATCCACTTCTGGCTCCCTATCCCCTCCTTGATCAAGATCTATTCTAACAATATGTCCTTCCTCTTCAACGACAAAATACAAATTAGGGGATTTAACATATTTCTTTTTCAAATCCTTTACAACTAATTTTTCTTCCTTTGTTAATTGTTGGTTTGATTTTTTCGTCATAAGCTATTTCCCACAATAATTTTAGTTTCCTAACTAGCTAAAATGAAGACTTTATTTTTTCCATATTATTCCTGTCTATCTCTAAATTATCTTTTTTCTCATATATATTACGAAGTTCCATGTTCAGTTCTTCGAATTATTTCATTTTGCAATTTTGTTCCGAGATTAATGAAATAATCACTATACCCTGCAACACGAACAATTAAATTTCGATACTTTTCAGGATTTTTTTGTGCTTCTTTAAGTATCTCCGAAGAAACAACATTAAATTGTATGTGATGTCCTCCGAGTTTGAAATATCCTCTCACCAAATGAGCAACATTTGTTATCCCTTTTTCTGTTTCTAGGAAACTCGGAGTAAACTTCAGATTTAGCAATGTTCCACCCGTTTTAATATGATCAATCTTACTTGCTGATTTTAATACTGCAGTGGGACCTTTAACATCAGTTCCTTGCACTGGGGAAATTCCTTCAGATAGCGGTTCAGTAGCAAATCTTCCATCTGGCATTGCTCCAATGACACTGCCAAAATAAACATGAACTGTTGTTGGAAGAAGGTTGATTCTATAATGACCACCTTTTGTGTTTGGTTTGCCATCAATTGCATTGAAGTAGACTTCAAAAACTTGTTGTGTTATCGCATCTGGATAATCATCATCATTTCCGAATTTTGGTGTTTTACAAATTAATGCTTTTTGCAGTTCTTCCTTTCCTTTGAAATTATCCTTCATTGCTGTTAGTAATTCATCCATTGACAGATTTTTCTTATCAAAAATATTGTATTTTAAGGATGTCAGATTATCAGTAATACTTCCAAGTCCAACACCTTGGATATAGCTTGAGTTGTATCTTGCTCCTCCAGCGTTGTAGTCCTTTCCTGATAAAATGCAATCGTCTATAATTATTGATAAAAATGGTGAAGGAAGGTATTTTGCCCAAATTCGTTCGATGATGTTATTTCCCTTTATTTTAATATCAATGAAATAATTTACTTGTTGTTCAAAAGCAGAGAATAATTCCTCAAATGATTTGAATTTCACCGGGTCACCTGTTTTTAATCCTAGTTCTTTTCCTGTTCTTGGATCAACCCCATTGTGTAGGGTTACTTCTAGTATTTTTACTAGATTGAAATAACCTGTAAGATTGTAATTTTCTTTCCCAAAAGCACCTGTTTCTACACAACCGCTGGTTCCACCATTTCTTGCATCTTCTATTGTTTTTCCAACGCGTAGCATTTCTTGGATTACAATATCAGTGTTGAATATAGATGGTTGTCCAAAACCAGTGCTTATGATTTTCAGTGCTCTCTTCAGAAATTCATCTGGTGTTTTACGACTTATTTGAACGTTTGATCCTGGTTGTAAAATTCTCATTTCTTCTATTACATCTAAAATCATAAAGGATAATTCATTTACACCATCTTCTCCATTTTCAAGTAAGCCGCCTAAATTAATTGTGCAAAAATCAGTGTAGGTGTTGCTTTCTTCAGCTGTTACACCAACTTTTGGGGGTGCAGGTTGGTTGTTGAATTTAACCCAAAACGCTTTAAGCAATTCTTTCGCTTCATCTGCCGTCAACTTTCCTGCTTCTACTTCTTGTTTATAGAATGGATATAGGTGTTGATCTAATCTACCTGGATTAAATGAATCCCATGTATTTAATTCAGATATTACTCCGAGATGGATGAACCAATAATGTTGCAATGCTTCATAGAAATTAGTTGGAGCTTCCGCTGGAATTTTAGAACAAATTTTTGCTATTAATTTCAGTTCTTTCTTTCGTTTAGCATCGGTTTCTGCTTCTGCTAATTCTAATGCTTTTTCTGCATGCCTTTTCGCATAGAGTATTATCGCCTCTGCAGCGATTTCCATTGCTTTCAATTGCTCTCGTTTATCTAGAGCTTCGGAATCATTTACAAAATCTAATTTTTCAATACTTACTCTGATTTCATCTTTGAAATCATTGAATCCCTTTGCGAATATTTTTCCATCAGCAACAGTATGCCCTGGTGCTCTCTGCTCCATAAACTCAGTAAAGATACCTGCTTCATAAGCATTAATCCAGTTGGTATCTATTTCAACAAAAATTCTATCTCGTATTGATCGTCCATTCCAAAAAGGAATAATTACGTCTCGAGTAATCTTTCGTGTTTCAGATGTGACTTTGAATGATATTTTCTCCCTCGAGTCTAGTATCTCTAAATCTTTCATAGAATGACAACAAATTTCGGGATACGTTGGAGTGGCTTTTGGCTTTTCTCCTCTTTCTCCAACAATTAATTCGTTTGCATTGATACAAATCTCTTTGTTCTCGAGTAGATATTTGAAAGCCAGAGCTCGAGCAATAGGAGTGGAAACTTTTTCTACTTCTCCACTTTTGTAAAAATCAGTAATAAGTTTAGCACGTTCTATCGAAAGAGTTGGTGGTGCATTTCTGGATTGCGAGCGTAATTGTTGGATTCTTTCAAGCATAGCTAAACCTCGATACTAACATTTAAATCAAAGCTCTCGAGTTGTTTCATGATTTCCTCTATCCTTTCTTTTGATGGAGGAATGATTTCTTTCATTCGGTTTACTTTCTTAAGCTTCTTGTATTTCTCCTCACCAATGGAATGATATGGTAGAAGATCTACGCGAATAATATTGAGTTTTTGAATAAATTTGCCGAAGTCAACAATATCTTCCTTACTATCATTTACTGTTGGAATAATTGGAATTCTAACAATAATATTACATTTCATTTCAGAGAGTAACAGTAGATTTTCTAATAGTTCTTTATTCGATATTCCAGTATATTTTTGGTGTTTTTTATCATCCATGAGTTTCAAATCATAAAGGAACAAATCAACATTAGGAGCTATCTCGAGAATTATTTCTTTGGAAACACAACCAGCAGTATCTAGAGTTGTATGTAAACCATTTTTTTTACAATTAATCAATAACTCATTTAAGAAATCCTTTTGCATCAAAGGTTCTCCTCCGGAAAAGGAAACCCCTCCATTTGATTCCTCGTAGAAGATAATATCCTTTTCGATTTCCTTCATTACCTCTTTCACTGAAACATTTCTTCCAATAATTTCCCCATCATTTTCACATAGATATAGTGAATTTGTTTTCAACGAATCGTTAAAAGGTTCAGGTTCTTTCATCTGACTTTCAGGGTTGTGGCACCACCAGCAATCCATAGGGCATCCTTTAAAGAAAATGGTCGTTCGAATGCCCGGTCCATCATGAATAGCGTATTTTTTGATATCAAAAATTACTCCTTGGGATGCCATATGAAGTGAAATGGCATTCAAGATAATAAATTTAATGAACAGAAAAGCTATTCCTGTCCATATCTTGCTAAAAGATCAAGATAACTTGCATAGCCCAATTTCCTTGATAATATGTGCATTGGTTGAATGAACTCACGCATTTTTTTCGGGTCCTTTTGGGCATATATATGGTGCTCTAGTAAAATTGGTATAACTTCAGTACGAGTCATATCAATTAATCCATATAAACTAAACAGCATTATGGCATTATCTAAAAGAGATGCATTTACTGAATATTTCGCTTGGTTTAGAAGCCCGTCGATATCATTGGCTTTCATTTTTTCTTTTACATTTTTGTAAGCTCTATTTGGTGAAACAAATCTATTCAACGTCTGCACAGAAGCAATGAGAATGAACGCACCAATAAAGACCAAAACTAATACCCATCCATCTGCGTCCGCGATTAAGATAACAAATGCAATGATGAAAAAAAAGCCTAATAGTATCCCAAAAATTGATATGAAGAGAAACTTGCGACATGGCCTATAAGCTCCATTCAATAGAGATATCTTCTCTATTTTTTCAATATCACTTGTACTGTTAACACTCATTTGTATTTTTCCTCAATTTTTACCCTTCAAAAGAGAGGCATTATTATTTATTAATCATTCTAGGTACAAATGTGTAAAGGAAAATCGCATATGTAGTTTTATTCAAGTAAATATTGACACAACTAGCAAAGCGAAAATGCTAAAAAGTTAAATGACTCAGATAAAAGTAGATCAAATGAGTTAAATGGTGAAAAAAAAAATGGTAGAACCTATTTGTCCGGGTTGTGGAAAGTCTGGACACATTAAATACAAACAATTAGCACATGAGCATAGTAAATTTCCCAGAGATTTAGTAGCAATGGCTTATTGCACCAGCTGTGGACACATCATCGGCATCGGTGCAGGACGATAATAAAATTGTCCTAATGATGGAATTATATTTTCCACTTTTTATTATTTCAATAACCTTTTATTTTATGTACATTATTATCCATAATCAATAATATTTATAACAATCAAGTTGAATTATAGAGATATGCCAGATAAAAAATTCGAAAATTTAAAAATCTTGGATAATTTCTATCAAACATCAAGTTTTTTTCCAATGCCAGTTGTGTTAATTGGTACAGTATCTGAATCAGGTAAAACAAACTTAGGTCCATATTCTTTGTGCTTTCCTTATAGAATAGCAGGTGAAGGAAGACATGCTATGAAATTAAATGCCCGTTCTACTAGCAACACAGCTACAAATATTCTTAGAACTGGAGTATGTTCGATTAATTTTATAGAAGATGATAAGAAATACATGGAAAATTGTGTGATGTTAGGATTTCCTGGAGAGACCACAGAAGAAAAAATGGCAAATAGCATCTTTACTCTTCTACCATCAACAAGAACAGATGAAGAGAGAGAAGCTGGTAAACAATATCCGGAAATTGTTGAAGAAGCTGTTCAAATCTTTGAGTGCACAATTGATCCAAATGAACCAGCTTATGTGGATGACAATACATCAGAATGTCATATGGTTCTTCTAATAGATAAAATTGTTATGAAAAGTAAGTGGAAACAAGCTTTATTTGAGGGGAAAGGATTTCCAAAATTGCCTATTGATTATGGCTATAGAAATAATGCTAATTTCTGGTTTACAAAACACTCTAAACCTTATAAATTGGCTATCCCTGAATCAAAGGGTATTGATGTTTCTACAATTAGATACGCAGTAACTAGGTGTGATCCAATGGTCGATTGGACCGATGAGGCTTGTGAAAAGCTGGTCAAAGTTCCTCGAATATTCATAAATAGAGTTGTTCGACAAATCAATGAACAGGCTATAGAAGCAGGAATGACAGAAGTCACAGGTGAATATATGGACATGCTTCGAGATAAGCGCGAGAAAGATAAAAGATAGTAATTCAGATCTCATTTTCTTTTCTTTTTCATTTAATTCTCTCACCAAAATAATTCATACCTCGATAATCAATCCATCATAAGCTAATTTGAACCCTTTTTCAAGGGTTTCCTTTCTTTCTTTACTTGTTACATCAAGTGTTTTATTTGTATGGTTGAAATGAGTAAAGTAAATCTCTGTTGTAGAATCTTTCAAGCGTTCCATTGTTTCTATCATAGGTGGATGTGGAACATTGGTCATTCGTGGTAATTCATCTTTTGAATAAAAGGAAGCATCGACTATGGCAATGTCTGCTTGTTCGATTATTGCTAGTATTTCTTCTGTCCAATAATCTAAGTCTGGTAAATAGACTACAGTTTTAGTTGCATGAATAATGTATCCAACTGTATCAACATATTCATTTCGGTGAGGAACTTCAAATGAAGAAATAGAAAACTCATTGTAATGTTGCTTTGTGCCAATTTCAAAAGGTATAGGAGTAATATTCTCTTGTTCGATTAGATGTTTGAAAGGGTGATAATTTTCTAGAAATTGCTTCATTTTTTGTGTGCAATGAATAATTATTTTTTTAATATCAATACACTCTTTTCCTAGGGACCAAAGACCAGCAATATGTCCGTAATGAGTATGAGTTAGGAAAATACCATCAATTGGAAAACTTTTTTCAGATGGGTCCTTTTGTAATAATTCGTTAATCATGTCGATCTGATCCTTTAGATCTTGTGATGCATCAATTAAATAACAGAATTTTTTCTTTGAATCCATTAAAGCGATGGATGGACCCAACCTTCGAAAAGTCTTATCCTCTCGAGACTTTACACAATTATCACAATAACAACCAATTTGCGGAACCCCTGCATCTTGCCCAGATCCGAGAATTACTAATTGCATACCTAATTCAACAAATAAGTCAATATAGAAGTTTCTCATTAAATTACTTTAGAGTAAGGAATTGTTAATCATATCGATTCCAAAAGAAAGAAACTTGGTATTTAGTTTCTTCTTCTGATTTTTTTACCAAATTTATTTATAAGATGATTGGAGTAATAGCTTAATTTCAGAGATAGTTGTTAGTGATAAAAATGGCAATTCGAATTATAATTGATAGTTCATCTGATATTCCTTGGGATTATGCCGATGAGCATGGGATTAAGGTTATTCCTTTAAGTGTAACTTACTATGATAAGAGCTATAAGGAAGATCGGAATTTTGATTTAGACAAGCATTACAGTTATTATGAAACTGATCCAGATTTCCTTCCAAAAACTTCCCAACCTTCTCCAAAAGAATTTCTTGTAGTATACGAAGAGTTAGCTAAAGAAGGTGCAACGGAAATTATCGTTATTTGTATAAGCTCTGCAATGAGTGGCACTTTGAATAGTGCTCGATTAGCAGTAACATTCTTAGAAAAGCAGTATCCTAATGTGAAGGTTCATCTCGTTGATTCGTTGAATGCATCCTATCCAGAAGTCTTCTTAGCAGAAGAAGCACTCGATTTAATTGAAAAAGGATGGGCAATTGACAAAATAATTACTAGGTTGAATGAGCTAGTAAAATTACTGAAAACGTATATCTTTATTCCGACTTTGAAATATCTTCATTTGGGAGGACGTATCAGTTTAACGAAATATTATCTAGCTAGGCTTCTTCGAAAGAAAGTTATTACTCGAGTAAATGAAGCAGGAACAAACGAGACAGCAGCTACCGTATCCAATGTTGATGACGGATTAGTAAAACTTGTTGAATTAACAACTGAAAAGTACACTCGTTTTCCAAGAAAGTATACTATTATTCATTCCAACGACGAGGCAAATGCACAGAAATTGAAGAAGATCGTTCTAGCTAAAGTGCCAAAAGCAGAAATTAAAATCATAAGAACAAAATGTACCATTTCTGCTCATACGGGACCTAATGCAGTTGCTCTTCTTTCAGACTTCGGATGATAAGGATTGGACTTTAATTTACTAATAGTGATTGATTATTATGTCAAAGAGTGAATATTACATCGGAATAATAAAACCTGCTCGAGAGGAATTTATGACTTCTCCAACAGATAAAGAAATAGCCGTTATGAAAGATCATTTTGAGTATTTGAAAAAGCTACTTGCTGACGGGAAACTTGTTTTAGCTGGACCTGCAACAAACAAAGATAATCCATTCGGAATATTAATTTTCAATACGAAATCAAAAGAAGAAGCAGAACAAGTGATGAAGAATGATCCTTCAGTATTAGCTGGTGTTCAAAATATCATTGACTATGAACCATTTACTTTGTCATTGTATAATCCTAATCCAAAATAACATTTCTTCTTTTTTTCAAAAAACTGTGAAATAAGGCGTTTATTGCATTCAATATATGCTTTATTTACTTGAGAATATTAACTTAATAATCTGTAAAAATAATAGTACTATTGAAAAATGAATAAAAAAGAAAAACTCCTCTAAAAGAGGAAGTAATTATTCTGCTGGTTTCTTCATCCATTTTATAAAGAAGAATAAACCGACTCCTGATCCGATCACTGCAATGATTCCTAAAATTAACATCCAAATCAAATCATCAGTAGCTTCTAAAGCTCCAAAAATAATTCCAAGAAAACCTAATATGAAACTTGGTATTATTAATCCAAATGAACCAATTGTGATACCAGCTTTCGTATACTTATTTTCCTTTGGATTAGGTGACATTAATCCAGTTACAATCGCGATAATAAAACCTATACCTGGTAAACAAGTGAATCCAAAGATACTGGTTATTAGAGAGATGACTTCCAAACCGGAACCTTTCTCCGTACTGGGCGATTTATCTTGAACTGCTTTTTTGCTTTTATCGAAGGCTTTTCCACAATCATCACAAAACTTTGCACTTGCCTTATTTTTTCCACTACAAGATTCACAGTATTTGACACTTTTTGACATTATTCAATACTCCATTTGAAAAACATTGCTTAGTTTAATCTTAGCTTTTATTCTTTGAAAAACTTAAATACTTTATGTCTAAATATTAAACCAAAATCTAAGCTGAAATTAGCCTTTTTTTTCAAAACACTTTTGAAGTATACTAGTATACGTTGAAAAGTTAATTTATTTGCTTGGAGAACTTGAAATGGTTGCTACATGGCTTGGTACAATTATGATTCTTTTACCATTTATTGGTGCGTTACTATTATTAGTCTTAGCAAAATGGAAAGCAGATACTACTGGTTTTGCCATGTGGTTAGTTATGTTTATCTTGGCAATTACCCTTTTCAAAACAGATGCCAAAATCTCATTTCTAGCTTCAGTTGTTGGATTTATCAAATCCTTCCCGATTTCGTTTATGGTTTGCACAAGTATTTTCATGATTACTTATATGCAAAAAACAGGAGCATTGCAAAGGATCATAGTTGCATTTAAAAAATTAGGTGGCGAAGGGAAAGAGGCATTTCAAATAATGTTCATTAACATTGGATTAGGATGTTTTCTTGTCTCGATTGGTGCAAATCCAGTAACAATGCTTCCTCCAATAATGATTGCTCTGGGTTATTCATCTCTTGCAGCTGTTGCTTTACCTGCTATTGGTTATGATCCATTAACTACTTTCGCACTTTTAGCAATTCCAGCGGTTATCTTTCAAGGAGAAATGTCAGGTTTATTCGATCTTACTCCAATATTTCCTACACTAGCAGAAAGTGGTTTTACATTTTCATTGTTTATGCCTGTTGTTACAATAGGAATTGCATTGGGAATGATGTTTATTGCTGGTGGAAGAAAATTACTATTCAATAAGAGAGCCATTTTATTTGCTAGTGTTGGAGGTTTAACTACAGGCGGAACAGCAGTTTTAGTTAACTTTTTGGCAAAGACATTCGAAATGGATGGTCTAGTTCCATTGACGGGTTTATTTGCCGGTCTTTTAACTTGTGGAGCAATGATGTTGTTAGCAAAAATGCTGAAACTCAAAATCTTTGATAAAGGAAATTTAACAGAGGAAGATATCAAGATTGAACAATCTATGCCACTTTGGAAGGCATCATTGCCTTGGCTTATTCTTGTAGTTTTGTGTTCAATAACTAATTTTATTCCTCAAATCTTTGATTTTCTGTTTAGTACACTTTCTATGCCAGTAGATATTCCTGGTTTTGCTCCTATTAAATTACGCGTATTTTGGAATGCTTACTTTTGGGTTCTAATTGCTACTATATTATCTATGCCATTTTTAGGTGTAAAAGGAAAATTGAAAGATATTCTTTCTACTTGGGCAAATAGATCAATTAAACCCGTTTTTGCTGCTGCAATCTTTTTCTCAGTTGCTAGTATTATGACTTCATCAGGAGCAACTGGTCTTATGTCTGGAAATGGTTCGTGGGAAATCTTATCAGAAAACAATATGATCAGTATTTTAGCGACTGCCAGTGCAAAAATATTTGGTGATTTTTATCCTTTAATTGTTCCATTTGTTGGCTTACTTGGTGGTTTTGTTAGTGGAAGTGAAACATCTTCTATAGCAATGTTTACCAGTTTTCATTATAACACTGGAGTTTCATTAGGTATGTCTAATTCTAGCATTTTAGTTATGGGTGCCTCCAACGGCATTGGTGGGGGATTGGCTAGTGTTCTTAGTCCAGCAAAAATACAAAGTGCAACAGCAGTAATAGATAAACAAGGAATGGAAGGTGAAGTAATTAAAAAGGCAGCACCTATTGCTCTACTAATGGTTGCATCGGTTTCAGTTATAACCCTGTGTTGGGCGAGCGGATATTCTGTAGGAGGATGGTTCGCAGCAATAGGAATTGCATTAGGAATACTTGTTCTGATAGGATTAGCTATTTTTGGTTTTTCCAAACTGCGAAAAAAACAATCAATTAAAAAAATAAAATTAGAGAAGACAGAAGAGGAGGAAGAATCATGATAATCGAGATTTTAGCTTATATTTCTGTGGGAATGCTAACTCTCAGTTGGGTGATTTCGATGACTATGGGTTTCATTAAGAAAATTTATCAAAAACAAGAAAACTCTTCTGTAGCAATGGAGGAAGCGAAATAATGGCTGGTGAAACCATTGATTGGGTAACCTTTTCGGGTTTAGTAATAATTTTAGCTATTGGATTCATTTTATTATTATTTTTAATTTTAGAGATTCCAAGTTTTATACAATCTTTACCATCGAATAGAAAAAAAATCAGTGAAAGTGTTGTCGATTATCTTAAAGAGCAAGATAAAAAAATAGATTGAAAATAAAGCTGCTCATATTAAAAAAAAAAGAGATTTGTGGTAGATGATTCTACCATTTCTCACCAATATTTTTTAACCAAATCATGGATACTTTTTCAGCAGCAACATTGAATGCCTGTTCATCTCCACTTTTGCCAATTTCCAAAGTAGAGAAAATTTCTTGAGTTATTGAAATCAGTGTTACGAGTACTGCTTCCGATGCTTTAGGCATATCAGTTGATGATAAAAGAGTCTCCAACTTTTCAAGAATAGAATTGGTCATTATTGCAGTATTTTTAAATTCCTTTTCAAGTAAGGATGTTATGGCATATTGAGTTAATTGTATTGTTTCAATGAAAATCTTTTGATTCTGTGGTGGCATTTTAGCGAGCATTTCTTCAATAGTGAGTGTTTCCGTAGGGGTAGTATCTACAACTGGTTCTTGTTGATGTTCAATAATTTCCTCTTTAGGTTGTTCTTGATACTCAGTTGTTGGTTGTACTTCTAAATGAGAATAGGTTTCTACAGGTTCATAAGCTTTAGGTGATTCATCAAGTGTTATTTCTTCAAATTCACAGTCATCAACTAATTGCATTTTATCACTAATTCCAAAGTGACTTTCAACGAGAATTGATGCTCCTCTAAAAGTATCTGGTGTTAATAAGGGATCGTCTATTAGGACCTCTTGATAGTGACTTTCGAAGTTTTTGGTGAATTCAATTAATCTGCTTTTATGAATTGGTTTTATCTTGTTAACCATTAAGACTGAATCTCCAAAGTTGCCAGGGCAAATAAGCACTCTTTTTTGACCTAATTCTACACTTTGGATTTCCATTTTGGATTTTTCACCAATTATTTCCTCAAGTACACCACGGATACCCGTCATAGCTCCACCAAATAACATTTCATCCTGAATCATCTCGGGATTATTTACCATATAGACACACGGTAGGCCGTTAAGCACATATGCAACTATGACAATCTCACGTTTCCAGCCCAAATTTACCGTTGTTTTTCTGAGCGTTACAGCGAATACTACAATTAATACAAGAGTCAGTGCACTTCCTGCTGAGACATAAATCAAATTGTTTCCTTGTAATATCCAAGGAACGGTTGTTGCTTTTACCAATGCAATATTGTATATTTGGTTAACACTATTTCCGGCGTAATCTGTAACGGTTAAAGTGAATGTGTACTGTCCTAAACCAAAATCAGAAATATTAAGAGTAATTCCATAAACGGTTGATTGTGCTCCAATTTCTTCTACATTGAGAAGATAGACTTGATCGAAATCAGATCCTTGTATTCTTAGCGTTACACTAACAATTCCGAGATTATCATTAACTCTTGTTGACATTGTAATGTTAGTTTGTCCATTTGCTTGGTCTATTTCGATTCTGTGATAGTCCGTACTCGTAGCATCTAATGCATTGTCACCTATTGTTGAAATGCCTACAAATGAGGGTGCTTCTTTATCTATAACAAAAGTATAGCTGTCAGATACTTCTCTATTTTGAGCGTCTACAAGTGCAACAGTTAATTGGTGATTGCCTGTCAAATCGTTATAATACGTACTATCAATATCAATTACTAGGGTAAATGGTGAGAGTTCCAAGTCATCATGGGAAACAATGTGAAGTAATTCTGTGCCATCTATTAAAATGATTATTTCAGCAATACCCAAACCGACTTCTGAAACAGTTAAGTTGAAACTGAATGTTCCAGTAGCAGAATAATAATTTTCAGGCAAATCGATAGAATACTCAGGAAGTAAAACATACACTTGAAGAATTATAGAGGATGCCTCATCGTTGTCAGCAAAATCAAATGCTTCTATTGTTACTGTTATGTTTCCCGCTAAACCATCGAATATGAGATACTGTGAGTTTTTACTTGGAGACCAAGTATTTACTGTAGTTCCATCTATTTTTACATTGTAGAGACTGATACCACTACCAGTATCTGAACCAGTCCATTCAAGATAGACGATATTGGTGTAAATAAACGATTCATTTGTGGGTCCAGTAATAATAACTACTGGGGAGGATTCATCTAAAGTTATCCATCTAAAATCGCTGTAATTTATAGCTGGGTTCGTAGTCACAGCAACAATAGTAATATTTTGAGCTAAAGTACTTATCGCTAAAGTTACATCATAATTGTCGGTTGTGTTACTTACTGATATAACAAAAACCTCATCAATGTAGATATCAAATCTAGTAAGGTTAACCAAATTCGATGTTATCCATTCAATGGTTACTTGTGTATCTCCTGTGTAGGAACTTGTTGGAATTGGATCAGTAATAATCATATTTTTTGCTGTCAGATTATGAGTAACAATGATTGAATCTTCAAATGTATGACTCAAATAATCTATTGCTTTCACAGTAATGTTGTAATCCTTTTCTATTGGAATGTAAACAACAGTACTCGTTATAGTTGCATCTGTGATATTATGTGAAAATACTGTATCAACATATACTTCATAGTACCAGATACCACTGCCATTATCTGCACTATTCCAGTAAATGGTTACTGAATCTAAACTTGTGTTGAATTTATTTACGGGAGATAAAATTTCAATAAACGGATTGCTGCTGTCTGCTATAACTGTGATTACATCTTGGTCATAATTTCCTGCATCATCATAAGTTGTAACAACGATATCTTTAATACCTTCACCATTAAGATCAACAGTTGCTTGAGTGCTACTACCAGTATATTCTGTTGCACCATTAACAGTTACTTCTGAATACTCTATACCTGTTCCGCCAATATTATCAACACTGTCCCACTGAACTGTAATCGATGGTTGAGTAGTCATTAATCCTGATTCTGGAGAGGTAATATTTACAAAAGGACTTTTAGTGTCTAGAGTAATACTTACAAAGTCAGCAAAGGAATTGCCTGCAACGTCAAATGCTGTTACAGTTAGAAGATAGCTATCATCAATATCCAGAGCAATTATCTGTGAACTACTAGTAGTAGTAGCATTTAGGATACCATCTCTTCTAATCTCAAAATAGTCAATCCCACTTCTGCTATCATCAGCTGTCCATTCCAAGGAAATGGTGGTTGTTCGTACTGCTGAACCATCAGTAGGTGAGTCAATAACGATTGTTGGATTAACTGTATCTTTGATTATGAAAATAGTATCTTGACCTTTATGTCCTTCAAGATCAACAGCTTGAACCGTAATGTTATAGGTTCCATCTGCTAATAATGGAACAACATATGTTTCTACAATAACTGTATCAATAGGAGTACCATTTCTAAAGATATTATATTCTTGAAAATCTCCATTTCGATCAAAATGAGAATAACTAATTGAAATACTAGCGGTATTTGTAAAAGAACCATTCGCGGGGTCAGAAATAGTTACTTCTGGGGCATCTAGAGAAACAGTCACGGATACTGTATCGCTAGCAATTTTCCCTGTTACATCAAAAGTAAATACTTCAATATTGTTTAATCCTTCAGCAAGACTGAGTATGATACCTATTTGACTTCCACCCACTCTAGCAACCAATGTTGTAGCATTAACATAAACATCAAAATGATGAATAGCTACATCATCAGTAGCATCCCAATCAATTTGAACTGAAGTAGATGTTTTCGTTGAACCTGTAGATGGGCTGGTTATTGTTATTGTAGGTGCAGCAGTTTTACCAAAAGTCATTATTTGTCCAAAATTATCTCCGAATACAACTTCATTCTCACTATCTGCGTCAATATCATAACAAGTCATTGAATCCTTCATTCCAGGGGCCGAACCTAGGTCACTTGACCATTCAATGGTATACGATAATGAATCACTACCCGCATCTGTTACATTAAGAATCAATACTGTACCATTATTACATCCCAAAATGAGCTCATTTTTTGAGTCTCCATCTATATCACCAATAACTGCTCCTCCACCCATTTGAGGTGCTGAACTACCATCATTTATTAGTAATTCAATTGGAGGACCTGCTGTAAAAGTATTTTTTCCGAAAATTTTCAAATAGTTCATACCAATAATAATTATTTCTCTCACACCATCATTATCAACATCGCCTACAATTATTGTGTGTCCAAAAGCATCTTCTGTTGAGCTTGAAGTCGCAGAAGTGAGATCATCTCCTGAGTTATCATTCCAGTCTCCTCCATCTTCCTCAACTATGTGTAACCTACTAGTACCTATTGAATCACTATCAACAGTTTGGTATAAAAACAGTAACTCATTATTTGATTCATCATCCATGTTAGCAACTAGCACGTCATTTATTTTGTGATATGAAATACCAAGAAGAGATAGATCAACAGTACCTGAATTGGTAAAACTATCTAATAAGCTATTATATTCTAATACGATAATTTCTCCGAGAACTGCTCCAACTTTCTGATAAGTTACAATAATTTCAGCGTCATTATCATTATCTATATCTCCTATATCAATAAATCCTCTAAAATTAGCGGAAAAAGTAATGATTGTTTCAGAAGTATCGAAGTCTTTCCTTGTAGAATTCCAATCAGTAAAACGCAAAATGGATGAATTATTCCCACAAAGGTAAAGCTCATCTTCTCCATTCGCATCAAAATCAAAGGTAGCAATTCCTTGAACAACAAACATTTTGGATTGGTGTGTTGGATGATCCCAAGAAGCCCAAATGCGGACTAATTCACCGCTAACGTAATCATAAATTGCTAGAAGATTTGTATCTCCAACAACAGTTCTATTGGAACTTACAATTAATTCTAAATCTCCATTACCATCAATATCTGCTGTAGCAATAAATGTTCCATTATTGTATCCAGTAGCGTTTGTTTTAATGTTAGCATTTTCTTCAATTGCGTATTGAGCAAAATAATTTGCCTCAGTTGTATTTGTTCCTAAACAAAGATCTCCCCAACCACCTGCATTGAGAAAAATCTGCGCTGGACTACTTGAAAATCCCGGCCAAGTTATCGTTCCATCTAAATCATTATAATCATCATATGCTTCTAAACCAATCCCTGTCACATTACCTGGATTGCATTTTAATGTCGTTAGAGGGATTTTTATTTCATATTGTCTGTGATTTGCCTGCTCAAAGTAAGACGAAGTAAATGCGGTATTAACTAAAACGTTTATTGCGGGAATACTCTCACCCGGGTTAACATCATCAACGTACTGCCAGTTCTTGTTCATTTCATTATATTGTTCATAAATAACATATTCTTTTGTAATGTTAACATATAATCGAATTGTAATATCATCATGTGTTAAAAGGCCATTATGATCCCTGTCTAAATAAACAGCACAACCCCAATTTGTTCCTGGATTTTCATCTTGATATTCATTAATATCTAGTCCAATATAGAGATTCGTATCATCATTTTGCAACAAAAGTTTTGCAGTAGGTGAATTTGTCTCATCAAACATACTATACACTCCTGCAGACGACCATTCACCTGAAAGATCAATTGCAGTAAAAATAATGTCTCCATTAATTGCTGGTGCAGTATCGTTCCAAAGAGAAAATATTTCCGTTGGTATTGCGAGAGCAGAATGTGCTTGCCCAAAATTGATTTGATTATTAAACCTAGCTCTAACTGATAAGAGCATAATAATAGTAATAAGTAGAAAAATAAAAGCTCTTTTTGATAAGAACTTAGACTTTAGTTTAATTATGAACATATAATGAATTCTCCTTTATGGGTATTATAAATAACTTAGACATATTAGATTGTTTGCAAATTGGCAATTATGTTACAACAATACTAAATTTAAATATCCATCTTTTTAAAAATTAATATATATTTGGTAGGGGTAAAATTGATATATTAATTCTTTTTTTAGGTATTGTTACATTATTTTAGGGTTAACAAAACAGTTTTTTTTAATAGCTGCATGCGAAATGTTTACTTTGGAAAATTCTAAATAGCTTAATAGGAAAGTATTATTCATACTAGTTATCATTCAGAAAAAAACCTAGGTATGTTAAAATAATATAGGATGTTCAAAGATGAAAAATATTAAAGCTATACCACTTTTTCTTATACTAATAATGACTGCATTTATTGTTACAGATCAAATTTACGGAGGATTACCTCCAGAGATAGATCCACCCAGTACTGCTGCTATTGGTGTATCCTTACTCTGGCATTATACCACTGGGGGAGAAATACGAGGTTCCCCAACTTTAGTAGACTTAGATAAAGATGGCGACTTGGAAATACTCATTGGTTCGCTTGATGGAAAGTT
>JAUWKS010000026.1 GCA_030614005.1 Candidatus Heimdallarchaeota archaeon | reverse complement strand
GGGTCTACCAATTCTTTCTGGTATCAGGTTCAATAAATGTTTTTTAAAGGTTAGAGAAGATTAGTAATGTTCTAGAAAATAATCAAGAAATCATACCAATAACTCCTTTTTACTTTTGATTTGTTTATCGCAAATTAATCATTTTTTTACCATTCAAATTTTTCTAGATAAGGAAATAACCTATTGGAATGAGAATTGCGTTCAAAACAATAAAAACTACACCAGAAATGAGTATGAAAATACGATTTTCAAACAAATAGTCATTAATATTGAAACTTGGATAACTTGGGTTTATACTATAAAGTTTCTTTACTTGATCATCTATTCTCCCGCTTAATACTTGAATATCTTCATAATTTTTTGAAGAAGAAATCTCTCCAAATTGAAACAGTTTTTTCCCTGTAAATATTTCAAGTGCAATATGATACTCCTTATTTCGATTATTATCGTCACTTGATTCAGATATCTTCAGCTTTATGTCTTTAATTTTCTCAGGTGTAATTGTTCTTGAAGAGGTTCCAGATGTACTTACAATTATGCCTTTTTTTGAAAAAGTAATTTTATCCCAATAGAAACGATAATTGGTTCTTGCTAGGTTAAATATAACCATACCTCCAAAATAAAAAATATAACTAACAATCATTACTGCAATTACTATTGGAAAAGGTACAAGCAGTGCAATTACTACTGTTGGTACTAAAGCTAAAATCAATCCAAAAAATATCGATACTCCTTTAAGTGCGTTATAACTTTCTTTAGCAATAGGATTATCTATAGTTAGCTTTTTTCTATTGGGGCTAATTCTAGAAGTATCTCTATCTGTTTTCTCTACTTTTTCTTCTCTTAATTTGTACTTCTTAATTTCTATGGAAAAATCTCTTTTACAAACTGCACATTCATTGTCATTTGATAACCATTCTAGCAAATGTTCTTCATGAAATAATGATCCACATGTAGAACAGAAGAGGATAGTCTCATTATCATTAAAAGTCAGTTTACATATAGAACAAATTTTCCCCTCTGTCTCTCCTTTATACACTAGTTCAGGAAACATCGTTACCGCTCTCCGTTTTATTCATTCTTTATATTTTAGCTTTCCCTTATATTCCAATTCCACTATCATATTTGATTACAAGTTAATCTCATTTTTAAAGATAGCTAATTTAGTTTTATTAGAGTAAAATAATTTAGACTAAAATTTATCTAAAAAAACATGTAAATATTACATATTATTAATTAAGAAATAAGATAATATATTGTATAAATGTACTAAGCTAATTTCCAATCAAATTTCTTAGGAGGGGGCAAATTGGAATATAAACATATTAAGAGAATAGAAGATAGCGAGCATTTTGGAACTTACTTGCAGATTGATTTGTTTAAAATTAAAACTTGCACTTTTAATTGCATTCATTGTCGAGCAGGTCCGACAAAAAATCAAATACCTCAACGGGTGTTTATTTATCCAGTTAATAAAATTCTCAAAGAAGTAAATGATAACATAGAGAGATTTGGCAAAGTTGATTACATCAAATATTCTCACAGAGGGGATCCTACTCTTTATGTTTTATTTGGCAAATTGAATAAAGAGATTCGCGCAGCTCATCCTGATATTAAAATCGCTACTTGTACTAATTGTTCTATGGTTGATCGTGAAGATATTTTTAATGAATTGAGTAAAGTTGATTTAGTTATCGCAGGTCTTGACAGTGTTCTCAATGAAGAATTCCAAAAGATAAATCAACCACTCGAGAAAATTAATCTCGAGGTTTTACTTCAAAATTTGTTGCATTTTCGAGAAAACTACAATGGTCGTTTTTGGGTGAACACCGTCTTATTAAAAGATTTTAACGATTCAGACCAATCTATTTCTGCTATGAAAAGCTATCTTCAAAAATTGCACCCTGACAATTATCTTATAACTTTTGAAGCAACTGATACTAGCGAGCTAATCTCACAAGACTTCAAAATTAAGCTTGTTAAAGCATTTGTTGACGCTCCATTTGACGTTCAAATAGGTGCAGATAGACCTTGATCTGTTATTAAATTCATTTTTTTATTCCTCTTAACTTTTAACGACAAAAATTATCATCGTAACAGATATAAAAGAGAATGCTACTTTCAACTTGGCTCTTACCTAACATTTTATTATTGGACTCATATTCAGGCGTAATTACTATGACTACTCAAAAAAATAAAGAAAAGGCTATTTTAAAAACTGAAAAGAAAAAAAAGAATTCAGATGAGTTCAAAGATTATTCACCTTTTCTTGTAATGACAGATGAACAAACTCAAATAATCCAATCAAAAATGGATGAATTAGTTCAAGATGTCACACCACTGTTCTGGGAAGAACCGATTTCAAAAATCCATTGGATACCTGTTGATGGTGGCGAAATACGTGTTTTACGAACTAAACCTAAAAATCCAGTAGGATTAAGACCTGTGGTATTTATTTCTGGTTGGCAAACAATGCCCTACCAATTTGCTGATCTATACAATATCCTTCTTGATCGAGTAGATATCTATTTCATTGAAACCCGAGAAAAAGCTTCTAGCAGGATTCGTCGTAGAAAAGCTGATCTTTCACTTTCCCAAAAAGCCAAGGATATTCAAGCGGTTCTTGATTTTTTTAATCTTCAAGGCAAGGATTTTGTTTTATTTGGCACTTGCTGGGGAGCTGCTATCATTTATCAAGGCTTATTAGATGGGGTTCTGAAAGCGCCAACTATTGTTACTTTTTCGCCTATGCATAAACTTTGGTTCAATAAATTCTTCCTCAAATTCTTTATCCCCCTTATACCAAGTTTTGTTATTCATATATTAATGAAAACACTTGCTAACATTATTTTTATTGGTGAAAAAGCGAAAACCCAGAAATATCGTATGGAGCTTACAATGAAGGAGGGAGTTGGTTGGAAATGGAAAAAAGCAGGTGTTGCTGCAGGGAAGTTTGAGTTGTTCGGTAAACTTTCTACTATTGATGAAGAAGTATTAGTAATAAGTGGAACGAATGATAGAGTGCACAAAGCAAAAGACTATCCACGATTTGCTGAAGAATTACCAAATGGTCAATTCTTTCACTTTGGTATAGATGAATCCGAAAGAGAAAGAATTTTAGGTGTTCTTCTTCACGAACTTGCGCTTACTACTTCCGATAAAACACCACCTTTATTCGAATTCTTTGAAAGGGATATTGTTTAGTATATTTTTCCTTTCCTGATTTCGCTATAATTCAATGCATATCAATTTTAAATATGAAAGTATGTACAATTTATCTATGTCACATATTGATCTAAACCAAATTGAAGAAAAAGAAGTAGTTCCCGGGATTTTTGGTAAATTTGTTCATTCAGATAATATTACCTTAGCTTATTGGAGAATTACTGCTGGAAGTTCTCTTCCAGAACACAAGCATCCACATGAACAAATTGTTAATCTACTTGAAGGAACTTTTGAATTCACAATGAATGGTAAAACAAAAACTGTTCAACCAGGCACAGCAATTATTGTTCCATCGAATGTACTGCATTCCGGAAAAGCCATAACAGATAGCAAACTAATCGATGTTTTCTATCCTGTTCGTGAAGATTATAAATAGAGAAGAAATTGAGTATAAGATTATTCTTGATTCATTTTCTCTAAATATTCTTTGATTTTATCTTCGATTTTATCGAGAGGAGCCATAATGAATAAACATTCTTTATCTCCTTTTGCTCTACAAGTGATCTCTCTAGCACAAAGATCAATGCCAAAACTTTCACTACACCATCCTGCTGAATAACCTGCATTCAAAATACAGGTTGGTAGAATTGAATTGCTACCTTTAGAAAGAATATATGTGTCAGCTTCAAATGATTGAGGATGTGTATATAAGAGAAAGTAATTCTCATCGGGGGTAGGGTTTGATTCTGGTTTAATATTTACTTTTGCCCATCCCGTAAATGCAAAATGAACTGGACCAGTAGATAATTTTTCCAACGGATCATCCAAACCCATAGACAAATGAAATTTACTTGCATCTAGTCTACCTAAAGATTTACCAAAATGATAGGTTAATTTTATTGCATAAGGGTTATTCATTCCACCGTCTAAATCAAGAATAGAAGCTAATGTTTCAGTAATTCCCATTCTCATTGAGGATGCTCTAACTAGAATATATCTTTCTCCACCAATTAAAATACGACCGTTTTTTGGTTCCCAATTTATAGAATCAAAATGATTTGCAACCTTCTTTTCTGCAATTATAAACTCATCCCGAAAATTTTCGGGAACATCTACGGTCACTAAAAAATCATCAAATTCATTTTCGAAAAATCTTTTGCCTTTTTTCCTATTTTCAGATTTTTTATTCAGCTATTTTACCCTCCAATAAAGAATCATATGGAGTTTTAATTTTCCAGATTAATTCTTTTAGCTTTAGGATATCAATTTTAGGTTCTTTATAACCTAATATTTCAAATTTAGAATTTACATATACACTGAACTGATGAGAACACAAATCATTTCTGTAAATTGTATATTCAACTATTTTCAATTCTTCTATTTTTTGTTTTAATTTCACTTTATCTTTGTGTGAACAAATTGGACAAGTTGCATAGAAAGTAACATATTCATGATTTACTTTATCGATATCAAATTTAGAACATTCTGCTAACAGTCTTTCACAAATTTCAATAAACTCTAGTGGTATAATATTATGTTCTGCTACATGAATTTCAATTAAACGACCTATTTTTTTCAATAAATCAGAAAGATTATTTGCTTCATCATAAACTCTCAATCGATCTTTTTCCTTAAAAATAGCTGTTATGGAATAGTTTTGTTTTCCTCCCCGAACATTTGGATTATCCTTTGAAAAGAAGTAAGAAAATGTGATTATATCTTCATCTTGAAATGGAATTATTGCTTCACTAGCATTCTGATGATTATTTTTAGATTTGAAAAATGATAAAGCACTTACCATCGTTTTCATTACTATTTTTTTAGCTAATTCTGGAGAAATTCCATTATGATAAATTGAAATTGCACCTATTTTATCATCTATTGTGCCGATACAGATGCCGATTATGTTTTCACCCCTCCTAATATGTACCTATCTCTAGTTTGGTGCTAATTAGTTTTTTGTATTAACCAATATTTTTTTTGTTGGCTAAATTAATTTAAAATTCAATTTTTTTGTACTATTTTTTCCATATTGCAGTATAATGCTTATTAGTATATTATTGTTAAAATGTCTAAATAGATATTTTAATAATACAAATGAAATTGACGTTACATGTCGAGGAATTATGATGTCCACAACAAATAAAAATCCTCTAATTGAACAATGGAGGAAACTTATCGTTCTTAAAAAAGGCAAGTGGGTTCTATTTGAGAATGGCACGATAATCATTTTTCATGAGGAAATTGAAAATATAGAAAAGGAAGCAAAAAGTCTTATGGAAAAATGGGGTCCTGTTGCCCCTGGAACCAATTTAGGTGATTTTTCAGTTGAGCATCTGGACAATGATCCAGGATGGGTTGTAAATTATGTTTACGAGGACATGCATAATTATGTTTCACCAACAGATTTTGAAGATCAATCTCCTTCTGATAATGAAATTGGCAATGATGTGACAATCGGATTAATTGGTAGAGAAAAAAGAAAGAAAGATGCTTCTTCTTTAGTAATAATTCATATTGAAACTATTGAGAAAAATAAATAAAAGTCTTGAATGAAAAGCTTTACATATTTAAACCAAGGTAAATTTTATTCTATTATACTATCAATAGAGATGCTGAAATGTCAAACAAATTATTCTTAGAACCGCACTATGGGGATATTGCTTGGTCTTGTAGTGGATTTATTGCTCAGAATAAAGAAGATTCAATTATTGTAACCCTCTTTCCTCCCAGAAGTAAATTCTATCGTTTTAGAATGAAAATTGTGAGGAAATACAGAAAGAAGCTTCAAGAGGAAGAATCTTTTGAACGGTTATTTAATATCAAAATTATTTATCGCAAATATAAATCAGCATTTCTACGTGGGAGAAAAATCGAGAACTTATTTGATAAAAAATTAAATTCCATTGAAGAGAAACTAGTTGAAGAATTACGAACAGATATAGCTAAATTAATTATTGAAGAAGATATATCTGAATTATATTGTCCTTTTGCTCAAAGGAATCAGATAGATCATCTTTTAGTAAAAAAAGCAGTCACTGGATTAACAGCAACAGATGTTGAAATATATTACTATGAGGACTTTCCCAATTTTCATCCTGAATCTACACTCATCAAAGAGTCTTCATTAAAACCCATAAAAATCGACATCTCAGCGTGCATAGAAGAAAAAATCAAAGCTGTGCTTTTATACAAATCATTGGTCTCTGCCTATTTTAAAAGTGAGAAAACCTTAGCAGATTCAATACGAAGAACACCTTATGAAACCTGTTGGCAAGAAAAATAAATCCCCTATTCAAGTCAACTATTTTTTTCTAAGCGATAATATCAACAACTTATAAATACTGTTTGAAGCTCTATTTTTTTATGCATTATTACAATTTGCAGAAAACAAAACTAATTTATCTTAAAATTCGTTAATTACTATCTGTGGAAGGATTAAGTGTTGAATAATCAAATACAAATTCTCATTATTGATGATAATGAGAAAAATCGAGATTTATTGCGAAATTTATTGTCAAAAAAAGGATTTGATATTATTCTCGCTCCAAATGGTAAGATAGCTTTGAATCTTATTAAGAAAAATCGACCTCAACTAGCTCTTATTAATCCTGTATTACAGGATGTTTCCGGGATTGAAATTTTAGAGAAAATAAAGATTCTTTCACCAGAAACCGAACGAATAGCTATGATTGATTTTACTGACTATGATATTCTTAAACAGGTAACTAGTACAAATGCAGCAACAGGATTCTTAGAAAAGCCTGTAGATGAAACTAGGTTAGCTGTGCTATTAGATGACATACTGAATCGAAATAAAACTCAATTAGAAACACAGAGAACACTGGATGATTTATTCGAATCATATAATCAAATTGAATTTTTACTTACTATACTTAGTAACGATTATGAGAATTATACTGAAGTATTAAATATTGTAATAGATTTACTTCAATCATCTGAACTTTCTGATTCTCAAGAGAAGAGTTTGAAAATTTTAAATGATTTATTCTTTAATAATACCCGATTGATTGAACGATTCAATAATCTGCTCTCTCTAGGAGAGACTCAACCGGCTAATTTCAAAAAAATTGATATTGTTGAAGTAATATCTGAAATTATTAATGATATAAAAAGTAAGAACCCTAGCTGTAAACTGGTGATTCCTAAAAAACTAATACCAGGGAAATATTTTGTTAGAGCAGTTTATGATGAGCTAGTAATGCTTTTTACTGAAGTGTTTTATTCATTGAGCTTGCCAATGTCAGATTTATGTAAGAGCATCGAAGTTCTCATTCGAGAATCGGAGATACTAGAAAATCCCGAAGGCAACAACATCCTCTCTATAGAAGTTGATATACGTTCATCTTTAAATAGTGCAATGTCTGATGATGATAATTCGATTGTTGATACAACTCACCAACAATATGGGTTTGGATTCTTTTTAGTGAAAAGTTTAGTTGATAATTTCAATGGTCGAATTTTTCTAGAAGATTCAAAAATAAAAAATGAAACAATAACAAAGATGGTTATTGTATTGCCATCTTATTAAAAATTGTTGGAATTGAAGCAATAGAAAAATAATTTACACTATGCTCCAAAACTTTCTTTGATTACCCATTTTAGTTGATCTATTTTTAATTCTCCTTCACTGTCCAAGACAGAAACCACATTGAGAATACTCTGTCCGGTAATTCTAACAGAATTATATTCAGCTTCTTTTTCAGTAATAATGATACAGAGGAAGCCTCCTTGAGCGAAAACATAAACATCCATATCATCTTGTTCATAATATTGCATTGTTGATTGACTTTTATTGAGTAATTTACTATTATAGTCTATTATTTCAGCAATATTTTTCTGTTTACTGAAGTCTTTAACTTCATCTACGAAAGGTATTTCCAATATAGTTGATTTTTTTTCACTAGAGTAAATTAATACACCTTTAATTTTAGATTTCTCTTTAGAACCTATTACTTTACCAAATAACCATTCCATTGATTCTTCAACATTCTCACCTGTCTTTGCAGATATTTCAAAAATTCTGAATGAATGTTGAACATATTTATCTTGACTGAATTTCTCTAAGTTGAAGTTGTTAATGATTTCTTCGAGTGACATCGCAGATTCTTTCTTTTTATCTCTTAAATCAATTTTGTTTGCGCAGAAAATAATCGGTGCATCTTCTCTCAACCATTCAACTACTTTCCAAAACCATTCAACGGCCTCTTGTACTCTTAATTTATCTGTAATATCAAAGACAAAGATTACTCCTTGGGCCATTTGAGCATAAGTTTTCCAAATAGTAATTCTAAATGGCTGTTGACCTCCAAGATCGATCATATTAAATTTCTCTCCTCGAATTTCAACGTGCTCTATATCAAGGCCAATAGTTGTCGTTGTTTTTTCAATAACTCCTTTGGTCCATTGATCAACTAAAGTTGTTTTTCCAGCATAATCTAGACCCATTAGCACAACAGAACGACCTTTTGAGAGCCAGCCGATTGGTTTTCTTTTCATTGTAATCACTCAATTATTAATAACATAATAATTAATAACTGTATTTAAAAGATAAATCCTTGGGGCAAAAAAATATTTTTTACCCGTTCCAAAAGATATTTGAATAAAATTTTCCTTTTAATTTACAATGTGATTATATATGCTTAAAGTTTTAATTGTGGATGATAATGAAAAATTGAGATCTATTTTTAAATTAATCTTAAAAGAATATCAAATCTTCGAAGCAAAAAATGGAATTGAAGCAATTAAAGTTTTTAAAGAAAAACAACCAAACATTATTCTAATGGATATTTTAATGCCTGAGATGGATGGAATAACCGCTACAAAAGAGATATTAATAATTGATCCAAAAACAGTTATCATTGCCATTACAGCATATTCTTCACGTGCAAGTGAAATACTCAAAGCTGGAGCAAAGGAAGTTTTAACTAAACCTATTAGAAATAAAGAACTTCTCAACAAAATCAAAGATTATTGTCAAGCATAATTTAAAATCAATTTTTTATTTTCTTTCATTTATTTGCCCTAAGTGTTACATTGAAATACTACAATAATAATGAACACATTATATTTGTACTGGATAACTTAAACATTCGAAATGCTGTATGAAAGAATAAGACACATTATATGATTGAAATTCATGAAATCAAGTTAAAGAATTATACAAATAAATCTGGATAGTATTACATTGAATAATAAGAGAGGAATATGCTTTGTCCGATTTGATGATCGTATAGGTCCTTGTTGCATATATTCTAAAGATATTAATGAAGCATTTCAAAAAAAAATTGCTATGAAATCGCATTTAAGCACTCTCTCCCTTGTCGCAAAATCTGAAATTTCCCAAGAAGATTTCTTTAGTTCAATAATTCCTTTCCCTGATGAAGAGTATATTGCTTATTCTACTTATTTTTATATTGAGGACAAAAATGCCAGAGGTGGGAATCGAGCTTTTGGAATTGTGTTATTAGTTGAGCAAACAGAACAAATGTTTTTTTACAAATCAATACCTGAAATTTCAGCTAATGTTATACATTTGGCAAAAGAAATTGTTAAAGTTGGAGATCCCTCAAGCAAGCTTGATAGGAATATCAAGAAAAAATTAGAAAATTTGATGAACATAGAAGAACTTCAAGTTGAATATTCAGATACAACAGGTTCTCTTGATTTAATCAAACAAAGAATTTCTGATGAAGAATCATCTGGAAAATCAGTATTCATCACTGAAACAAATGGTGATCAATTTATTGGGAGCTTTGACTTTCTATTTCAGAAAATGTCAGCAAGTTTAGATCGGATTATCAATACTTTGTTATTAAACGAACGTATCTTAATTGTTGGAAGACATGATGAAATAATTATGACAATGTATACTTTGAGAGAATTTCTTCCACACAAGAGAATATACAATGATCCAATGATGATTCCAATGGCAGACGCAGAAGTACTGTACTCAAAAACTGAAAATAAAATTACTTTGCATATTTTAGGCCTTCGGGAAGAATCAATCTATAGTACTCTAACCACTGATGAAAGAGATCGTATGGAAAGTTCATTAGAGTATTCAGAGGTGGATTTTACAGAATTTCTTAACAATTTTCCCATAACAAGTAAAATTGTAATCGATTTTTATCAAGGCAAAGTTTTTGGTGGGGAGACCAACAGTTTTTGTGTTAACCTTTTGAATGAAATCAAAGATTTAGATTTTGATGAATCTAAACAAATTATTAAAACACAAATCAATTCGTTACTGGAAAAAACAAACCAAATAAGAGAAATTTTCCATGGTGAAGAAATAAAACCATCAGAAATTGATCTTGTCCTTGAGAACATTGGGGAAGGAGAAATTCAATTCATTTTGAAAATAATCGAAGACTTTAATCCAAAATTAAAAGACAAAATTCTTTCTTATTTTTCGCAAAAGCATATAAATTTTAACTAAATATAAATTACTTATTGAGTAAATTTTTCCACAACTTCAAGGAATGTCTTAACTGAAATCGGTTTTATTAGATAATAAACTGCGCCCATTTCTAAAGCTTTTTTGCGAGCAGATGGGTCTGCACTTACAAAAACAATATTGGTTGCATCATCAATTTCGAAGATTTCTTGCATAGTTGATATACCATCTTTTCCAGGCATTCGATGATCCATTAGAACAAGGTCAGGTCGCACGTTTTCTTCATTTGAATAATAGTCAATAGCTTCTTGACCATTAATTGCTTGGAAAATTACTGAATGACCATTTAATGCTAAAACCTCTTTTAATATCTCCTGCATTATTGATAAATCTTCAACAATCATTATTTTTGCCATTAATGAAACTCCTGTGATACTCCATTAAACAACTCACCTTTTGAAATATAATATTGTTTTCTATTTCAAAAATATTTTGAATGGAGACTATTCTTTTCAATAATTGCTATAACCTAATTAAGTTCACAAATAAATCGAGTAAAAAAAGAAATTGCTTATTCAAAGATTGTTAGTATCAATCTCTAAGAGGGATTTCTTATAGAAATATACCAATTCACAAACAATCAAATAGCAATAATCATACAGATAAACATTGTAAACTCGATAAAAAAAAAGGAGAAAGATTATGGTGTTTTGGTTAGAAGTTTTCTCGCAATTTCCGGATAATTACAAACAAAGAGCAATTCACATTCGGTTAGAGGCTTCTGTGTGTCCACATTTGCAAATCTTGTCAGATCGAGTTTAAATCTTGCATCTTTATCGTCTTTAAATTCAACGTCATATTTTCCAGCAACATGTAGAAAACCTTTGATACCACTGTATTCTCCTGTTGTTATACTTCTACCTGTTTCAATAACTTCAGGTTCACCTCTGCCTAAAATTTCATAATCATATAGCTCATAATTCTTCCGATCTTTTAAAGCACCATCAGCATGTATTCCAGATTCATGTGCAAAAGCATTTGCTCCAACTCCAGGTTGGTTTATTGGTATTGGAACATCAAAAGCATAAGCAGAATATTTAGCAATTCTCCAGGTTTGGTCTAATTTAATATTGGGATCTAGAATATCTCTATCTTCGAGTTCTGCCGCATATTTTATTCCAAGAATGCATGAAACTAAATCTGCATTTCCAGCACGTTCACCCATACCATTCACTGTTGTATTGATATACGCATCTTGTCCACCATCAATGATACCAAGTGCACCCTCTATTGAATTTGCTACAGCCATTCCAAGGTCATTGTGACAATGCGTTTCAATTGGTAGTTGTATTTCTTCTGCAAGAGTTTGGCATCGTTTTCGAATGCGTGAAGGAGAGTCATAGCCCAAAGTATCGCAATATCTTATTCGTACTGCACCTGCTTCTTTTGCAGCTTGAGCAAATTGTAATAAATAGTCCATATCCGTTCGAGAAGAATCTTCTGCGTTAACACCTATTGTTTTGATTCCTTTTTCCTTGGCTGTTTCTACCGCTTCAACCATCATATCGATAATACCCTCTCGAGACACTCTACCTCGAAATTTACCTTCAGTCATTTGTTTAGAAGTAGAAATTGAAAGGTTAAGATGTTCTACTTTAGTCAGTTCTGTAGCTAAAAGAACATCATCTTTTATCGCTCGTATCCATCCTTCAAGTATCATAGGTGAAAGTGCACCTAATTTAGCGAGCTCGATATTTGCATTCAAGTAATTAGTTTCGTGTTTAGTTGTTGGAAAACCAAATTCGGATTGATAAACGCCTACTTTATTCAAGAGCATGTTTATCATTGTTTTTTGTAATTTTGACAAACCCAATCTACTAGTTTGTACTCCATCTCTATTTGTTACATCCAAAATTCTAATTTTATTCTTTGTCATATTAATCCCCCTAAATGCTCTTCTCTTGGTATGTATTAAATATTCTTTCTAAGAAAGTAAACATAAATACTAACACTTAGAAATTGGAAAACCTTTTCTTAGATTTTTACTAATTTTATTTAGCTTGCTGTTTTTTTCAATAATTTCTTCATTACTTTATCTTACTAGAAAAAAGCGATAATATTAAAAAATCAGTATTCGTTCAATAAATCCATCATAACTATTACAACTATTAGGATTTACTAAAAATGAAAATTCTACTAACAGGCGCATTTGGAAATGTTGGTGCTAGCACATTAAAGTACCTTCTAGAAAGAGAATATGAAATAACTTGTTTTGATAAAAGCACTTTTGAAACACGACAAACTGCAAGACGTTTCAAAAAAAGTAATATCAGAATCATTTGGTCAGACATCAGAAATAAAAAAAATGATTAGAAAGCCGTTCAAGATCAAGACTTAGTGATGCATGTTGCTGCGATAATTCCTCCAAAAGCTAACCGAAACAACGAGTATACAATGCAAGTTAATTTTGGTGGAACGAAAAATATTGTTGATGCTATTAAAGTACAAAAGAACCCTCCTAAGTTAATCTATACATCTTCTGTTGCGATTTATGGAGATGTACGGAATAAGGACTCACCTATTGTTAAAGAAGATTTAGAACACAATCCAAGCCCTGGAGATCATTATGCGGTAACAAAATTAAACGCAGAGAAATACATAAAGGAATCAGGAGTGGAGTATACTATTTTCAGATTAAGTTACATTCCAAATTCACAGAAAATCAAACTTACACCCTTAATGTTTAAGATGCCTTTAGATACTCCAGTAGAGTTTACTCATACAGAAGATACCGGTTTAGCATTAGCAAATGCTATTGAAGTCAAAAAAGTGTGGGGAAAAACCTTCAATTTAGGTGGAGGAGCAAAGTGTCAATTCATCTACAAAGATTATTTAATAAAAATGCTTCCTTTAATGGGTATCGAAATGCTACCGGATGAAGCTTTTAGTGATGAGCCATTTCATTGTTGTTACTACGATACAGTAAAACTTAACGAGTTATTACAATTCCAAAATCATACCTTTGATGATCTACTCCAAGAAATGGTCTCTAATGCTCAAAGTCAACGACGATTAGCAATAATGTTCAAACCTTTTGTAAAACCAGCTTTACTAGCTTTGTCTCCTTATTACAAAAAGAATAAACGAAGGAAGAAAAAAGAAGAGTAATTGGTAATCAATTACTCACACATTATTCAGATAAAATTTTACTTACTAGTTTTCCATGAAAGATTGCCATTCTGTTTAGAATATGTAATGAAACGGTTAACAGATAGAAACCAATAAATGGAATTATTATGTGTGCCGCAATCCAAATCCAATTGGGTAAAATAGGATACCAGTCAACAGTAATGAGTTGCCCTTCTAATACATATTCAACAATCAATGCCGACCATGAAAACATCAATCCTAGAGATGTAGAAATCAATGTTACTGCAACAGTAAAAGTGATGATTCCTAATGGCATAGCTAAAAGCAAAAAGTAAAGCAATGACTTGTAAATCGATTTATTTTTCAGAGATGCCTGAGCTTTTTCTGTTGTCGTTCCTTCTTTAGCAAAGTGTATTTGTTGCATTGGACTATTAATTCCAACTAATGTTTTTGTAAGCCATGATTGAACATTCATTAGATATGGCAAACTTATGAGAAAGAAATACAAAAGAAGGATCCCGACTATTATTGGGATTAACCCTACGAAAGTTGAGAAACATGTTACTGAATAAACGAAATATGTGATTCCTAATGGGAATAATAGTATCAAGTAAAGTAAATTCAAATACGTTCTTCCATCTTTGTACACTCCAAAAAAACTTACTTCTAATAATGGATGTCGTTCTTGAACAACTCTTGGTTGAACTTGAGTTACTTTTCTTTGTTCGTCATTTTGAACCTCTATGCCACATTTGCGGCAGAATTGCGTATTGATATTTTGTTTATTTCCACATTTTATACAAAAACTTTGACTCATTTTTTTCACCGAATATTTTAGTTACTACCCTAGTAGTAAATAATAACGGTTTAATCGATTATTTAAACCCACTCAAAAAGAGAAAATGAATTTAATTGATTAATTTCCAATATACCTTTAAGCTAAATAGAGGAATACATTAGAATATCTATTCAAACCGGGATTATAATGAATGTATTAATAACTGGTGCCTTCGGTTTAATTGGTTCCAGTATATTGGAGTCACTAGAAAATAGGGGTTTTAATGTACGATGTTTTGATATTAAAACAAAGAAAACTAAAAAAAACTCCAAGCGGTTTAGAAAAAAATTTGATATTGTTTGGGGAGATATTTGTAAAAAAGAGGATGTTTCAAAAGCAGTTGTGGATATAGATTTGATAATACACTTGGCTTATTTTTTGCCACCAATAAATGATAAAAACAGAAAGGAAGCAACAGAGGTAAATGTAACAGGAACAAAAAATATTATTGAATCAGCAAGAAATCTAGCGACACCTCCTAAACTTATTTTCGCATCTTCAGTTGCAATATTCGGAGATACAAGGGATAAGCATCAACCAATCAGAACCAATGAAAAACCAAACCCAGTTGATGATTACTCAAAACATAAAGTTGAATGTATGAATTTAATAAAACAATCAGATCTCACTTATTCGATATTTGTTCTCGGAGTAATCCCACCTGTAAAGGAGTTAATGTATGATGCAAAAATGTTTGATGTGCCAATTGATACATATATCGAATTACTACATCCTTCTGATGTTGGTTTAGCATTTGCGAATGGTTTAACCAATGAAAAAATCTGGAATAAAACATTGCATATTGCTGGAGGACCAAATTGCAGGTTAAATTATCACAATTTTGTTAATTCAACAATGAAAGCAATGGGCATTGGGACAATTCCTGATGAAGCTTTTGGTGGTAGTATTTATCATAGCTCCTTTTTGAGTTCTGAAGAAAGCAATGAGTTACTAAATTATCAGCACCATTCTTATGATGATATAATTTCTGATATGAGAAAATATAATAAACTCGTAATATCAATTACTAAATTACTTAGACCTATTATTCATAGATTTATATTACATCAATCACCGTATTATAAAAAAAATCTTAAAAAACAAGAGGACAAAGAATGAAAATATTGGTTACTGGAGCTTTTGGTAGTTTAGGTTCACATATACTTGATTTACTAGTTAAGTCAGATCATATAATAACGTGCTTTTCAACAAACAGTCGCAAGTCGAAACAAGTTGCTAAAAAATATCGAAATCAAATTGAAATATTATTTGGGGACATACGAAATTTTGATGATGTAGTCAAGGCAGTTCATAATCAGGATTTGGTTTTACATTTAGCAGCCATTGTTCCTCCTAAATTTAATTCTATTTCTTTAGATTACTCTCGAGAGGTCAATGTATGTGGAACAGATAATATTGTGGAGGCTATTAAACAATCAGATCAGAATACAAAATTGATTTTTCCATCATCTGTTGCTGTCTATGGTGATGTAAGAAAAAGAGGTACTTGCATTTTATCTCCTGATGAACCTCCAAATCCAAATTCAGATGACATCTATGCCCAACAAAAGGTTTTAGCTGAAGAAATAATTTTGAAATCATCATTACAATGGTCTATCTTTCGTTTTGGTTTTATGCCCAATATAGACAATCTAAAAATGGATCCGATGATGTTTGATGTTCCTCTTGATACAAATATGGAGCTCATTCATTTAAAAGATGCAGCACTAGCAGTTGTAAATGCTCTCGAGAAAGTTGAGATTTGGAATAAAGTTTGGCACATTGCCGGTGGAGAAAGTTGCAGATTAACGTATAAGGAATTTATTAGTGCGATGTTAACAACAATGGGTATAGGAAAACTACCAGAAATAGCTTTTGGAAACAATGACTTTCACTGTGCTTTCATGGATACTGATGAAAGTCAAGAGCTATTACAATATCAACATTATTCATTTGAAGATATTATTTCTGAAATGAAGAGTAAAACAAGAACAGTAAGTTTCTTCGCCAAATTGTTCAGGCCTATTGCTAAGAGCTATTTATTGAAACAATCACGCTATTATAAAGAATGGAGAAGGAACTCCAAAAAGAAAGACAAGATATAACAAGTATAACAAGAATTAATTTTGATGCCCTGTGTTTCACCAATGAATCCCCATCCTCTCAATATATTGATTGTCAATTAATATTATAAAAGTAGACTTTATTCTACAAATACCGTAATTAACCATTTTTATGAACAAAATTCAAAATTTCGTTTGCTAAGAAGTAGATGAACCCTATTAGAGATCTTGCAACAAGTTTCTCCAATATCACTTCTTTTTTACCGTCTATTATAATTATTTCTAATTACACAACCATTACTTTCTAAGTTGCTAAGAATCATCTTCATTGACTTTCTAATAGTTGACCTAAAATCCAGATGAATTTCTTCTAAAAGTTGTAATTCCAAAATTTCAAAAGGTAGAGAGTGAATACTATTGGATTGCAGACAAAGGCGCCTCAGAATGGTTAAACCTCCAATTGAACTTGGAAGGGAATATAACTGATTGTTGTTTAATCGGAGCTCTCTTAGATTTCCCAGTTCTCCTAACCATTTAGGAATTTCATTCAATTGATTAAAAGCCATATCCAAAATTGATAATTTAGTTATTTTTTGAATCACCTCTGGTACTCTCTTAAAATTATTATTTGCTAAATTTAGGACAACGATTTCTTTTAGTTCAGCTAGCTCTTCAGGAAGGGATTTTAAATTTAAATCGTTTAGTGTTAATGTAACGATAAAACCTTCACTTTCAACAAAGTACACTTTCTTATCAGTAGGGAAATCTATCTCGAGCGGTATCTCTTGTCTTAATACCTCTCTTAAATTAATCAGAATTTTTAATTGATCTTTTTTGAGGGTATTTACCAATTTTTGTTTCACTCATATTTTTCTATTATACTATTTACAAAGATATTTGGTCTTATAGACCCTTCTTGCACAAACGGCAAAAAAAATTCTTCCAAGAAGAAACAATAAAGTATAAATAAATGATAGAAAGTAGATTACAGAAATTCCACAAAAAGAGATTGATAAATCTACTATGTCAAGTAGTTTTACAATAGCTACCAAAGATTGAGCACAAATTAGCACATTTAAAAAAATTATTTGGAGGAGCAAATACTCCTCAAATTAACTTGAATCAACAATTAACTTTTGTTCAAACCAAGTTTTCTTTCTAACTCTTTTACGGAACCAATCTGGGAGAAGCCATCCAATATACATCATAATATATGCTGTTAATAATATTAAACTTCTAAATGCCCATAGAGTGAAGGCTAAGGCACCACTTTCTACCTGTAAAGCGTAAAAGATACCACCTATCAAACCGCCTATAAAGTACACTAATAACCCCCATCCAATCATTTGCAATCCTCTTTTTCTTGTTATCTCATCTGTTCGTTTGGCTATGATGAATGCACGAATAATAATTCTCAAAAAGATTATTGACTGAATAACTACTTGAAAAACAATTAAAACAGATACAAATGAAATGTTCTGAAGATCGAGTGTAAAATCAGTAATACGAATTGCCCAACGTTCATCTACAGGAAGCAAAACATCAGATACAGATATTGTAAGAAGAGCTGCCCAATACGCTGCTAAAAGGAAAAACGTTACTAATTTAAGTACTTCGCCATCCTTCAAGAGGTGCCTGCAAGAGAAGATATACAGAAAAGTAACAGCAGCTAATGCAGTTGTAGTTGCTATTGCAAGAATAATTAAAGTAACTTTACTTTCTTTTAATCCCAATAGTTGTAATTGATAACTCATGGTTATGGAGAGTCTAGAGATAAAAAAGATAATATAGATGATAGCAAGCAGAAGCGTTCCTGTTGTTTTCTTTTTCAGGAAATTAGTAAGAAGGGCAATAACTAAGGTGAAAATAACTCCAGTTAGTAACCAAGAAACAACAACATAAAACAACGAAACAGTTTCTAAAACCAAGTCAGCTGACCTCCTTTAGTGACTCTACAAACCATTTGAAAGCTTCATAGATGTTTTCGCCTGTTTTTGCAGATGTTTCATAACAAGCCCATTGAAAGGGCATTTCAAGCAAACCAAATTCTTTTATGAATCTATTTCTCTCTAAACCTTCAGGTTCGTCACTTTTGTGTAAAAGAACAAGTATTTTTATATCCTTATGGAGTTGGCTTTTAAGCACATTATGAAAGACGTTGTATGATTCTTCAAAACGCATAACATCGGTCTTATCCACTACATAGACAATACCATCAGATTTTTCGTTTACTTCTGACCAAAGCTGCCTGAAATCCTCCTGTCCACCTAAATCGAAAACATTTATCTCTATTTTTCCTGAGTGTATAGATTCGCCTCTATTTATGCCCATTGTTGGTTGTGTTTCAACGAATTCCCCTGTTTCCAGGTACTTGACAATAGTAGTTTTCCCTGCATTGTCTAAACCGCAGATTGTGACGTCTACTTCTCTGTTCTTGCTTCTAAAAAGATTAAGTAAGAATGACATGTTGTAGTTTTCCACCTAGTTATTTCCATAAATCATCTGAAAAAGCCTTTGACTCATCAACAACCTTTTCTTCATTTTCATCAGAAAAATCAATAGAGATTGAGGTTGAGGAACTAATTTTAATGTTAATTCTACCTTTACTAAAACCATCATAGAGGTTTGGTAGTATTTCTTTCATAATCTCCATTCTAAGAAAAGCTTTTCCTTCAAGCTCTTTTACAATCACTGTGAAGAGTTTCCTTATTCCATCTATATCATAATCCATGTTAGGAAAAATAGCAACTATTGTTCCTATGTTATCTCTCCCTTCATCTTGAGGAAGTTTGAAAACATAACTGGAATAATAAAAACTACCAATACCTGCTGATGAAAAATCGCCAGATTTTGCACCCATTGGCATGCTTTTGTAAGTAATCTCACTTAGAACTTCATCTGGTAAAACTTTGGGATGTGTTTTAACAAGTTCTAATCCTTTTTTACCCATTTGAACTAAACATAAACTCAACGGTTTAATAATTATGACCACCATCTTTTGTATATAATCCGAAATACTATCTCGAATATTGAAATATAAAGTTTATTTTATCGACAAAAATAAAAAACATTTTTTTTCTAGAGAAAATAGTAATTTGTACTCTAATATTAATTCTTCAAGAAGAAAGTTTAGAGAATTTTCTTTTTTTATTTTGCATACTCTAGCATAAATGCAGTATAGAATTCACATGCTTTCAATAAATGTTCTATTGGCACATGTTCTTCATAGGTATGTGCAAATCTCTCCTCTCCGGGTCCAAAACCTATTGTTGGGATATTGTTCCTTCCTTTTGTTGCAACACCATTTGTTGAAAAACGCCATGTACCAATTTGTGGTGGATCCCCAAATTGGTACTCAAAAGCGCTTTTTGCACTCTGTACTAATTCATGTGATTTGTCCTGTATCCATGATGGATAAAAACTGATCACTTCAAATGAATGATTTTTGTACGATTTCACAGCGTACTCTGGTACAAACACATCAGCTTCTGCATCTATTACACTTTTCAGATTTTTAATCTCATTAATGACTTTGTCTAGAGTTTCTTCTGAACCCAGTCGTCTATCTATATGTATTGTACAGCTATCAGCTACTGCATTTAGAGACACAGAAGTTGATTTTATTTCAGTTATTGTCAATGTCCCTTTTCCAAATATGGGATCTATTGCCATATTTTCGTGAAATTTTTCAAGTTCAGTTATTATAGGGTTCATCTTGTAAATGGCATTTATTCCAGCATCTGGTTCTGCACCATGACTCGAGAGTCCTTTGACTTTTATTTTGAATTCAACTCTTCCCCGTTGTCCAATACTTATCATTAAATTAGAAGGCTCAGTTAAGAGTACTGCATGAGGATGCATTTCGGAATTTTCGAGTATAAATTGCCAATTTGCTCCTTCATAAGGTTCTTCATGAACGCTAGCCACAAAATAAATCGTTAATTCATCTGGTATACCTATTTCCTTGAGAATTTTCACTGCCATTAATGCTGAAGCAATTCCACCTTTTTGATCACAAGCTCCTCGACCATAGATGTTATCATTATACTCCGTTCCGCCAAGAGGATCAAATTTCCAATAGCTCTGTTTGCCTATCTCTACAGTATCTACATGCCCATCTATTGCAAGAATTCGAGGACCATTCCCAATCCTGCCAATTAGATTTCCCATTTTATCAACAGTTACTTCTTTAAAACCAATTATTTTCATTTCTTTTTCGAGAAATTTTATTATTTCACCTTCATTTCCTGTTGTTGATGGAATCTGTATTAATTTTTGTAATAAACAAACTATTTCTCTTTTATTTGAATCCACGAGTTTACTGATTTTACCTTTCATGAATATTCCCCAGGTTTTAAGATACCCAATATAATTATTGATTGAGCAATTAATTTAATGCAAACAAAAATATAAAAAAATTATCTACAACCTAGAAATGGAATTAAAATTCTTTCACTGACCACTTCTACCCAGTAACTTCATTAAAACTGCCCAGTACATAATCTTACTTGAGAAAGTATGAAGTATATCATTAAACGCCATCCAAAACAAGAAATTACTCAGTTAAAAAAGGGAGATATAAACGAATTTCTTGAATTAATGGAGCTTTGCTTTATTCATTGTATTGAATCGCAAAGTATAGATTATCATCAAGTAAGGTGTACTTTAAGAAAACTCATCAAACCAAGCTATAAAATACGAATGAGATTTTTTGGAAATAGAATGAATACCTATCTCATCAAGGTTGAGGATAAAATTGTGAGTGCATCATCACTTACAATAAACAGAACACAAGGCACAATTAGCAACGTAATGACCCACCCCGAATATCGTAGACAAGGATTTGCTAGAAAATTATTCAACCACGCGGTAGAGCAAGCTCACAAATATAACTTGAAGCAAGTCTATTTGAAAGTTCATTCTAACAATGTTAAGGCAATCAATCTATATAAAAGTGAAAACTTTGAACGCAATTATGAAATCACTTCTCTCGAAATAGAAAATCCAATTATAGTTTTGCCAAAACATGATTCCAATTCTTCAATTAATGTACAAGTCAATAATTCAGTATTTATGTTTAAAAAATTACCATAAAGGATGAATGAAAATGAGCGAAGGACCAGATTTAGAAAAGTTCCATGTTCTGGAACAGCAAGTAGTGAAAGTGAAAGACTTCGAAGCAGAAGGTTGGATATTAGATATCTGTGCCGGTGGAGAAGGTGTTATAGGCTTACTAAAAGAACAACAAGGTCAAACCTTCTTTTTGGAATTTGAAAAGAAATAAAATTTGGAACTATAAATTAGTTCCAATTATTCACTTATTTTTTTACCCAATGATGCGAGATAGATTACGAATAGAGTTTCACCATCTAAATCAACGGCTTCATTGATCTTGTCGTCATAAAATGCAGCTATTGCACATACACCCGAATCAATACTTTCTGCTGCTAAATAGAGATTCTGACAAACATGCCCTACATCTAAGTGTAAATATCGATAACTTCTTTCGCTATATCTCCATTCAATACGATATGGAACTGCAACCCAAATGAATGTAGCATTCCCTTCCATTACCATTTTTTGACCATAAGATGCTTCAACTAATTTTTCTCTAATACCTTCATCCATAATATATTCTAGTAATTTGTGTTCGAGAGCCAAGTATCTGTACAATCCAGGTTTTAATCCTTCAACATTGTTAACAAGAACCAATGTTTCAAAAGCATGTCTTGCACCTGCTGAAGGAACAGTTCTTAATGTGTAAGGTGGGTTAGTTTTTTTAACTCCTTGAGTAGCCCAGAGGAGCCAAGATAATTCTTCCAAAGTTAGAGGTTTATCTGCATACTTTCTAACACTTTTTCTCTCTTCAATTGCTTTTTTCAAATCAATTTCTGGGATGTTAAGTTTTTCTGGTTTTGGTAAATCAATAGGTTTTTTTGATTTATCATAGTCAAGTTCAACGGGTGGATGAGATACCCGTTTTCTCTGATCAGATTCAGAGAGATGTTTGTATTTTGTCATTTCCATAAAAATATGGCCGATATGCTTTGTCAATTCATATTTCTCCGTTTATACTTTAGTTAAGTACTTTATCTAAAAAAAGCTTACTCATTTTCTTTATGACTCTTATATATTAATGATGTATATGATGATAACAATAGAATTATATTAAAGAACCAAATACAAATATCTGAAAAAATTGGTGGGTTTTAAATGGAAGGATATGTTGATGAAATAAAAACCTTTGATTTATCAAAAAACTCTGAAAAAAGAAAAGAGATAATTAAGTTCTTGTCAGATGATGATATTGATGATTTGGAAGAGTGTGAAGGATTTGTACCAATAATTAAAGAATTATTGAGATTTGAAAAAGAAGAAGAATTAAGAGCAAAAATATATGAGAAAATAGTACCTCCGTTTTCATTTTGGGACCTTGATTTTTTTACTTCAATGGTAAAATAACAATAAATTAATAATGAAAAAAAAGAACTATTTAGAAGAAATAGGTGATTATATGAAAAGAAAATGTATTAATTGTGGTGAGAATGTTGATCAAGAGAGTACTACTTGTCCCTCTTGTGGTGAAACCACTCCTCGAGTAAACCAACTCGATACTCATTACCCTCTTCTTTCAACTATATCTTTGGTAATCGGTTGTTTTGAGATTGGTCTTTTTTCCTGGTTTGTGATATTCTTTGATTCATTCCACCCTTGGTTTGGAGGTTTGCTTGGTTGGATAATATTCAATAGTGTTTTCTTATTTTTCGTTGTGGTTGGAGTTATCCTGGGAGCGATGAGTGTTAAAAAAGGAAGAAGAAAAAGAGCTATTATTGGATTAGTTTTCAACTCGATAGGGGTTATTCTACATACTTATGGTACAATTTTCTTTATAGTCATTCTCAGTGACCCATATATAAACCTCTAATTTTTCTCTTTTTTTCTTTTTCAATCAGAACATTCTAAAGCATTATTTTTAAAAATCTTAGAAAAAGCTAGAAAAGAATTTTCTTAGCTTTTCTTCTTTGAAGTTTATTTTGAATCTTTTAATCGGTGAGATTGCTGACCAGCTATTTCCAAATTTGAAGCATAATCTGCAGTCAAAACTTCGCGATTCGTTTGTTTGATTATATATTGAATGATGCCAAGTATTGCAACAACAACTAATGATGCAATTCCACAAACGACAATCCATCCAAATACTGTGGTTATTCAAAAATCTCCATTGATTTCATCTTATGTTAATTGGTGTAATTCTCTATTTAAACCTACTAAAACAAAATTTAGATTTGTACAAATTAATTTAATACTAATTTGAATTGTTTATTAGATAATGATGAAATGCCCAAAATGCCAATCCGAAAATATTGAAGCTAGAATAACAAACCAACAAGCTCTTGGCAGAACATGCAGCGGGATGGATTTAAGGATCAATAATGCTGTAAAACATAAAACTAACAGATGCACTGATTGCTTATATGAATGGAAATAATTGTTTTTTCAGATACTAGTAAAATCAAAGAAAAATAATTAAAGCAAATAACAATTAAGAGTAAATTTAGTAATCAATTTGATTTTCTTCACAATCATAAGCTCTCTCTCCATATTCATTTGCTTTATCGAAATCACCTGATTCTTCAAATGCAGATGCTAAGTTGTGAAGAGCTTCATAATAATTAGGGTGAATACCAACTGCTTTTTCGAAATAAATAATTGCTTTTTTGAGATTCCCCATCATAGCATGTGTTACGCCTAAATTATTATAGGCCTCATAATATTCTGGATTTAATTTTATTGACTTTAGTAAATTGTGTAAAGCTTCTTTGAAATTTTTCATATTGATATAGACTAACCCAATAAAATTATATGTTTCATGATTTACTGAATCTATTTCGTTTGCTTTCTGGAAAAATTCTAATGATTTATCGTACTGGTTAAGCTCTAGATAGGCTCTTCCCATAGTAATGTATGCAAGAGGATAGGTTGAAGTGAAAAGTAATGCTCTCTGGCAAACGTCTATTGTTTTTTCCAGTTCACTTCTGTCAAGATAACATAATCCTAAGTTAATCATTGCTTCATAATAATCAGGTTTTATATCTAATGCATCATTGAAACATGAAACGGCAATATCGAATTTCCCTAATTTTGTGTAATTTGTTCCTAAATTAACCAAAGCTTCAGCATAATCGGGATTAAGTTCAATTGCTCTTAAATAACAATCAATACCCTTATCGTGATTTTCTTGACAATCATTAGCTAAACCAAGTAAGAACCAGGCTCTACAATTGCTAGGTTGTAATAATATTGCTCTTTCGAAAAATTCTACTGCATTTGAAAATTTACCGCTTCTAATACCGGATACTAGTCCCAACTGGAGCAATTCCTCTGGGTTTTCTATTTCTTTGATTCCTCGTTCAACCAAGATTTCTCACCGGCATTCTCTAGTTCTTAAGCACAAATTCCTATACAACTTATTATTTTCTTTAGGTAATTCGATATCCTCTACAATCTATTTCTTACAATAATGCATTACTTTAGTCGATTTTTAATCTAAATTATTGTAATAGATTAAAACAAGGTTAGCTATATAAGTCATTTACGAAATAGGCAAAAAGTCGCGACAAAAATAGCTTTTTTTATCCAAAAAGACTTTTTTTTCACAGTTACCATTTATTTAGCAATCTCTTTGAATAAAAGAAGATGAGAAAATTGAATACATATAAAAGCAATTTTACCCCATACAAACTTGGTTATTATTATTGGGATTTACTTTAATTTATGATTTTCAGTTAATAATCTAAATTGAAAAACAAGAAGGGTGAGTTGAATGTCTCTTAGGAATAATTGGAAAATTGCCATATCTTCTCTTAGATCTAACAAAAAGTCATTACTTCTAACGACTATTGGTTTAACTATTGCACTCTCTGTTTCGTTTCAAATGATCCTTTTTCTTATAGGCAGCAAAGGAGCATTATTAGGAACTTTTCTATCTGGTCAATATAGTAAAGGATTATTTGGTGGTGTAATTAGTGATGAAGCGATTGCAATTGATATTGGTCCTGATTTTGAAGGAGTAATTTATGATAATGGGTACCCTACAAATGAATTTGATCAAGCTATAGAAAAAGATCTTCTAAAAATTGCTTCAGATAATGGTTACAATGATTTTATTGGTAGCTCAAGAGTTTGTTCGGTTACAGATATTACACTTCATCACAGAAGAACATCAACAGGCACTATAGTAGAAAGTGATGTAACGCTCATCGGACTTTCTGAAAAAGATATTCAATTCTTAAGATATATTTCACCGATAGGTTTTTCAGAAGTGAATAGTACACATCAACTGATTATTTATACTCGATTACATAGGACAAATAACATCTATGTTCCTGAAGATTCCAAATTCAATATTTCAAGTAATTTAGCACCGGGCAATCATGAAATCACTTTGGCTGGTGGAATTCCTTTTGATTATTACGCGTTAGAGTTTAACTACCGATCAGTTTACAATCAATTTTTGAGAAGATTCGGTTATTCATTGGTTAAAGTGCCTAGTATTATTATGATATCTACCTTGGATGGTGTGGGTGGTTTATTAGAGGATATGGGTGTTGAAACAGCAAGCTTGGTGCAGAAATATTATGTTAATATTGATGTAGACTATTCACATTATGGAGTTTTTTCAGAAAACAAGGACTATTTGAAAAACGCTAATTTTGAAAATACGCTTCAATCGAATGTTCTACAATCTACAAATACATATTTCACTTTCGTTTACAGTAGAATAAATTATAATTTGAAACTCTTTTATGATGACTTTAATTACATTCAAACAATTATTCTTGTACTAACTTTTCCACCAATTGCCATTGCATTCTTTATGATAAATTTCTCATTCAATATCGTTCGCTCTCAAAATGTTCACCACATTAATTTATTGAAAGCCAGAGGGGCAACAAATAGACAAGTTCTTTATGCACTATTATTAGAGATGGGTGTTTCAACTACTATTTCGTTAATTTTAGGTTCACTCTTAGGAATACCATTATTGCAATTGATCGGAAAAACAAGTGGTTTTATGGAGTTTAAGAGTGATTTGCCTGTTGCAGATTATGGTTATACGGCTATTTGGGCTTTAATAATAATCATTCTAACTTCAGGCATAACTTTGTCATTGATAATAAATCTTCCAAGAATTATTGGTTTGAGCCGGTTGAAAGTGAAAAATGTTGCTGGAGAAGAAGAAAGGAAGAAAAAACCCATTTGGGAAGAATTTCGATTTGATAGAATAATCGGAATATATGCAGTGTTCAGCGTAGCAATGTATTTCATAGCAATTGAGTTTACTTCTGGTGATATTCAAACCACAATGATACTAATTTTTGGCGTTACCGCACCTGTTGCAATAGTTGTTGGAGTAAGCTTGCTTATCAGTCGTGGTTTCACTCCTGCAATAAGAAAACTTGGTGATAAACTCTGGGCAAAAGGCGGTGGAACTTTTGCGCTTTCATTAAAAAATCTCACTCATCAAAAAAAGCAAACTTCTCGAGCAGTGATTCTAATCATTGTTACATTATCTTTTGGTATAGTTAGTGCTGTTGTTCCTTCAACTATCGATTTTAACACTCATCAAAGATGGGATTATGTTTTAGGTGCAGACATTGTTGTAACCGATTATTTGAATCTAGATGAGATAGCAGATTATGTAAAAAGTTTGGATAGTGTTGCAAGTGTTTCAAACATAATATCAGTAGAAGAATCAGAAATAAATTTAGGATGGGGTAAAACAACTACCACTATGCTTGGCATTAATCCGGATACTTTTCAGGATGCTGGCTTTATGCAACCATTAAGGTATGGTTTCAATTTACCATTAAAGACGTTGATCAAGAAATTAAAAACTCCGGGTAATATTCTTGTTCAAAAGGATAACTTGAGAGATGCAGGTTTAAGAGTGGGTAATAGTTTTGTTTCTCATCTAGGAAATCATTATAATATCATTGGAAAATTCAAATATTTCCCCAATACTGTAATTGGTTCTGACTTATCAGAATCGGTTTCATCGCAGAAATATATCGTTGGGAGCATTTTAACAGTTGATCGATTGCTAGATGACTATCAATGTTCGTATTACGTTAAATCTCTGTATATTAAACAAAAAAAACCGAATACCGGTGTAGCAATTGCAGCAATGATTCAAGATAAATATCCATCTGTCCAAATTGTTGTGTCAGAAGATGGTGCTGCTGGTAATCTTGAAATGCCTGCAAGATTATCAACTTATGCTATGCTTAATTCATCCTTCTTAACAACAATGATTTGTACCATCGCAGGTATTAGCATTTATTCTCTTCTCATACTATTTGACAGGTCGAAAGAATTAGCTATTACTCGGGCATTAGGAGCGAGAAACAAAGAGATATACTATTCCTTTATGTATGAGACATTATTGATTATGGGAATTGGTATTGGCATTGGTTTGCCATTAGGCATCGCAGTTTCAGCTATTATTTCAAATATTATCAATAGTAGAAATCAAGTGCCTCCTTTGACTATAGATGTTCCTTGGTTGTCTTTATTGATAATTCTAATATTAGCATTAGTCATTGCTGCTATTAGCGCTATGATTCCAGCATATTACACAATTAAAAAGGAAATAAATGACTTAGCGAGAGCAACTTGAGGTGAAAGAATGTCCCTAATTGAAGTAGTAGATTTAGTGAAAGTCTATGTGAACCCTGTGAGTAGACTTGGTATTTCCGCACTCAATGGTGTCAGTTTTACAATAGAAGAAGGTGATTTTGTTGGGATATTTGGACCGAGTGGTGCAGGAAAAACTACTTTGCTCTCAATACTTGGCGGCTTACTTAATCCTAGTTCAGGTTACGTTATAATTAATGACAAAGAAATTACTCATCTCACTTACAAGGAATTAATCAAATTTAGAAGAGAGCAGGTAGGATATCTCTGGCAACTACCTAAAGATAATCTGATCAGTGGAAATACTGTTTTGCAAAATGTTATGCTTCCATTACAAATTGCTAATAAACCTAGGGAAGAGCAAAAGAAAATTGCGTACGAGCTATTAGATAGATTTGGACTGTCACATCGAAAAAATCACAAGCCAAACCAAATTTCCGGTGGAGAAGCACAAAGAGTTGGTTTAGCAATCGCTATTGCAAATAAGCCAAAAATTCTCTTAGGTGATCAAATAACAGGAGAATTGGATACATCTACGAGTGTTGAGGTAGTCAATCACTTGAAATCCCTTTCTGAAGATTTTGGTACAACGATGATAATTGTTTCACACAAGAGGCAGTTCATAGAAGCTACTGATCAAGCATTTGGCCTAGAAGATGGCAAAATTACTTCTGTACTGACAAACTTTCAAAAAGAAGAGGGTGCCTAAAATGACAAATACACCTTCATTGTGTATTCCTCAAAAAATACTCATTCTAATTGAAGAGCTAACTAAAACTTATGATGATAGATCGACATCTGTTGAAGCTCTTCAAGGAATAAATCTCATTGTAATGGAAAATGAATTTATCGCAATAATTGGTTCTTCAGGGAGTGGTAAAACTACATTATTGAATTTGATTGGAGGATTAGATAAACCAACGAGCGGAAAAATATGGTATGATGGTGAAGATATTTCATCTCTCACCGAGGAAGAAAGAGTGTTATTTCGAAGAAAAGTTGGCATTATTTTCCAAGATATAAATCTTCATTCAGTTTTAACAGTTGAACAGAACATAGAGCTTCCAATGATCTATGCAGAAAATTTAAAAAAATTATCAAGAGTTCGTCGAGTAAATGAGCTAATAGAAAAAGTTGGTTTAAGTAAAAGAAAAAAGCACATTCCAACACAGCTTTCCAGTGGTGAGAAGCAAAGAGTAGGAATTGCTCGAGCGTTAGCTAATGAACCGAAACTCATTTTGGCAGATCAACCAACCGGTAATTTGGATTCAGAAACAGGTGAAAAAATTATCAAACTTATGAGAGATTTACAAAGAGAATTTAGTATAACAATTATGGTTGTGACTCACAATTTAGACGTAGCAAAAAAAGCAGATAAGATTTTTGCTATAGAAGATGGTAAAATTATTCCTGTTATATTTGATAGTAATGGAAAAAAACAACCCAAGAAAAGTTAGAGAAATAAATCAAATAACCCTTCATCATACTCTTCTGCGTTTCGCCAATGATTTTGGAAGGAAGGTAGAGTTGATAATTTCGACGCGCCGATGTAAGGAACGAGATCATTATTAGATTGTGTATGTATTTTAACTTCAGATTTATATTCAGGAAAATGGAATTTGAATTCTTCAAGAATTCGTTCATAAATTCCATTAAATTTTGTACCCCCACCTGTAAAACAAATATTCTGTACTAGTTTTGAAGAGATTTCTGCATCAACACTATTTACAACAAAACCTATTGCTTTTGGTAATGTTATTTCATCTAGTGGGAATCTTTCTCCCTCAAAAGTACTTCTTGGACACATCTCTACTTTCTTTGAAAAATAATCCTTAAAGAAAAATAATTCAGCTAATTTCCAGAGTTCTGATGTAAGTTGAAAGTTGTATTTGTCTATGGAATACGTAAACGATTCAGTTTCCGTGTCGGGCATCGTCTGCTTAAATGGTCTTACTAAACAAAAATTCTCTTTTATATCTCGTAAGAAAAGTGCATCCAGAGATCCTTCATATCCCTTATTTTTTAACCACAACCCCAAAGTTTTTGTGAGGTCAAATCCTCCAAATGATATTTGGGCTATTTTGTCTTCTAGAATTGTTGACTGATAAATAGGTACAATTCTGATTTGTGAAAAACCTATATCAACTATTAGTGCTGTCAAACTTTTTGTTTTTGGGATATAACCTACTAAAGATAAAAACGGATCTGATACAAAAGCCACCTGATTTGCTTGAAGGTCTTCATAAAAGAACTCTTGAGCCAATTCCCTAAAAGGGCATTCGGTTAAATTAGCAGTTGGTAGGCTAAGTAATACTCTTCTCTCTGAGAGGTCAGTGCTTAATTTCATTATCATTGCTTGCCAATAAGCCTTCAACCATTCTTCATTTGTTGTATAGCTACCTTGAAGTGGAAAGCGTTTTAATCGGTCGCTTAAAATGGTGCTTTGTCTTGGAAATACAAAACGTGGAAATTGTTCACCACCAAAACCAATTTTTGTGCTTCCGGCACCATGGACGATTATAACAGGTGGTACCTTACTTGGATCTGCTTTTTCAACAAGTATTTCTGTTTTTATATTTTCCATTTTTTTAGATTTATGAGCCGACATAGAAAACACTACTCACGATTATTTAAAGTTCCGTTTTTCATATAAAAAAATATTCCCAGTATTAGCATTCGTATTCCTATAAAAAACAATTTGGGTTTTAGGTGATTTATTTGTTAATTAAAATAAAGATTTTTTAATCAAAGGCTTGTACTACTGATTTTGATTACAGAAAAGTTAATTTAGTCAGTATTTGAAGGGATTCTTCAACCAGTAAATAGCACAATTGAAACAGTGAGATTATATGCTAGACCTAACTAAAATAGATTTTAAGAAAATGGGCTTTAGAGCAGGCATTGAAGTTCATCATCAAATAAACACAAAAAGAAAGTTATTCTGTCATTGTAAACCCGTTCTCAGTCATGGAGAACCTGACTATCGTTTTGAACGATATTTCCGACCAGTATTAGGTGAGATGGGTGATTTCGACGAAGGAATGCTAATCGAATATGAAAAAGGATATCGAGTCATCTATCATGCTTATGAGGATTCGGTCTGTGTTTATGAGCAAGATGAGCAACCACCCTTTTGGCCTGATAATGAAGCTATTTATCTGGGATTCGAACTGGCCCATTGGTTAAATTTCTCTGCATTAGTGGACGAAGTAGTTGTCTCGAGAAAACAATATCTTGATGGATCCATCACCACAGGTTTTCAGAGAACAATGATTGTAGCACGTGATGGTTGGGTTCCTATTAGAGGGAAAAAATTACGCATCTCTAATCTTACTGTTGAAGAAGATTCTGCAAGAAAAATCAAAACTGAGAATTTTGGTAGGACAGTATATTATAATCTAGATCGTTTGGGAATGCCTCTTGTAGAAGTTATTACTGACCATAATGATTGTGATAATCCACAAGACCTTCAACGAGCCGCGGAGTATATCGGATTAACCCTTAGATTAAGTGGAATAGGTAAACGAGGTCTTGGGGTTGTAAGACAAGATGTAAATATTAGCATCAGAGGAGGTCACCGGGTAGAGCTAAAGGGAGTGCAAGATTTAAGCACTTTTGTTGACCTTGCAGCACGCGAGGTTGCACGACAGGATATGTTGATTAAAATTGCAGCAATGCTCAAAGAGCGCATCTTCAAAAAGAAAGAATTGGAACACACTTACATTGATTTAACAGACAAATTTGCTGAAAAGAATATTCCAAAAAATAGTGTTATTATGGGTATTCGTTTACCAAAATTCGGCAATTTGTTGGGACTAGAAATTCAGCCTAGCAAAGATTTTGGTCAGGATATTATTGAAAAGGCTGAATTGATTTCTGGAATTCCAAGAAGCAACCTTTTCCATTCAGATGAAATCTATAAGAAAGCTTTCCGCAAATTGCGTGAAAAGACCTTAAGAAAAAGGAAAGAACAATTCCAAGAGAATATCTTCTTCCCACTTGTTACTGATAAATTAGACAAAGATATTCGAAAAACACTCAAATTAAAGAAAGAAGATGGTTACTTTTTAGCGCTTGGTCCTCAAACTTGGGTTGTTCATGCTATGAAGAAAATTATCGAAAGAGCAAAAATGGCCCTTGATGGAGTGCCTTTAGAAACGCGCAGATTTTTACCTGATAATAATTCGGAATTTTTGAGAGTAATCCATGGTCAAGATCGCCTTTATCCAGATACAGACACTCCACCGATTGATATGGATATACAGAAAATCGAAGAATTGAAGAAGAAAGTGCAAAAACGCCCTTGGGAATGGGAAACAGAATTTAAAGAAAAATATGATTTGGATTATCTAAAAGTCAAAGCAATGATACGACATGAAACAATAACTACTGTTCAAGATTTGATTGAAAAATTCAAATTGAATCCCAAAAAATGCTACTGCTTCATAGAAGAAATACTTCTTGCTCTCCGAAGAGAAGGTTTTGATACTTCTAAGCTAACCATTGAAAGAACGGCGGAGATTATCAAAGGAGCAGAAGATGGTGTATATGATTTCAATCAAGTGTCCAATATTGCCAAGACCATCATCAATGATCCTCAGAAAAGTCTCAAGCAAGCACTTTCAGATTTGAAAATAAGAAAAATTTCTGATACAGAACTTCAAAAATTATTTGCAGAAGCACTTAGTCAACTTACTAAATTTAAAGACGAAAAAATAGCAGCAAAAGACGGGTCAATAAACAATCGAATTGCAGATAAAATTACTGGTACTATTATGCGAAGAACGAACGGAAGTATTTCCGGAAAAACCGTTTACGATTTTGTCCTGGAGAAATTGGAGGGTAAAATCAGTAGTTAATTGAGGTGTCTATTATGGTGAAGAAAAATAGTGAAACAAAAAAAGAAGAACAAAAAGTTGTTCGAGAACCAACTGGCTATCGTGGAAAACTTCGCACAAGATTAGAAAAAGAAGGTATTGGTGTTTGGAGTCAAGTTCGTGTTAAAAAAGGAGACGCTCTTTACGAGGGTGTTATCCTCCCTAGAAGTCAACATACAACTGAAGGGTATCTTGTCTTAAAAGTAGATACGGGTTACAATATTGGTGTTAAAATAACCGAGGACACAACAATAGAAGAATACGGGTACAAAGAAGGAAAATACAAACTTCCTGATATAAGCGTTACATTCAAAGATCATTTGCCAAATGTCACTTTGCTAGGAACAGGTGGAACAGTAGCTTCTCGTCTTGATTACAGAACAGGTGCAGTGTTACCAGCTTTTACTCCTGAAGAATTATTTAGTGCTGTTCCAGAGCTCATTGACATTTGTAATTTAACACCCAAGAAAATCTACTCACTTCTTTCTGAGAATTTCAAACCGGAATTCTGGGTTAAAACTGCGGAAGCTGTTATGAAGGAATTCAAAAGTGGAGCAGATGGAGTAATTATTGGTCATGGAACAGATACTATGTCATATACGGGTTCTGCTCTTTCATTTATGTTCCAAAATTTAGCTGCACCAGTTGTTCTTGTTGGGTCACAACGAAGTAGCGATAGACCATCAAGCGATGGCCCACTCAACATCATAAATGCTAGTCATATTGCAGGATACGCTGATATGGCTGAAGTTGTTCTTTGTATGCATGGAGGAACAAGCGACTCGTATAATCTTATCCATAGAGGAACGAGAGTAAGAAAAATGCACTCGAGTCGCAGAGATGCTTTTAGAACTATTAGTGATATTCCTTTGGGTGTTATTGATGCAAATCAAAAAGTCACCTTTCTTAAAGATGATGTAAAACGAAGAGGAGACATTGCAGATACATGGATTGACACTAAAATTGATCCAAAAGTGACTATTCTATATTTCTACCCTGGAATGAACCCCGATACTCTTGATGCAATTATTGACAAAGACTATCATGGAGTTGTTTTCGTTGGCACGGGATTAGGACATGTTAATACAGATATGTACCCTGCTCTCTCGAGAGCCCAAGAAGAAGAAATACCCATTTGCATTGTTGTTGAACCGCTCTATGGATTTACCAATCTTCGAGTCTATGAAACTGGTAGAGATATGCTAGCGAAAGGAGTATTCGAAGGAGCAAATATGCTTCCAAGTACTGCTTATGCTAAAATGATCTGGACATTAGGCCATACTCGAGATGTTAAAGAAGTTGAAAAGATAATGACGACCAATATTGCAGGAGAAATCACCAACAAAGAAATGAATAAAGGGTATATGCTCATGCAAGGAGTCGAACCAGGTCTTGATGAGCTTCTTAAAAAGATTAATCCCAATCCAAGAGAACACACTTGGCCCGGAAGCAAAGAGAAGTAAATAAATTGGTTAGATATAACTACTAAAGTTATATCACCCTCTCATTTTAGAAACTGTTAATTATTCACTCATTTTTCATATATTGTAAAAAAGCATCTATTTAAACGTAGGAAGGTTACTTAAAATGGGAAATTGCTTGGGACGACTATCAAACGATACAATCTCAGTTATTAATTTCTCAGAACGAAAATCATGGAATGATTTATCATGGCTTTAATAAGTAAAAAATTCAATGCTGCTCTAAACAAGCAGATCAAGGAAGAGTTAGATTCTGGATATCTCTATTTGAGTATGTCTTTCTGGTTGGAAGAGAAAGCTTTCCATAATTTAGGAAAATGGTATTATTTTCAAGCGCAAGAAGAATACGAACACGCTAAGAAATTTATCGATTACATCATAGAGACAGGTGGAACTGTTGAGCTATTTGAACTCAGCAAACCGAAGAATGATTGGGAATCCATTAAAGAAATCCTCGAAGCTGGTTATAAACACGAACAGTATATTACTGGTAAAATTGTTGGTTTAGTCAAGCTCGCTGAAGAACTTGAAGAACTGCAACCAAGATCTCTACTTCAATGGTTCATAGATGAACAAATCGAAGAAGAATCAAATGCATCAGAATTATTGGACAAGTATGCAGGCTTCAAGAGTGATATGCTCTTCGATCACCATACTCATCGTGCAGAATAAATAAATTTGTTAATACTTTCTGCGGATAACGAAATTCTTTCGTTTTCCTTCTATTTCTTTTATACGCATTTCTTCAAATAAAACTTATAACTGCAAAGTACGCCTTTTAGGTTAGTCAAAAATTTTGTCATACTGGGAATTAAGAACAAATGTTAAAGAATCTCACTAAAGCTGAAATTGACTCAATTTATAATGAATATCAAGAGATTCGAGATGAGATAATTAAAGATATAATATCTGACCTTTATGGTAAGAGAGTAATACAATACCTACAGCACTTGCTTTTTGCTTTATTCATGATTCCTGCCCTAACTAAAAATGATTTGATAAAAAGTAATGAAGAAGAGAAATGTTCTTCAGAAGTAATTTTCAACAGCATTCTGAATAGCAGAGATAAAAAGGAAAATTTGCATGCGTTATTTACTTCTTTTGGGAAAAACCAAAAAAAAACCTCATATATAATTAGGGATAAAGAACTTATAATTCAACTACCAATAACAATCAGAGCCTGGTTTTCAAAAGACTATTATAAAGAGAGAAATTATTTTGACGATTTAGAAATTAGTAAACTAGTTAAATTTTCTTTTGAAAAAATTAAACAATACGGTAGTAATGTTACTGAATCTTTTAGTACTATTTTTGAAAGAGATATGAACTATTACGACTTTCTATCATCAGTAGAAGAAGATAAAGAGAAGAATACAATCTCCCGTCAATTAACAGATAGAAGAAAAAAAGGAGTTTACTACACACCACCAGAGATTACTAGTTTTATGACCAAAGAAACTATCCTTTCAATACTCTCTCAAAAAATGGCTGTTCCGCTAGAAAAATTAGCAGATATCAAAAGTATTGATAATAGAAATTCACTCAAGACTTTATATGATATCCTTTCAAAACTCAGAATTTTAGATATTACCTCAGGTTCGGGAGAATTTTTACTAGCAACTGCTAGAATTTTATTTGAATTACAAAAAAGCATAACAGGAAAATTGTCATTAAAAATATCTGATGCAGAAATTAAGAGGATCATTATTGAAAGTAATTTATTCGGTGCTGATTTGATGGAAGAGGCGCTTTCAATTTCAAGGATAAATTTGTGGTTATGGTTTATTTCAAATCAAGATGTTGTAGCTTTCGATTCGTCTCAATCTATAGATTTAGATTTCAATTTAGTTTCAGGGAATAGTCTAATTGGTTTTGTAAACAATCATATGAAAGAAATAGAGAATATTGATGAAGGATTTTTGCATTATCTAAATAAAAAGAGAAAGAAAAATAATTTTAAAATTAACGAACTGTTAGAAATGAACCCAATACATTGGTGCGAGAGATTTCCAAACATTCTTGGAGAAGGAGGGTTTGATTTAGTTATAGGTAATCCCCCCTATATTGAAATTAAGAAGATTAGAAACAAAACAGAAAAAGAATTCTTTTCCCGACTATATTATTCCGCATATAAATTGTATGATATATCAATTCTGTTCATTGAACGTGCACAACAATTGTTAAAAGAAGATGGCTTGCTATCGTTTATTATTACCAATAAATTTCTCTCTACAGATTTTGGAGAAAATATCAGAGAGATCATTCTAACCCAATCTAAAATACTTTCAATAATTGATGTTTCCTATTTACCTGTTTTTCAAGATGCTTCAATTTATCCCATTATCCTCACACTTGAAAAAGCAATAAAAAACGACAAAGAAGAGAACCTAGAAAATCAGTTTTACGTGTCCTCAAAAATAGAGGACCTAAAAGAACTAGAAATGAATTCTTTTGGAAAATACTATAGAAAACAAATTGATTTTTATCAATTACCAAAAATGATTTTCAATATTTCAGCAAATCTTGAATTAATACAATCAATCATGAATAATCCCTTAGCATTGAAATTAGATTCATATGGTAAATTTGCATATCGTGTTTTAGGTTTTACAGATTGGAATAAAAATGTTAAACAAATCACTGAAAATCGTATGTCTAATAGTGATTTCAGGATCATAGGGACCTCAAACGTCTCGTCTTATTCTATTAATTTCCAAAAACCAGTTCGATTATCTAAGCAAAAATTTGAAAGTCCATTTCTCAAAATTAGAGATGAGAAACATACAAAACTTTTCAATAAACCTAAATTACTGATTAAAGAAGTGGCAACAGAACTGACAGTAGCATATGATTCTGGTATTTTCGCAAATCTTACAGGTATTTACATGTTCTATCCACACAACCCAGATATGATGAAAATACTTACTTTGATTTTAAATTCAGATATTCTTAATGTAATCTTTTCTTCCTTGTTTAGTGGCACACATCTTGCTGGAGGATATCTTCGATTTAATGGCAGCTATCTGAAAGAACTCCCAATAATAATTCCAGAAGATGTGAAGTTACAAAACATATTAACAAAATTAGCCAACTATCAGTTATTTTTAGCTCAGAATCAGCAATTGAAAGAAATTACAGAAGTTGGTGATGCAATGTTGTTCCTTAAGAGTTTAAGCGATTTTCTTGTCGATACAATATATTTCGAAAGAGAATTACAATCAGGAATAATATCAACACTGAATTCAAATCTTGAAGAAATAGATTATGATAATTGGTTTCTTGAACTATTTACAGATCATACTAAAAGTCCAGATACCAACTATCTCGAGAGTAAAAATAACTTGAGTATACTCAAGAAAATTCTTTCGTCATGTAAAAAATTAGAAGAAAATGAAATTATGGCTGAATTGATTAGTTTATAGTTCTTTGGAAATAATTTCTGAAATCAAATAATTTAGCTGATTTATTCTTCCTCATCCATTAGTGAGAAGTGCAACACCGCCAATGCATGATTTGTTGTTGTATCAAATACAGGAATAGGTGAATCTTCTTGTTTAATCAATAGTGGTATTTCTGTGCAACCTAAAATAACTCCTTGAGCACCGCTCTCTTGTAATTTATTGATTATCTCAAGATAGACTTCTTTTGATTCTTGAGTAATTGTATGATATACTAATTCCTCATAAATGATTTTATCAATTAAATTCTGATCTTCAAGTTCGGGAACAACAACTTTGATATTAAATTTCTTCAAAGCTTCATGGTAATAACCAGTTTGCATAGTAAATCTGGTTCCTAGAAGACCAACTTTATCCAATTTCTTTTCGAGAATTTTGTGTGCTGTTGCATCCATTATGCTGATCATTGGAACAGAGACATCCTTTTGTAAATCATCAAAAACAATGTGTGGTGTATTTGTAGCCATAATCACAACTTCTGCTCCACCTACTACTAAATTCTTTGCCGCTTGTTTCAGATTTGCTAACATCTCAGGATAGTTTTTGTTTTGCATTTGATTAGTCAATGTTTCAAGGTCTAGACTATCAATTATTACATCCGGAGAAGATAACCCACCTTTTAATTTGTTATATTGTCTTACTAATAAGCGATAATACTCAATAGTTGACTCAGAACTCAATCCACCAATTATGCCAATTTTTTTCATTTTTACAAATCCTATCAGTTAGCTTTTTTCTTGTCATTAAATATATTGTTAAAATCTGCTTTTCTGTAGCAGATTATTAAATAATTTCATTTAAGAAACTATTCCTCTTTTTCTTGCTAAATCTTTAAATGCTTCTCGCATTATTGTCACTAATATTAAAACTATATTTCAATTATAATTGAAAGGTGAATTTGGTGTTTAAAAAGTCCAGTTTTAGTAGTTTTGAGTCCATTTTTTCTCGAGAGGAATTATCTGTTGAAAATAAATTCATTAAATTGTATCTAACTGGTTTGAAACCTAGCCACATTATCTTCTTATTTGGAATTAATAAACAAATAGCTGAAGAAATCTTTACTAGAGTTAAAGATCAACTTCCTGATGATGAGTTAGATTTTGTGTTTTGCGATGCTTCCTTTGAGCAGAAAGCTCGGGAAATGATAGATGAAATGTTGAAGGAAACTATCAACGGAAAGCTTGATGTTGATCACAATGTAAAATTACGTTTAGATCCTATTCCTTTTTACGAAGACGCTATTAGTGGACTCAAAATGACGATTTCTACAATCGACCCCAAGAATGTGCGCAAACAAACTATGTGGAAGTCAATGTTTCAATTCACACTAGCTTTAGAACAAAGTCCTAAGTTTAATGCAACGTTAATTGGTATTGGTTTTTGTTATTCTATTCTTGGTTATCATTCAGCTGCTTTTGAAATTTTTACTTTTGCTAAACAACTTAACAAAACTCTTTTCGATATTGAATTAGCCATCACTTATGACAGCATTATTCTTAATATTAAGCAACCTGAGGATTTCCTAGAAGTTAAAGACGTTGAGATTGTTTCTGAAGAGTTTCGTAAGCGAGTTCGCGATCAGCATAATAAAAAAGTGAAGGAAAATGGCAATGCTCAAAAACTAGCTCCGGTTCATATGCCAAGTTCTACTTTTACACCTGGATTAGAATCTAATATGAAAAACTCTGAGGTTAAGATTGATTTAATTACTAAACCTGCGGGTATTACTCATTCTACCCTTTATGGTTTTCATTACCAATTAAATAAATTAGTGCAAATGGCATTTTGTACAAAGGATAACCTTACTACTGAAGAAAAAATAGACTTACTTCTAAAAAAAGTATCTCTGCCCTTTTATCTTCCCTCATTATTAGGACTTTCTGAGGAAGAAGCATTAGCTATGGTAAATAAATACACTGGAAAGCTCTCATATAATATGAATGATGCTCTTTCTAAAACACATAATTTATGTTTTGTAGAAGCTAGAATTGAGTCTCAAAAACTTGGCTCTAATTATACAACTGAATTCTTTATCAATCAAGGTTGGCAAAATTTTGTTAATTTAGATAAAAGTAGCGTTTCTTCACTTCAAAAATCTATCTTTTCAACAAGGGTTTCGTTTTTGAAAGCTTTACTTATTGAACATAAAAATATTGAAGCAATTGTTGGTGCTGCAATTTCATTTCTAACAAAAGAACCAGTTCATCTAAATAATGTTGAATGGTTAGCAAAAGCATACAAGATTGATCCATATGCTACAGTAAATCTAATTTACGAAAAGAATTTGCTTAATTTCGTTAGTGGAATGATAGCTGAACATGTTTTAAATTGGTAATCTATAGAAAGGGAAAATTTTCCCTTCTCTAAACTAAATACATTTCTGAACATTTAGTTGACCTATTCCTTGCATAAGCTGATTAATTTTCAGGAAATCCCACATTAGGAAATATTCTTACCATTATATATTGTTAAAAGCCATTTTTCTGTACCAGATTGTTGAATAATTTCATTTAATTTACAATTCTCAAACCATTCAGCTTTTTCCGGATAAATTTTTAATGTGGAATCAAGGATGTGAAATAATGATCCTCCGTGTCCAACAATGAGAATGGTTGCTTTCGAATCATTCGTTGAAACTATGTCAGTAAAAACATCCTTTACTCGCTCTTTCATTTCTTGTACATTTTCTCCGTCAGGTACTCTTTTCAAATCATCTTTCCAACAAGATTGCAGAAAAGAATTATCTTCAGCAGTCATTTCATCATTTCTACGACCTTGATAAATTCCTAGATTGAATTCACGTAACCGCTCATCCGTTTTTATTTTATCAATATGAAGTTTTTTACAAATTATTTCAGCAGTTGTTTTGGCTCGAGTAAGATCAGAAGAGTAAACTGAATCAAAAGAATAGTTATTTTCAAGCAAAAAGTCACCCATATCTTCGGCTTGTTTCAGACCCAATTCTGAAAGAGGAAAATCTTTGTGCCCTTGAACGATTCTCTGACGATTGGCTTCGCTTTCTCCATGTCGAATTAATATTATCTTCAAATACATACCTCATGACAGATTGTAAAATGTACTTCAAAATAGCTAACACTAGTTTAAATCATTAACTATTATCAAGATTGGAAAAATTCATTTATTCTTTCTATTTTAGCTAAATCATCGTCCCTATTTATTTTGAGATAAAATTCTTTCTCTAGACTAATTGGATTAATTGGTACTTTGAATTTCTTGTAATCGAAATATTCTTTCTTTGTTAAAGATTCCGATTTTATCCAGTCACCCTTTTCTGATTTGTATGACAACTCAGCCATTATTTCAAACTTGATGCCTTTTATTTCTAGCTTTCCGAAAAATGATTTGAATCTCTCCGCTTCACTGTATTCCACTTTTTTTGTTATATTTTTCTTAAAGAGTTCTGCTATTTTATCGGCACCATCCTTAGTTGTAATGATGTCAATATCTTTTGCTTGTATGTCAATACCTTGGAGAGCAAGGTTAGTTGAACCAACCAAAACCCATTCTATTTCTTCTTTAGAAATCCTTTTCAAAAAATTATCTAGAGCAGCAAAATTTGATTCATTGTTTGGTTTGGAGTTATCAAAAAATCTGGGATCAAAAGTATCTATGTTGTCCAATATTTTAACTGTTTTTTCTTTAAAGTAAAGTGGAACATTGCTACCAATACTAAATTCATTGACCAATTTTTTATAAGGTTCAGAAAATTCGATAATTAAATCAATTATTTCATTCCTATTGGTACTTTCTTCTAAAACTTGATAAATTAGTTCCGATTTTCCCAGAGAAATATAGAATAGATATTTGTAAAACTTATTGTATGAAATCTTTTCTTCATCGATTTTCTTTAAATCAAGTAAGATCTTTAACAGATATCCAGGTAACAAACTGGTTGTTTCAACTTTCTTAACGATTTCAAAATGTTTCTGAATGATAAGATATGCTTTTGTATTTGATTTTAGATGTTGTTCGAGCTCTTTTGAGATTATTTGTTCTGTTCCAAGATTTTTCACTAATTCTTTGTAACCTATTTTTCTAACTAAAACGAATTCAAAAATTGCTATGACAATTAATACTACAATTAATGGAAAAATCAAAATTGGTATTATTGTATCATTTACGAAAATTCCTACTTGGTTCTGAACGATGATCAAAACAGAAATAATGACTACAAGAACTGCAGAGACTGCCAATGATATTCTATTGAAAGCCTTCTTTGTTTCTTTAATTTCCGCACGACAAATCTTTTCTTGGAACCTCCAAGAAAAATCCCGTTGAATAATAGCTATATTGAGAAATGCTCTTGCAATTGTAGCATTTTCCTTCAGAATCTCTTGATCAATCATCTTAGTACTTCCAATTTTGAATGCTATTATTTTGTTTCTCTGATTATTAAATTAATTTGTTTTTTTGATTTTTGGTATTTTTTCAATAACATCAGTTTCTAATTTCTTACTTATTTTTTCCTTACAGTATGGACAAATATCAGTTTTTTCCAACCATTGTGAGAAATGTTCAGCGTGAGCAAAACTCTCACAATGAGGACATACGATCACTTCAGTCCCCACTCCTATGCTGCTCAAACAGACAATACAATATGGCAATTGATTCTTACATTTTTTACAGTATTGTACTATAGATGAATTCATTGCTCCACAATTTGGACAAGTGATTCTTTTGAATGAACCTCTTCTTTTTGTTAGTACTTGCTCTGCGCCCATTAATTGCATTAAATAATCGTTCTTTATTTTTTCAAAATCCTTTTTCGATATTGATTTTTTCTCTTCCTCAAGTAATTTTATTATTGAATTTAGAACCTCTATCTTAACCTCAATTTCTCTGTCTGTTAACAATTCCACCCTTTTATCTTTATTTGGTAGAGTTCTTTCCAATACTTTAGCTGTTGTGTAATATGTTCCAGCTCTTGTTCGTATTTCTAACACTTCCCCATCTGATGCTGAAATAGCAGAAAGTAGTTTATTCTTACTGATCTTTAGTTTATTTTTTGGCAGCTTAATAGAGGATTTAGCAATTGGTTTAGTATCCAATTGCTCTTTGATTTTATCAGCCATTTTCTCTATCTTTACTGCTAATTCTTTGTTTGAATCAATTTTTTGTAGAGTTTCAATTATCCCTTGCACGTCTCGAATTGATTTAATTATTTTTGTAGCATCAACTATAAGTAATGAATATGGTTTCATCTTTAGCAATTTAGATAAACTTGAGTTTATGTCTGTCAGCACTGTCAGTAATTTAGTTAAAGTTTTATCATCTTTAACTAATACATCTAAATTCAATGATTCAAGAATGAATGAACTTGATATTATCGTTAAAACTAATGTCTTTATTTGATCTATAGTTATAGAGTCCTCTTTAGCTAGAACAATTTCAACTGCAATTTCGTTTACCAATACAGGTATGATTCTATCCTTATTTTCATCTGAAAATGCTAGTTCTAATGATTTTCCTATTAAATGATCAATAGGATTTGCATTATCTAGCTCTGTATCT